>JBGVPG010000010.1:0-2063 GCA_045126855.1 Eubacteriales bacterium | reverse complement strand
TCTGCTTTTCAACAACGGTATCGGCTACCTCAACCGTCTGCTTATTAATCCTTGCCTTCTTCTCTCTGTCGGCTTCCTCGTCAGTAATATCACGCATAATACCGATCAGCATACGGGAATCAGAATCGTAAACCACGGTCTGTTCCACATATTTCTTATATTCGGCAAGATAAGTACGCTGATCACGAACGGTTCTTCCACTGTTTCTGACCTGCACGAATACGGTAGGATCGAGAATACGAACAACAGGCTCACCAAGCACGTCGGATGCCGCACGGATATTCATAATTTTTCTTGCTGCGTTGTTGATCTGCTGAACCTCAAGATTCTCGTTAAGAACAATAAGTCCGTTGGGCGTATTCTTAACGATGGTATCCGAGAAGCTTTCCGCCTTATCCTTAAGGAACGGCAGACACATAGAAATCTCAGCCTTGCCTTGAATAATGGCGATTGCTTTCTCACGGCAGGAATTATATCCGCAAGATCCGCAGTTCAACTCGTCGGCAGGCTTGAACTTGCCCATCTGACGAAGAACTGTCATGATCTCGCTTTCCGAAGGCTCTGCGAGCTTGCGCTCGATCATAGTAAAATGCTTTTTGATCTCCATAGGAGCAGGCTGTGCAACGTCAAAGTCGCGCTCGCCGGCGTAGTCTGCAATAGTGATAAAGTCCTTAATTGGAGAAGTGTTGTGATACTTTTCCATAACGGGACCGCCGATGCAGCTACCGACACAAGCAGACATTTCAATAAAGCATTTATGGATCTTTCCGCTTTCAATATCCTTGAGTGCGGAAATACAATTTTCAACACCGTCAAGCGCGATATAAGTATATCCGGGAGCATTCTGCGCCATAGTCTTAAGTATGCCTCCCGTTGTCGGGAAGAAGCGTGCACGGCTCTCGGGAGTTTTGTCGATTTCCTTTTCAAGCTCAATATGCTCGGCCTTCAGCCAATTGGTGAGCTCCTCGAAAGTTAAAACGGCATCAACAAGCCCCTCGTAGTGTTCAGCCTCATCCTTCTTTGCAACGCAAGGGCCGATAAAAACAGTCTTTGCCTTCGGCATTCTTTTCTTAATATCTGCGCAGTGTGCCTGCATAGGCGACATAACATCTGCGAGATATTCAAGAGAGGACGGGAAGTATTTTTGAATGAGCAGATTTACCGAGTGGCAGCAGGAGGTTATGATGATATCTCGCTCCTCCTCGGCAAGCATTCGCTCGTATTCTGTTTTAACAATAGTTGCACCGATTGCGGTTTCCTCAACGTCGAAAAAGCCAAGCTTTTTCAGTGCTCGGCGCATAGACTCGATTCCTACACCCTCGTAGTTCGCAATAAATGAAGGGGCAAGGCTGACAACGACGGGATCTCCACTCTGAAGCAGAACTCTCGCCTTCTCAGTACCGTCAACGATCTCCTTGGCATTTTGAGGACAAACAACAAAACAATGACCGCACAAAATGCACTCATTGCCAATGATATGTGCTTGGTTTCCCGAAAAGCGAATTGCTTTTACGGGACAGTGACGGATACACTTATAGCAGTTTTTGCAGTTGGATTTTTTCAGTGTCAAGCAATTTGCCACAGTGGTCACTTCCTTTCGTTTTCTATAACATCAAGTATATTCTTCTTGAAAAATTCTCTGAAATTTTCTCTCGTCACGCCTACGTGAATGTCATCGTTTACCTGCACGGTAACACCGACTCGGTTGCACTTTCCGATGCAGAAGCTACCGGAAAGCACGACCTCATCCTCAATATGATGTTCCTCTATGGCTTTTTCAAAAAGCTCTACAATATCCTGCGAGCCCTTGAGATGGCAAGACGAGCCAACACAAACCTGAACGAACAACATATGCTTATACCTTTGCGAGAACTTCTTTAGCGAAGAACTCTCCAACGTTTTCGGGAGTAACGGAATGGAAGGAGTCATTTACCGTTACACATACGCCCTGCTGACACTTGCCCATGCAGAAGGTGCCGCCAAGCTCTACTTTATCGCCGAGATTATTCTCGGAAATCAAATACTGAAGCTGCTCTACTACCTGACGAGAACCCTTGATGTGG
>JBGVPG010000009.1:0-149936 GCA_045126855.1 Eubacteriales bacterium | reverse complement strand
AAACCTCGCTAAGCAAGCTTTCATTCGTTAAAATCGGTGGCGTAGCAGATACCGTCGTTTATCCCGAAAGCGAGCAAAAGCTTATTTCCCTAATTGAAGTACTAACAAAAAACAATATTGCCTATATAATTCTCGGCAGAATGTCAAACGTATTGCCCGCAAAGGAGCATTACAGCGATGTAATCATAAGAACCGACCGTATGGATGAATTTCGCCTTGAGGGAAACAACCTAATTGCATCCGCCGGAATATCCCTGCCAAGGCTGTCGAAAATCTTGGCCGGGGCATCGCTCAGCGGATTTGAGGCGCTTTCGGGAATACCCGGAAGCCTTGGCGGTGCAATAAGAGGAAACGCAGGCGCATACGGTAGGGAGATTTCCGAACTTCTTACGCTGATTAGAGTTTATGATCCTAATAAGATGGAAACGTACGATATCCGTCCCTCGGAGTTGGATTTTGGCTATCGTAAATCATCCGTCGGATATAGAGGTCTGATCGTACTGTCTGCTCATATCCGTGGAGTGCATTCTGATTTCGATAAAATCTGCTCATCTATGCGGAGCATTGCATCAAAACGCAGATCATCTCAGCCGGTAGATAAACCTTCACTTGGAAGTGTTTTTAAACGCCCCGGTGAGGATATTTATCCATGGAAGCTTATTTCTGATGCTGGTCTCCGTGGGTATAGGCTTGGCGATGCTCAGATTTCGGAAAAGCACTCGGGATTTATTGTTAATCTCGGGAAAGCAACTGCAAGGGATTATTTATCTGTCGTGGAACGGGCAGAAAAGCTGGTAAGCGAAAAATACGGAATTAATCTAGAACGTGAGTTTGAACTAATGTAGGAGGAGATATGTCATTTTCAGCCGAACAGAAACAAGAGATAATTGAACATGTTTATAAGTCCTCCTGCTGTCGCAGAGCCATGCTTTGCGGTGTGTTGTTTGCAAGGGCAACACTTCAGGACGGAAAGATAATAGTCAGACTTGAGAAATCAGATTATGCCGAATACGTTGCAAAGCTTATTCGTGAATTCTACGGTAAGGATGCCGAGATTTTCAGATCATCAAATGGTGGCAGAGCCATAATGCTTGGATTTAATTCTCAGTCTGCCGAAAAATATATTGCGAAAATTGATTCAACTACTGACATAGAGGAGTTCAGCGTTTGTGATATTCTCATTCAAAAATGCGCGTCCTGTCTTCCATCCTTCCTTCGTGGAGTTTTTCTTGCGGCAGGCAGACTCTCGGATCCTAAAAAACAATTTTTCTTAGAGTTTTCAATGGGAAACAGAACTGCTCACTTTAAAAAGATACTTAACGACCTTGAAATGAATCCCTTGCATTCTATGAGAACTGCAGGAGAGACACTTTACTTTAGACGTGGAGACGATATCGAGACCTTCTACGGCCATGCAGGTCTTAACAGGGTAGTATTTGATATAATCGAGACCAAAATTAAAACGCTGGCACGCCGTGAGTCGCAGAGATATCTTAACTGCGTAACAAGTAATTATGACAGAATGACTGCTGTATCGGAAAGGCAGATTGGTATTATATCAAGGCTCGATGAATTGCAGCTTCTTTCTTCGCTACCCGATGAGCTTGAGGAGACTGCAAGATTAAAACTCAGATATCCCGATCTTCCGCTTTCCGCACTTGCGGCACAGATGACACCGGCTATTTCAAAGTCGGGTTTGTCTCACAGACTTAAAAAGATTGAAGAGGTTGGAGCAAGGCTTCTTAACCTCAGTGACGAAACATAGAGAAAGGAGCCCCTTATGGGAGAGTTCGTACATTTACATCTTCATACTGAATATAGTCTGCTGGACGGAGCGACAAGAATTTCTTCCATAGCAGATAAGGCTATCTCTCTCGGTCAGGATGCGGTTGCAATTACCGACCACGGCGTAATGTACGGTGCGGTTGAGTTTTACAGTGCGCTGAAGGAGAAGGGCGTTAAGCCGATCATTGGTTGCGAGGTTTACGTTGCACCAAGGGGACGCCATCTAAAGGAAGGAAAGCAGGATTCCTCAGGACATCACCTGATCCTTCTTTGTAAAGACGAAATAGGCTATAAAAATCTTTCCTATATGGTTTCAATGAGCTTCATTGACGGTTTTTACTCAAAGCCGAGAGTTGATATGGAGCTGATTAAAGCTCATAGCGAGGGATTGATTGCGCTTTCCGCTTGCCTTGCTGGAAAAATTCCGCAGCTGATTCTCGCAGGAAGTATGGCAGAGGCGGAGGCTGCCGCTCTTGAAATGCGTGATATCTTCGGTGACGACTTTTATCTTGAGGTGCAGAATCATGGCCTTGATGATGAAAGACGTGTTAACTACGGCATAAAGCTCATTAGTGAGAAGTATTGCATTCCTATGGTTGCGACCAACGACGTTCATTATCTTGAGCGCTCGGATGCTGAGACCCAGGCAACTCTGATGTGTATTCAGATGAACACTCAGGTTTCTGAGGGACGTCCCCTTGGATTTGAGACCGACGAGTTCTATTTCAAGAGCACAGAAGAAATGAAGGTTCTTTTCTCAACCTTCAAGGATGCAGTGAGTAATACGGTAAAGATTGCCGAGAAGTGCAATTTTGATTTTGAATTTGATAATCTTCATCTGCCCGACTTCCGTCCCGAGGGCGGTGTTACCCATGCGGAAAAACTACGCTCTGATGCTACAAACGGATTTGATAGAAAGATAAAGCAGGGCAGAATAGATTTCAAGAAACATACCAGAGAAGAATACGAGGCAAGGATCGATTACGAGCTTTCGGTTATTGATAAAATGGGCTTTAACGCCTATTTCCTGATCGTCAGCGATTTCGTAACCTATGCAAAGGGACGTGGAATTCCTGTCGGCCCGGGTAGAGGATCGGGTGCAGGAAGCCTTGTGGCTTACCTTGTTGGAATCACCGACGTTGACCCAATGGAGTTTGATCTGCTCTTTGAGCGATTCCTGAATCCTGAGCGTGTGTCCATGCCTGACTTTGACATAGACTTTTGCTATAACCGACGTGAGGAGGTTATCGACTACGTTAAGTCGAAATACGGTGACGACAGAGTTGCTCAGATTGTTACCTTTGGAACGCTTGCTCCAAGAGCCGCTGTTCGTGACGTTGGACGAGCTATCGGCATGCCCTATAGCAAGGTGGATACTGTTGCTAAGCTTATTCCAAGGGAATCTCTTACCATTGAGGATGCAATTTCCACCGCCGAGCTTTCTGCTCTTTACAAGGGAGACAGAGAAATTCAAAGGCTTATTGATCTCAGCATGAAGCTTGAGGGAATGCCTCGTCATGCCTCGACTCACGCCGCAGGTGTTGTAATCACCGAAAAGCCCACCTACGAATACGTGCCTCTTTCTCATAGCGGTACCGGTGTGGTTACACAGTTTGATATGAATACCGATGCAAGGCTTGGTCTTGTTAAGTTCGATTTCCTTGGCTTGAGATATCTTACGGTTATTAACGACGCCCTAAAGGAGATCAGAAAGCACACCCCTGATTTTGATATATCGAATATTGATTACAATGATAAGGCAACCTTTGAGTTGCTTTGTGATGCCCGTACCGACGGAGTTTTCCAGCTTGAGTCAGGCGGAATGAAACAGGTTCTTCAAAAGCTTAATCCCACCTGCCTTGAGGATATTATTGCCTGCGTCGCACTTTACCGACCCGGTCCGATGGATTCCATAGACAGCTTTATTGCCAGGAAGCATGGTATTGAAAAGATCGTCTATAAAACACCTCAGCTTAAGGAAATTCTCGACGTCACCTACGGTTGTATTGTTTACCAGGAGCAGGTAATGCAGATCTGCCGTAGTCTGGCAGGATATTCCTATGCTCGTGCGGATATCGTAAGACGTGCGATGTCTAAAAAGAAAACCTCTGCTATGCAGGCAGAGCGTGACGCATTCGTTGACGGTTGCCTTGAACGTGGCGTCGGTAAACAGGTTGCAGAGGAAATATTTGAGGAAATGCTTGGATTTGCCAAGTACGCCTTCAACAAGAGCCATGCGACGGCATACGGTATCATTTCCTACAGAACGGCGTATCTGAAAACGCATTATCCTGCAGAGTATTTTACAGCCCTTTTGACCAGCGTTCTTGATAATGCATCGAAGGTCAGGGAGTATATTGCCGATGCATCACGCTTTGGCGTAAGAGTTCTGCCGCCCGATATTAACGAGAGTGAGGAGACATTCTCCTCTGACGGCAAGAATATTCGATTCGGACTTCTTGCAATTAAGAACGTTGGTCGCAATTTCGCTAAAGCAGTTATTAAAACTCGTTCTGCCTCAAAATATGTATCGTTTGATGATTTTGTATCGAAAACGATCGACTTTGATCTGAACAAGAGAACTGTTGAATCGCTTATAAAATGCGGTGCATTTGACGGATTTGGTATAACGAGAAGATCGCTTATGGAGTGCTTTGAAAAAATCATCGACTCCGAGCACGATAGGGTGAGAAACAATATTCGCGGTCAAATGGATCTGTTCTCGATGGCTCAGGATACCCCCTCGAAAAAGGTCGGTTATGAATATCCTCTGTTCCCGGAATATACTATGCGAGAGCTTCTTATTTTTGAGAAGGAAAGCTCAGGTATGTACTTCTCGGGACATATTATGGATAGCTTTAAGAAGCATCTGGAAAGACTTTCGCCCGACAGCATTTCGGATATTCTTGACGACACCTCCGATGATGAAGTGAGGACGGATAAGAAGTATCACGACAAGTCCGGCGTCACCGTTGCCGGCATTATCAATGCGAAGCGGACTAAGGTCACAAAGAATGGTGAGGTTATGGCATATCTTACTCTTGAAGACAGATATGCTGAGATCAACGTTATAGTCTTTGCCAAGAGCTATAACAAGTTCTCATCGGTGCTCGACGAGGAAATGGCTGTCAGTATTACGGGAAATCTCTCAACGGAGGAGGGCGAAGCGACAAGGCTTCTCCTTACCGGTGCAGAGCCCCTTATTCCCGATTCTGAGTACGTTGAGAAGAAGGTCGATAACGATCCAAGAGTGTTTATCAAAATACCAACTCTTAACGATAACAGAATCAATAGCTTAAAGCGTATTATCGCATTAAATCGTGGAAATGCTAAGGTTGTGCTTTATGACGAGAGTACGGGTAAGTATTCTGTTATGAAGGACGTTATGATCAATCCCGACACTCGTGTTTTGATACGCCTTTGCAGTATTTTCGGTGATAAAAACGTAATCTTTAAGTAGATACGGTGTTGATTTGTTCATAATTAAGTATTAGAATACTTATTGTGGGAGAAACACTTGTTGATCGGTTTTGCAGTTGAAATTATTTTACTTGGAATAATGATTCTAAGCGGTATGTATGGCTATCGAAAAGGCTTTGTCAGCCTTGCCTTAAAGCCTGTAAAATCCGCCTTGAAAATCGGAGCCTCTCTTATGTTTTGTCTGCCACTAAGCGAGCTGATATGCTTTCACTTTGTTATGCCAATCGTGGCTGACAAAGCAGGCATTCTGCTTATTCCCATAAGCCGTATCCTGTCGGTAATTCTGTCATTTTTGATTTTGATTACCTTTGGTGGCTTCGTGGTATCGGGCGTAGCTAATCTGCTGGTCTCATTTTTCAGCATTGGCATGCTTGGAAAGGCAAATAGAATCGTCGGCTTGCTTTTTTCAGCCTGCCTTGGAATCATTGCTTCGTGGATATTTTGCGTGATGTTCGATCACGTATCGGATAAATCGGGATTTGATTTTATCGGTGGACCAATTTTTAGACTGTTTATTTCGATCAACCCATTTAACTAAGCTTTTATGTCGCATCTGCGACGGAATGGAATTTTAATGAAAATACAAGTTTGTGCTAGATGTAAAAAAAGACCCGCCTCGGTCTATATCACCCGTCTTGATGGCGGTAATTCAATAAACGAGGGCCTTTGTTTTCAGTGCGCAGCGGAGCTTGGAATCAAGCCTCCGCCCGTAGTTGATATGCTCAAAAAGATGGGCATTGACGAGGATGCCATACAGGGAATGAACGAGGAGATCAACGGTCTCATGGAAAACGCCCTTGTAGAGTCAGATGACGATACTGAAAACGGCAAGGTTCCCACCCTTAATCTCGGTGAGCTTTTCGGTATGCCTATGAAGCAGCCTGAAAAGGGGCAGGGACAGAAGAAACGTCCCGACGGCAAGAACGAGGATCCCTCTAAGAAGCTTCTGTCTACCTATTGCACGAATCTTAATGAGAAGGCAAGGGTAGGAAATATAGATAGAATCGTCGGCCGTGACAGAGAGATCGAACGTATGATTCAGATCCTCTCCAGACGACAGAAGAACAACCCCTGCCTTATCGGTGAGCCCGGTGTTGGAAAGACTGCTATAGTCGAGGCTCTTGCCCTTCGTATAGTCGAGGGTAAGGTGCCCGAGGCACTTGCTGATTTTGAGGTATGGCAGCTTGATCTGACAGCTCTTGTTGCAGGAACGCAGTTCAGGGGTCAGTTTGAATCGCGTATTCTCGGCCTTTTGAAGGAGATTAAGGCTGCGGGAAACATAATCCTTATGATCGACGAGGTGCATAATATTGCCGGCGCAGGTGAGACCAGCGATGGCAGTATGAGCGCTGCAAATCTTCTCAAGCCTGCGCTCTCACGTGGTGAGATCCGTGTGATAGGAGCTACTACGCTTAAAGAGTACAGAAAATGTATAGAGAAGGACAGCGCTCTTGAAAGGCGTTTCCAGCCTGTTAAGATTGAAGAGCCGTCTGTTGAGGAAACGGTTGAGATAATCAAGGGAATCAAGAAGTATTACGAGGGATTCCACGGCGTTGCCATCACCGACGAGGTTGCGAGACTTGCAGCCACTCTGTCCGAAAGATATATCACCGATAGATTTTTGCCCGATAAAGCCATTGACCTTATTGACGAGGCGGCTGCAAAGGCGGCACTCCTTTGTCCCGAGCTTAATGAGAAGAGACGTAACGACAAGCGCCTCCTTGAGATTGATCGCAGAACTGCCGAGCTTGAGGCTAAGGCGGAAAGCACCGAAGGGCAGACCGAGGATAATTACAAGGAGCTTGCAGATCTCAAGTCTGAAAAGATTCGCCTTGAAACAAGGCAGAGAATCATTATGCCGATTATCGAGGAGCTGAGGCTTTCTCCCGATGATCTTCTTCGTGTAATTGAAATCTGGACGGGCATTCCTGCTGCAGAGCTTTCTGTCGGCGAGCTTTCAGACCTCTTTGGCCTTTACGAGCGACTTTCCTCTCAGGTTATCGGTCAGGATGAGGCTGTAAATGCAGTTGTACGTGCGATTAAGCGTAAGAGAGCCGGTGTGTCTTATAGACAAAATCCTGTTTCTATGATCTTTGCAGGTCCCACGGGTGTAGGTAAAACCGAGCTTGTCAAGGTCCTTTCACGAGATCTATTTAAGCAGCCTGAGTCTCTCATCAGACTTGATATGTCCGAGTTTATGGAGAAACACTCGGTTTCCAGAATCGTTGGAGCTCCTCCCGGATACGTCGGATACGACGAGGCAGGCCAGCTTACGGAGAAAATTCGTCGCAGACCGTATTCTGTTGTTCTTTTCGATGAGATAGAGAAGGCGCACCCTGACGTTCTAAATATCCTTCTCCAGGTTCTTGACGACGGAAAGATCACCGACGCTCAGGGCAGACAGGTCAATTTTGAAAACACCGTTATCATTATGACCACCAATGCAGGTAGCGAGACCTCCAGCGGTATTTCGGGATTTGCGGAGAAGCGAGAGATACAGAGCAAGGAAAAAACAGAGCGCGCGCTTTCTGCCTTTCTTCGTCCCGAGTTTATAAACAGAATTGACGAAATAATCACCTTCCGTCATCTTGATAAGAATGATTTTGCGAAAATTGCGGATTTAATGCTTGGCAGACTTCGTGATCACCTTGAGGAGAAGGGAATAAAGCTCGTTTATAACGATGACGTTCTTCACCTGATTGCCGAGGAATCCTACTCCGAGAAATACGGAGCAAGAAATATGAGACGATATATCGAAAAGCATATTGAGGATAAGCTTGCTGAGGTGATATTGTCAAATTATCACACCGGACTTAAGGGCGTGTCACTCACGGCCAAAGACGGTGACGTTGCTGTAGATTATATATAATATAAGGAGATAAATAAAGTGGGATGTTCACACGATTGTTCTAACTGCTCCGAAAAGTGCTCGAAGGAATCGCTTCTTGCACCGAAGAATCCGGCAAGCAGTATTAAACGTGTCATTGGTGTAGTAAGTGGCAAGGGCGGAGTTGGTAAGTCCCTTGTGACCTCCATGCTTGCGGTTGCAATGCAGAGGAGAGGATATAAGAGCGCCATTCTTGACGCGGATATTACAGGCCCCTCTATTCCTAAGTCCTTTGGACTTAAATGCGGATCGGTTGAGGGAAGTGATATTGGTATGTTCCCTCCCAGAACCAAAACGGGAATTGAGGTTATGAGCGTTAACCTGCTCATGGACGAGGAAACAAAGCCTGTTGTATGGCGTGGACCCGTTATTGCAGGTGTTGTAAAGCAGTTCTGGAGCGAGGTAGTCTGGGGCGAGGTTGACTTTATGTTTGTTGATATGCCTCCCGGAACAGGCGACGTGCCTCTTACCGTATTCCAGAGCCTTCCTCTTGACGGCATCGTTATAGTTACCAGCCCCCAGGAGCTTGTATCTATGATCGTTGAGAAGGCTGTGAATATGGCGTCTCTTATGGACGTTAACGTACTCGGTCTTGTAGAGAATTACAGCTATATTTTATGTCCCGATTGCGGCAAGGTAATTCGACCCTACGGTGAGAGCCACATCAATGAACTTGCGGCTACCTATAATACCAAGGTTCTTGCCAGCCTTCCTATTGATCCCAGCCTTGCGTCTCTTTGTGACAAGGGCGTTATCGAGCTTTTCGAGGGAGACTATATAGAGCGTGCTGCTGATGCAGTTGAGGCACTTTTGAAGTAAACATAAAATAAACACGGATTATCCAGTATTCAGCGGATTTTCCGTGTTTTATTTTTTAAAAAAATATTTTTTAAACCCATTTTATGACAAGTTATGCTCAGAGTTTGTGTTACAATAATTTTGCTGGGGGTGATAGCTTGCGAACGCTTTACATAGACGTATATTTTTTGATCAATTTAACGGTTGACATCATCTCGCTGTATTTTGCGACAATATTATCTAAAACTCCGACGACAACAAGACGTTTAATTATAGCGTCTGTGATGGGTGCGCTTAGCGCTGTGGGGGTTATTTTTTTGCCTGAAATACCCCTTTTGAAGCTCATCTTCGGTGGACTCGGTTTGATTTTTATGGGTATGATAACTCCAAAAGGAGTATCCTTTCGCCGAAAGATAAAGTTCACCATGGCGTTTCTTGTTTTCGAGGCACTTGTGGGGGGCGGAGTAAGTCTTATCTGGAATCTCTTTGATAAATATCTTTCACACTTCTTTAATAGCGCAGATGGGGGTGCGCTGAACAGAAAAATGCTATTTCTATCCCTCATAGTTTTGTTATGTATAGGAGTATTTAAGATGCTTGTTTCTTTCTTTTCAAATATAGAAAGCGAGGGAAGTGTTGACGTGGAAATTTCATTTTTGGACAGTAAGACGACCGTTTCCGCTTTTATTGACAGCGGAAACCTTGCAAAGGATCCTATGGATATGAGTCCTGTGTTATTAATTAAAAAGGATCTTGCAAAAATGATTCTGCCCGAAAATATCATCGAGCTATCAAATATTGACGGACTTGAGAGAGCGGTAAAAAAGCGAATTCGACTTATTCCAATCTCTCGTGGAGGTGAGACGCACGTGCTTGTGGGCGTAAAGGCTGATACGGTTAGAATTAAGCGCGGTGACGGATTTGAGGAGCTTCGCGTCACAATTGCGATAGATAAGGAAGGAGGCAGCTTCGGTGGATATATGGCTCTTATGCCATCCGCCGCTTTAGATAATGCTTTTGTCTGATATTAAACGTAGGTTATCCCTTTTCCTTCTAAGAATAAGGGCAAAGCTGTTTGACAACAGTATATATTATATAAATGGTAGCGAAACTCTGCCACCGCCTCTTTGTGCCGAGGATGAGGAGATGATGATTCGTAATATTGATAGCTTTGAGGCTCGCTCCTGCCTTATAGAGCATAATCTTCGCCTTGTAGCCTATATAGCAAAACGCTTTGAGAATACGGGCGCAAATATTGAGGAGCTTATCTCCATTGGTACCGTTGGATTGGTTAAGGCTATCTCAACTTTTAATAGTGATAAGAACATCAAGCTCGCAACCTATGCCTCGAGATGTATTGAAAACGAGATCCTTATGTTTATAAGAAAGTCGCAGTCGCATAAAAAGGAGCTGTCCATTGATGAACCGCTCAGCGTGGACTGGGATGGTAACGAGCTTTTGCTTTCAGATATTCTTGGTAGCGACAGCGACGTTGTGACTAAGGAGATGGAGGATGACGAGGAGAGGCGGATTGTAAGAGAAGCTGTCTCAGGTTTATGCGATAGGGAAAGGATAATAGTAGAGCTTAGATTTGGTCTTGGTAGCGGCAGGGAGCTTACACAGAAGGAGGTGGCAGATGCTTTGGGCATCAGCCAAAGCTACATATCACGGCTTGAAAAGAAGATAATGAGCAATTTACGTAAAAAAATAGAGGAAAAGATTTAAAATTTTTTGAAAAAGGTATTGCAAAACGAAAAAATATGTGATATAATAAGCCGTATTAAAATGACTTTAATGTAAAAGAGGTGTTAAAATGAAGGCTGGATTACATCCCGAATACAAAGAGGCTACCATTAAGTGTGCATGTGGCGCAACCGTACAGACTCACTCTGTAAAGGGCGATATGAACGTGGAAATTTGCTCCAAGTGCCATCCTTTCTATACAGGTAAGCAGAAGTTTGTTGACGCAGGCGGACGTCTTGACAAGTTCAAGAAGCGTCTTGCAGCAGCGCAGAACAACAAGTAATCTATGTATCATAAAAGAGCGCTCGGATATTTCCGTCGCTCTTTTTGTTTCTTAAAAGGGTTTTATTATGAAGGATTCTGAAATTGTAAAAAGTGCCGCCATACTCGTTTCTATTGCCGAGCGAGGAAGTGACGTGGACGAGTGTGAAAGGTCGCTTGACGAGCTCGAGAGACTTCTTGATACGGCAGGTGGCAGTGTATTTGCCCGTGTTCTTCAGGTTAAGGATAGCTTTGACCCAAGAACCTGTATTGGTAGCGGTAAGGTTAAGGAGATATCTGAGCTTTGCCGTGACAACGCTATTGAGCTGGTCATTTTTGATTTTGAGCTGACCCCTGCACAAATTAGAAATCTTGAAAACGATATAGGCGAGGGCGTACGTGTTATAGACCGCAGTATGCTCATTTTGGATATTTTCGCCCTCCATGCCACAAGTGGCGAGGGTAAGCTTCAGGTTGAATTGGCACAGCTTCGATACAGCGCACCGAGACTTATGGGTCGAGGTACCGAGATGTCACGTCTCGGAGGCGGTATTGGAACGAGAGGCCCCGGTGAGACAAAGCTTGAGAGTGATCGCCGACATATGAAGGAGAAGGTTGTTGCTCTTGAAAAGCGCCTTGCCGAAATGGAGCATAACAGGGCAGTAATGCGTGCCCAGCGTGACAGAAGCGGTCTTCCTAAGGTTGCTCTTGTCGGTTACACCAATGCAGGAAAATCCACCTTGCTTAATGCCTTAACGGGCGCCGGAGTGCTTTCCGAGGACAAGCTTTTTGCAACCCTTGACCCCACCACCAGAAAGCTCGAGCTGCCTTGCGGTGAAACCATTCTTCTTACAGACACGGTTGGATTTATAAGAAAATTGCCCCATCATCTCGTAAAGGCGTTTAAATCAACACTCGACGAGGTCGTTTACGCAGATATTCTGCTCATAGTGTCGGACGTTAATGATCCGGAGGTGGCAGAGCATATTGAGGTAACCAAGGAGGTTATCGAGGATCTTTCTTCCTCGGATAAACCCATAATCTACGTGTATAACAAATGCGATCTGCTTAATCGTGAAGTTCCTTCTACGGAGAATGATGACACCGTATTCGTTTCGGGTGTTACGGGCAAGGGAATTGACAATTTACTGTCCGCAATCGAAAGGACCGTTCAAAGATTCAAGAAAAAATACACCCTCCTTATCCCATATACAAGCCAGGCACTTGTCAGCGCCTTATACAATAATTACACCGTCTCATCAACAGAGTATCTTGACGAGGGAATATCGGTCGAGGTAATACTTGATGAAAAGGGCAGAGGCATGTATGGTAAGTACGTTGTAGAGGGGTAATTATGGAAGGATACATTACCATAAAAAATCGTTCGTATTTTGAATACGAGGACAGAAAGTCGGTATTCATCGGCGAGGCTATGCCCGTTTCCTGCGAGGCAGACGCTTTGAGATTTATCGAATCTGTTAAAAAACGTTATCCCGATGCCCGTCATCACGTGTATGCTTACGTTCTTCGTGAAAATTCCACAATGCGTTTTACCGATGATCACGAGCCTCAGGGAACTGCAGGTATGCCCGTTCTTGATATTATTCGTAAAAATGGATGTACCGACGTGGTTATCGTCGTCACCAGATATTTTGGCGGAACCTTGCTTGGTACAGGTGGCCTTGTGCGAGCATATACGGCGGCAGCTTTAGGTGCACTTGAAAATGGCGAAATAATAAGATATGACATTTATACCGAGGCAGAGCTCTCGGTTAGCTATTCTGATTACGGTAAAATTACCTCCGTTCTCGATTCATTTGGATTCAGAATTGAGGAAAGCCTCTATGACGTTGGTATTACTGTAAGAGGACGAATTATCAGCTCGTCCTTTGATGAGCTTTCATCTGCTCTTACCGAGGCGACAGCAGGGAGAATAGAGATAAAAAAGCTCGGCGAAGAATTTGGCTATTAATTTTTTGTTTAAAAAAGTGTTTTTTAAATAATAATCGTATATTAAGGCGATTTATGAAAAGGAGGTGCTCTTTTTGATCAGTAAAGAAACCATTGAGCAGGTTTTGATGCGTACCGATATTGAGACGCTGATTGGTAGCTATATTTCTCTGAAAAGAGCAGGCTCCAATTTGAAAGGACTTTGTCCCTTCCATAGCGAAAAGACTCCGTCATTTACCGTTTATCCTGCCGATAACAGCTTTTATTGCTTCGGCTGCGGTGCAGGCGGTGACGCAATTACTTTTATTCGTAAAAGAGAAAATCTTGATTATCCCGACGCAGTTGAATTTCTTGCAAACCGTGCGGGAATTACGATAATAAGAGATGATAACGACAGACTAAGGCAGGCGCCGAAGTTCGAGAGAGCGAGAATGTTCAAGATGAACGTTGACGCTGCTAAGTACTTTAACAGATGCCTTTTCTCTGATCATCCTGATGCCAAGGCGGCTATGTCATACTTTACCGATAAACGTGGTTTGTCGCTGGCTACCATAAAGCATTTCGGACTCGGCTTTGCTCCAAACAGCTTTGACGCATTTTCAAAGTATATGTTGGCGAAGGGATACTCCTTTGAGGAGCTTGAGGCAGGTTTCCTTTGCGGTAAGAGCGATAAAGGAAGATATTACGACGCCTTCAGAAATAGGATAATGTTCCCGATCATTGACGTTTCGGGCAATGTAATCGCCTTTGGCGGCAGAGTAATGGATGATTCGAAGCCTAAGTATAAGAATTCCTCCGATACTCCTGTATTTAAAAAATCGAGAAATCTTTTTGCCTTGAATTTTGCAAGGCACGTTTGTCAGGAGGCAATAATCCTCTGCGAGGGTTATATGGACGTCATCGCCTTGCATTCTGCAGGCTTTGAAAACGCTGTGGCTACCCTTGGTACGGCTATAACCTCCGAGCAGGCGAGGATGCTTAGCAGATATACTAAAAAGGTTATTATTTGCTACGACTCCGATGAGGCAGGGCAAAAGGCTGCCATGAGAGCCGTCAAGCTTCTTTCCGAGGTTGGGCTCGACGTTACCATACTGAAGGTTACCGGAGCAAAGGACCCTGACGAGTACATAAAGAAGTTTGGCAGAGAAAAGTTCAGCCAACTTCTCTCGCAGTCGAAATCAAAGTTTGATTATAACCTGGAAATCATACTTTCCAAGCATGATATTAATCTCTCAAATGAAAAGATTAAGGCTTTGACCGAAAGTGAAATTTTGATTTCTGAGACATATTCCTCGGCAGAACGTGATATTTATATTCAGACGGTGGCAAAGATCTTTGGCGTTGAAGTGAAAAGTGTTAAAAACGACGTCGAGAAAATGATAAAGAATGCCGAGAAGAAATGGCGCAAGGAGGAGTCCAGCAGGGTTAAACAGGATGCCGTTGGTTATACCGATAAGGTTAATCCAGACTTTGCAAAAGCGCCGGCTGTGGCGAGAAACGAAGAAAATCTCCTTGGACTTCTTCTGATGTATCCAGAGCACAGAAAAATGGCGTTTGAAAACGGTCTTGTGAGTGCTGATGATTTTATGACCGATCTGAACAAAAGAATTTTCAAATATCTCGAAAATGCTTATTTTAACGGCGAGGATTCGCATTTTGATATTGACGACCATTTCACCACCGATGAACGGGGAAGAATGGCACGAATGAAGAGCGTGCGTATGGAGCTGTCTGAAAACGGTGATAAGGTTTTACGTGATAGTATTGATAACCTTAAAAGATCGGTCAGCAAGAAGCTAAACGAGAAAAACTCCTCACTCGACAGTCTTGTAAATCTCATTAAAAGTAAGCAAAATAATTAATATATCTTAAGCTTGAATTTAGAAGGGAAGGAATAAAAATGAGCAGAGATAAAATTGACGTTAACGAATATATTGATTCAAAGGGCGATGGCGGTATTGGTAATTCCGATATTATGAAGGCTCTCGAGGATATTGATTACGATATTTCTCAGAGTGACATTGATTCCGCAAGTCCCGATGAACTTGAAACGGACGAGATGAAGGAAATAGAGCAGGATGCGAGAAACTTTGATTCCACAGAGAATATGGACAAGTATTTCTCCCAGGAAGGTCTTGCTATTGATGATCCTGTCCGTATGTATCTCAAGGAGATTGGTAAAATCCCGCTTCTTACACCCGAGCGTGAAACCTATCTTGCCGAGCAGATTTCTCTTGGAAACAAGCAGGCAAAGGACGAGCTTATCGAGGCTAACCTTCGTCTTGTAGTTAGTATTGCAAAGCGCCACGTTGGTAAGGGTATGTATTTCCTTGATCTTATCCAGGAGGGAAATCTCGGTCTGATTAAGGCGGTAGAGAAGTTCGATCACAGCAAGGGTTATAAGTTCTCCACATACGCAACCTGGTGGATTCGCCAGGCGATTACCAGAGCTATTGCAGATCAGGCAAGAACCATCAGAATTCCCGTGCACATGGTTGAGACCATTCATAAGGTTTCCAGAACTACACGTCAGCTTCTCCAGGAGCTTGGCAGAGAGCCTACCACCGACGAGGTTGCAGAGGCGCTTGGTATGACCGCAGACAAGGTTCGTGAGATCATGAAGATCGCACAGGATCCCGTTTCGCTGGAAACTCCTATCGGTGAGGAGGAGGATAGCCATCTCGGTGATTTCGTTGAGGACAACGATTCTCCCGCACCCTCCGACAGCGCATCCTACTCGCTTCTTCGCGAGCAGCTTTGCAACATTCTTCACACTCTGACACCCAGAGAGGAGCAGGTCATTAAGCTTCGTTTTGGCCTCGAGGATGGACGCCCCAGGACTCTTGAGGAGGTCGGAAAGAAGTTTGAGATTACAAGAGAGCGTATCAGACAGATTGAGGCAAAGGCACTCCGTAAGCTGAGACACCCCTCCAGATCCAAAACACTTAAAGACTATCTGTCAAACTAAGCCTTATTATTTTGTATTAAACGCGAAAATACTTGACATTTGACAGAAAATGTTGTAAACTATAGTTTAATGAAAAAATCAGACGCCTGTTTGACGTCAGAACGGAGATAGTAATGAAAGAACATAACGACGAAATAACCATTAAAGAATTATTTGACATATTTCTTCCTAAGCTTTGGATAATCGTTATTGTTGCGGTGCTTTTTGCAGGTGCGCTTGGCGTATATTCAATGTTTATCAAGGAGGATACATATACTTCCACAGCAAGCTTTATTATGGTTAAAACTCCTACTCAGTACGGAACCACCAGTGGCTCTGCTGCAATTACCACAGGTCTTTCTGCCAGCGAAATTGACGCTATGCAGTCCATGATTGCCATGACCGAGCAGATCATGGAGACCAATCAGTATACTACAATGGTAAAGGAGGCTCTTATTGAAAAGAATCCGGAGTATGAGTTTGTTTCCTTGGATTTTCTTAGAAAAGCTTTATCCATCAAGGTCGTTGGCGAGGCAACTGTATTTGATATTTCTGCTATCACCACAGACCCCCAGCTTTCCTATGACATTACCGATATAGTATACCACACCTTCCCTGATATAATTGGTGATTACTATGAGGAGTACTCTATTTCTATCAAGGTAATAGATCCTCCTGTTGAGGAAATTACAAGAAATGCCAGGGGCACTGTTAGAAACGCATTTATCGGTGGAGTTGCCGGTGCAGTGCTCGCCGCACTTATCGTTTTCGTTGTTGCTAAGCTTGACATCGTTATCCGTACAAAGGAGAAGATTGAGCAAAGCTTCAATATTCCCGTTATCGGAGTTATTCCTCGATTCGACCCCAACATGGATTAATTGGTGAAAGGAGAGTAGAAGATGAACTTTATAATGGAAATGCTTACTCGCAATAAAGCGAAAAAGAAAGCAAAAAACAACGTGGAAGAAAGCCATATTGTAAATTCAAAAACTCCCTTTGCCATTCGCGAGGCATATAAAACACTTTTCACCAACGTACGTTATCTTAACATTGCTGATAAGTGCAAGAAGATCGTAGTTACCAGTGCGTTCCCCGGTGAGGGAAAGACAACTCTTTCCTGTAACCTTGCGCTTACCCTTGCACAGAACCTCGAGGATAAGAGAGTTCTTCTTATTGACTCGGATATGCGTCGTCCCAGAGTTTGCTTTAACCTTGGTATCGCTACCGATACTCACGGTCTTAGCGAGTATCTTGCCGGAATTGACAACGATCCTCATTTCGAGTATTCATCCGACGGTAAGCTTGTAGTTCTTCCTGCGGGCGGCTCTAACGTCAACCCCACTAAGCTTATCAGTTCCGAGAGAATGCAGAAGCTTCTTGAGGCTTGCTCCAACGAATTTGATTACATCATTATTGACACTCCTCCCGTAACGGTAGTTGCGGACGCCGTTTTGTATAACTCTAACGTTAACGGATACATCCTTGCAAGCCGTTCCGAATATTCTCTTGTTCCGAGAACACAGGAATGTATAGAGGCGCTTGAACAGGTTGGCGCAGAGATCTACGGTATTGTACTTTCCGACCTTAATATCGGCAAGATCGACGGTAAGTATGGTAAGTACGGCAAGTATGGTAAGTACTCGAAGTATTCAAAGTATTCTAAGTATTCCAGATACTCCAGATACTCGAGATATGCAAGCTATTCAAGATACGATGATAAGGGTAATGAATAAATCAGAAGGATTTGTTGATTTCCACGCCCATATACTTCCGCGTGCGGATCATGGCTCGGGTTCTGTTGAGACAAGCGTTTTTCAGCTGAATTCAGCAAAATCCGCCGGAGTATTCAGGGTTATCGCCACTCCGCATTTTTACCCCCACCGCCATCTTCTGGAGGACTTCCTTGAGAGAAGGGCATCGGCGTATGAAACTCTGAAGCCCCACATTCCCGAGGGAATGAAGGTTAAGATTGGTGCTGAGGTGCTTATTTGTCCGGGAATACAAAATATTCCTAACATCGAGAGCCTCTTTATTGAAGGCACCAGATCGCTTCTTCTCGAGCTTCCCTTCGACAGATATGAGGATTATTTTCCCGAGGCCGTAAGGAAGATGCGTGAGAAGGGGATTGACGTGATTATTGCTCACGCCGATAGATACTCAAAAAAGGTTGTTGAGAAGATGCTTGAAGCAGGAGCAAGGCTTCAGCTTAACGCTAGCTCCCTAGATCGCTTCTTTAAGAAAAAATCGCTATATAAGTGGATAAATAACGGTGACGTTATCGCCCTTGGCAGCGATATTCACGGCAAGGATGAGAAGGCGTATAAGAGCTTCACTCGTGCAATTTCCAAGGTAAAAAACAAGGCAGACTACATAAAGATCGAGTCTGATAAGATTTTCAACAAATAATAAAAGGTCTGTTTCCATGCGCGAAACAGACCTTTTATTTATCCCTCCATTTGCCTGCCTAGAAACATTCCTGCTGTTTGTACCAGCTTGGATTCGATTTCGTCGGATATTTTGCCGTTGGTGGACATATCGTACTGCCAGGCTGAAACAACGCAGCCAACGATATCTCCCTCGCTCAGAATAGGCATAGCGCAGTTGACGTAGTGGGAACCGCCGTCGTTGATAATCGAAATAGGCTCTTTATTATTTCCTCTGACGTAAAGCGATCGAGATTCAACTATCTCCTCAAGACCTCTCGAAATTCTTCTTTCAAGATAGTCTCGCTTCGATGCTCCTGAAACGGCAATTACAGCATCTCTGTCGCAAATGAAAATAGGGGATGACGACGTTTTCTGCAATGTATCTGCATAATCGGTGGCAAAGCTTTGCATCTCTCCTATGGGAGAGTACTTTTTGAAAATTACCTCTCCCTCACGGTCGGTAAAAATTTCCAGCGGATCGCCTTCCTTGATCCTCATAGTGCGGCGAATCTCCTTGGGTATAACTACACGTCCAAGATCGTCAATCCTACGAACAATTCCGGTTGCTTTCATATATATACAAAAATCTCCTTTATTTTTAAGGTACGTTGTTAGTATTTGTAAATAAAGGGGATTTATACTGATGTATTGACTTTTTCAAAAGCATACTTTATAATGTAATTAAGGAGATGATGCTATGAAAATTACACTTTTGGAAAATAACGAAGAAATAAGAAGAAAATTTATTGATCGTTTTGTAATGTCTTGGGATGAGTTTCAAGTAGAACTTAAAGCGTTTATTGATGAAATGTCAAAGAAAAATCAGGTAGTGGATATTGAATTCTATAATCGTTCTTATTTATGGGACAAAATATCTTCTAAATATTCAAGAGTTTCTTTTCGAGAAGCACTTGATTTCCTTTCGAATATTAATGGAGGTGCAATCTTTATTTCAGAAGATGAAAAGGTTCCGTGTTCTGCAGAACTTTTTATTGATGGAAATAAAATACGTTCATTCGCTGCAAAATCAAATGCCAAGGAATTAGCAAAACTCATTGAAAAGGAATGGTTTGAAACATATATCCTTGGGGAGCAGGGAATGTATAATCCAAATCCGATTTTGCCCGAAGATTTATATGTATTTGACAGTTCAATGAGTTGGTTTGTTGTATTTACTCACGAAACAACAGATTCGGAAACCGAGGATTCGATGAAAGAGGCAGAGAGCAGGTACTGCATTATTTATTCAGAATAATAATTATGGTGGAGTAATTTTACTCCACCTTTGTTCTTTCGGCCACGCTATGTAGTGCAATATAAAACCTATCGAATTCTGTAAATGAAAAAATCTCCTTGATACAGATTACTATCTGTGACTCAAGGAGATTTATTTTTATGAGACGAAAAAATCATTAAAGGTAGACGATCTTAAAACACGGATATATACGTTGCCTCGGTTTATTACAAGAGGCTCTCCGTTTTCGTTGAAGAAGGACATATTTCCGTTCAAGGAAGACGTCCATTTTATTCTTGTAATACCGCCAAGGGAGGCGTAATATCCCTCGCCGCTTCCAATGGTATTCATTACCATCTGGCAGCCACCGGCGTTGTCGTATGTTACGGAATCGGCAAATAAAACAAGGCAGTTTACAAATGAAAGCTCTTTGCCGTTGATAAGGTCTCTTTTTTGCTCCTCGCCCTCGTACCATAAATAGGCAAACTTTTCTTCGTCGTATTTTAGCTCACAATCGCCGAAGGCAATCACGGTTGCATTGGATTCAAGCGCAACCTTTTCCTCAATGGGCGCCAGAGTATAGGGAAGCGTCACTTGAAGCTCGGAGTCCTGAAGCATAGGGGATATCAGGTCGGAGTTTGTGTAAATATATCTTTCATATTCGCTGTAACATAGGGAACTGTTTGCCTTGAGATCGTGTGACAAATTGATGCTACAGCTATCATATTTTACTATTTCATCTGTTCCGTAGGAGATCTGTGCTGCGCCAAAGAACTTTGCAAAATTTGATATGTATCCACGGGCAGGTGCGATAGATCCGATCTTCCAAAGATTTTGATTATCCGTACGAATGCAGAGCAATCTGTTGCTTTGCTCGGTTGGAATATCAATAATTATTTCTGCTCCGTAAAGTCCAAAGCAGGGGGCATTTTTATCCATAACAAAGGCCGTTGGTGCTTTATTTGATAGTTCTTTTGTGGTTTCGATGCCCGTCAAGGCGCTGTAATATACTTCAGGCGGAGCTTTCGCTGGTGTATCGGGGATTGCGTTATCATCCTGGGCATTTTCGCCTTGACCCGGTTTGGTGCCTATGTCGCCATCAGGCTCTTTATCCTTCGTCCAGCCGTCTACCGTGAACCCAAATGTGCATACCAGGATCACTCCGGTGAGAAAAAAAGCAATCAACCGAAGCAGATTGCTTGTTTTATTTGTTTTCATTTTTTACCTCCTTGTGCATAGCGACTATGCACACGTTAATCGCATTTTTACTTGTCGTTGTAACGGAGCCAAGCCTCAGCAAATTCGAGTGCCTCCGCAAGTCCGTTGGTAACCTTCTGCTTCTCGGGCTTCTTTGTCTTGCTCTCGATAAGCTGAACCATAATAGTGCCGGGAACGTCAGCGTCACCCTTAGGCGACTTCTTGTCCGACATAATCATCATGTAGACGTAATATTTATCCGACAGATCGCCGTAGAAAATATCGTCTCCCTGGCGTACGATGGGTTTGCCTTTGTATTCAACAAATTCCTCGGCTGTTACGCCTTCAAAGTTTAACATAATAAATGCTCCTTTCCTTTTATTTGAAGATGACGGCTGCCTGTCCACCTACGAATATATCTTAGCAATAATATTCACCCTTGTAAATAGCTTTGACAAAGGTTTTGGGTGGAGTTTTCGCACAAAAAACTATTCCTTTACATAAGGCGTGAAGATCAGAGGAAAACGGCCTGAATTCGCATTTTTTAGCGTAAGACCGTATACACTGTCAGCACGGTTAGAAAGCTCCTTTTGGCGAACGACGTTATCCGGGTAGTCCTTGTAGCTTGATGGCTTTGTGATAACGGGGAAGTCGCTTGTCTTCTTGATAGCCTTCAGCAGAGCGCGACCGATATCATCCATAGCAAGAACCTGAGTATAGGCGGGCAATGACTTTACGTCGGAGGAGGTAACGCCGAAGTAGGTGTTCCATATTGCGCGTCTGATTCTCGCTTTGGTGTATTTCTTTGTCTCGGCTTCTGCCGTTAGCATAGATATGCTGGTTGCATCTGCGCTGATGTCGCAGAGGCGATTATATAAACCACCCGCAGCGTCGTGAATATCGGCACCACTTGAGGGTGAATTTAATCTGAGGGAAGATATAACTGCTTTGTCAAGCAGCGTGGAGTCCGAAGGCATTTTGCCTTCTTCAATAGCGGAGTGATATACCGCATTTGCATTTTTCGGAACATAATCCAGGGCAGAGATATTGTTCTGCAAAAGTTCCTCTCGAATAGCGCTGGCGCTCTGGAAATCTGTCATAGGATTGATAAGGTCGTTGTAGCCTGCGCCAATACGCTTTACCGTATAAGGGATAATGCTGCTTCCAAGGGCTGAAAGCGCCTTGATGTATTCAATAGCAAGAATGTTATTTGGGGAGAGAAGGCCCTTTGAAAGCGCCTTGCCATACAGCCTTGTGAGAGCAATCTCGCAAAGTTCGGGATAGCCGTATTCTTTATATTCCTGCGATGCGATCATATCGTCAAGGATCATGGAATACTCTGTCGACGACATAATAGAAGCTATATCGGAAAGCTCACGGATATCACCGCTTTCGCTACCGAAAACCAGGTAATCGACAACGCCGATTTCGCTTGCAATTTTAACACCGCTTTTGGCAAAAAATTCTGCACTGGACATGGAAAACGGGAAGGGAAGCTCAAGCACGAGATTAACTCCGCAATCAACGGCAGATCTTGCACGAATAGTCTTGTCGCAGATGGCGAGCTCGCCTCGCTGAGTATAGTTACCGCTCATTATTGCTATAACGGCAGTATCCTCGCCAAGCTTTTCGCGAAGCATGTCTATCTGATATTTGTGTCCCAGGTGAAATGGGTTGTATTCAGAGATGATAGCTGCGACCTTCATAACGTTTCCTTTCAAGAGTTTTTCAAAAGGTGTTGATTAATTGAAATGTTTGATGTATAATATCCTTGTAAATTAATTAAAGGAGTTTTTCAAGATGAAAGTGCTTGTTATTAACGCAGGCTCCAGCTCGCTGAAGTATCAGCTTCTTGATACCGAGACTGAGGCCGTTCTCGCAAAGGGAAATTGCGAGAGAATTGGTATTGAAGGATCGAGAATCATCCACAAAACTACGGGGAAATCCGAGTATATTAAGCAGACCCCTCTTGCAGACCATTCCGAAGCAATGAAGCTGCTTGTAGACACTCTCGTTGACGCTGAGGTTGGATGCATCAAATCCACCGACGAGATTGAGGCAATAGGTCACAGAGTCGTTCACGGCGGACATTATTTTGCTGAGAGCGTTATGCTTTCTGATGAGGTTCTTGAGGCAGTAGAGAAGTGCATCGTATACGCACCTCTTCACAATCCTGCTCACATTATGGGCATTAAGGGCTGTCTTGCCGCTATGCCTACGACCCCTCAGGTTCTCGTATTTGACACTGCATTTCACCAGACAATGGCGAAGGAGGTTTACACATACGGAATTTCCTACGATATGTACGAGGAGTACGGCATCCGTAGATACGGTATGCACGGCACGTCTCACAGATACGTAAGCGGTGAGATGATAAAGCTTATGGGTGGAAATGCCGAGGGCACAAAGATCGTAACCTGTCACATCGGTAACGGCTCGTCTATAACCGCCGTTAAGGACGGCAAGTGTGTTGATACCTCTATGGGCTTTACTCCCCTTGACGGAATTATGATGGGCACCAGATGCGGCGCGATCGACCCTGCGATCGTTCCCTTCATCATGGAGAAGAAGGGATATACTCCTGCGGAAATGGACAGCTACCTCAATAAGAAGTGCGGTTTTGCAGGAATCAGCGGAGTTGGCTCTGATGCACGTGACGTTGAAAAGGCTATGGACGAGGGAAATGAGCGCGCAAAGCTTACCTTTGATATGCTTTGCTACCAGATCAAAAAGTACATAGGCTCTTACTCAGCAGCAATGGGCGGACTTAACGCTATCGTATTTACCGCAGGAATCGGTGAGCACACTCCCTACATAAGAGAGAACGCTCTTTCGGGGCTTGAATATCTCGGCGTTAAGCTGGATAAGGAGAGAAACACCTTCGGCCATTCCAACGTTCCCGTAAAGCTTTCTGCAGATGATTCGGCAGTGCAGGTTTATATGATACCTACCAACGAGGAGCTTGTAATAGCACGCGATACCGCTAAAATCGTTTCAGAGAACAGATAAACTGCGAAAAGGCACGCACGATGATGCGTGCCTTTTTATATATTATCATAAATTTAAAAATAAGTCAATAAATAGGCGAAAATAATTAGGTGTTTTTGAATATTCGGTCGATTTTTGCATATATATCCGATATAATTCGATCATTTTTGCTGAAATCCATTGCCGCTGAATAGATATCTTCAAGGGAGGAATGGAGCTCTGCGGCAATTTTAAACCATCGTGCAGCTTCAATCAAAAGCTCCTTTTGAAGCTCTTCGGCAAGTCGGCATCGTTCCTTATCAAGAGACGAAAGATTCAAAAAGTCGCTTCCATTAATTTCGCCTTCCTCCGATTGTATAATGAGGATTCGTGCGGTTTCAAGAAGAATTGCATCGAAGCATTCGGGATCCTTAGCCGACGGAAACAGGGTAATATTAACCTGGTTATTAATAAGGTAATCAGCGCAGGATTTAAGAAAATATCTTCCATCTCCCTGAACCTTTATTTGCTTGTCAAAAAGGCTTTTTGATGGCTGGATTTTATAGTCGCCAAAGCGTCCGAAGGATGAAATCAGTCTTGTGGAAATTTTACCGTCTTCTTTCTCAATAAAAGGCTGCAAAAGTCGTTCTGCCTCGATTTTTGCACGGCTTTTATCATAAAATGCCATTTTGACTCCATTGATCATATTGTCGGCTTCACCGGCTAAATGCAGGTAATCGTAGGCTGTTTTATAAGCCTTTTTCTTTTCGTTGGAGAGCGATATGATTTCTCGCTTTTTTCCTATAAGCCAGCCATCATCCCAGTTGTCTCCTAGATTGATTATTTCGTCAATTGCCCCCGGAATGACGGCGTCACGTTCGTGTGGCGACGTGCCGTCGAGAATAGCTATTCTTTTTTCTCCTTTTTTGGCAATAACCCCGTCAAGAGACTTGGGATCAGAGGAGCAGAGTATTTCCTCAATTTCGCATCCTTCATCACTTAGTATTTTTGATAAAGCACGCATCAGGCTGCTTTTTCCCGTGCCGGGGCCGCCCTTTAACACGAAAATGCGATCGAAATTCTCCGATCTGAACACCCGGTCGAAATAGCCTAAGAATCCATTGTAACTATTTGCTGCCGCAAAATATGTTGTTTTGCTTTCTGACATATTTTTCTCCTTTAAAATAAAATCTTGACAATTATAAGTATTTTATAGTATAATATGATTTTAGAGGAGATATGCACATATGAAGGTTATTGGACTTTGCGGCGGAAGCGGAAGCGGAAAGGGAACGGTTTCGTCGATTTTAAAGAAACACGGCATTCCTTCCATTGATACTGATGCCGTTTACCGCGAGATGACCTCGGGCGATAGTCCATGCATGCAGGCGTTGAAGGAATCATTCGGCAATGATATCGTAAATGCCGACGGAGGACTTGACAGAGCAGGGCTTGCAGCCGTTGTTTTTGGTGATGCGGAAAAGCTGAAATTACTAAATCGTATAGCTCACAGTTTTATTCTTGACGAGACGAGAAGGCTTCTGGACGAATATAGAAGCGCAGGATATGAGGCTGCGATCGTTGATGCCCCTGTTCTTTATGAGTCCGGTTTCGACTCCGAGTGTGATGAGGTCGTTTGCGTTGTTGCTGACACCGACGTCAGAGTCAGGAGAATTATTCAGCGTGACGGTATTTCCCTCGACGCTGCTATGAAGCGAATTCAAAATCAAATGTCAAACGAAGAGCTTATCTCACGTTCACGTTACGTGATAAACAATAATGGGAACCTTGAGGAACTGTCTTCCGAGGTAGATAAGCTCGCAAAAATTATACTTGAAAATTAATATGAAAGGCGATATAAAAATGAGCGAAAAGACTATTGGACAGGAAATGCTCGATAAGCTTTCCTACAAGAAAAAGAACATTTATGAGGAGGCAACTCCTGAAAAAATCAAGGCTATCTATGATTATGCCGAGGGATACAAGTGCTTCCTTGACAAGGCAAAGACCGAGCGTGAGGCTACCGAAGCTGCAATCGAGATGGCAAAGGCAAAGGGTTATACCGAGTATAAGTTTGGTGACAAGCTTTCTGTTGGCGACAAGAGATATCTCAACCAGCACGGCAAGAGCCTTATTATCTTCAACGTCGGTGAGAACGATCTTGAAACAGAGGGCATCAGAATCCTTGCCGCTCACGTTGACGCACCCAGACTTGACCTGAAGCAGGTTCCTATGTACGAGGACAGCGGTATGGCATTCCTCAAGACCCACTACTACGGTGGTGTTAAGAAGTATCAGTGGACCTCCATTCCTCTTGCTATTCACGGTGTAATGGTGAAGGCAGACGGTGAGGTTGTAAACGTATGCATCGGTGAGGATGATTCCGATCCCGTCTTCTACATCAACGACCTTCTTCCTCATCTTGGTGCACAGCAGTCTCAGCAGCCTCTCGGCAGTGCAATCAGCGGTGAGACCCTCAACATTCTTATTGGTGGTCTTCCTTACGACGATAAAGAGGTTGCTGATAAGATCAAGCTTACCGCACTTTCTATTCTCAACGAAAAGTACGGTGTAACCGAGGAGGATTTCCTCTCTGCGGAGCTTTCTCTCGTTCCTGCATTCAAGGCACGTGACATCGGATTTGACAGAGCACTTATTGCATCCTACGGTCATGACGACAGAGTATGCTCTTATCCTGCGGTAACCGCTCTTCTTGACAACGCTGATACCAAGCAGTCTGTTATGGTCGTTCTTGCGGATAAGGAGGAGATAGGTTCGGTTGGCTTTACCGGTATGCAGTCTGCATTCCTCGTTGACCTTATCACCGAGATTTCTCACGCTTGCGGTAAGAATCCTATCGTTGTAAGATCTAAGAGCAAGTGCCTCAGTGCTGACGTTACAGCATGCTTCGATCCCAATTTCGCAGACGTATACGAGAGACGCAACAGCGCTCTTATTTCCTGTGGTACTACAATGAGCAAGTATACCGGCTCCAGAGGTAAGTCCGGCACAAACGACGCTACTGCAGAATTCGTTGGCTACGTTCGTAAGCTCTTTAACGACAACGGCGTTATCTGGCAGACCGCAGAGCTTGGTAAGGTTGATATGGGCGGCGGTGGAACCGTTGCTATGTACATTGCAAACCATAACATTGAGACCGTAGACCTAGGTGTTCCCGTAATCTCTATGCACGCACCCTATGAGGTTGTCTCCAAGGCAGACGTTTACTCCACCTACGAGGCATTCTGCGCATTCGTAAAATGATTTTTTCCAAATTGCAAAGAGCCGACGATCGATATAGAGAAATCGAGCAGATGATGACTCTCCCCGAGATCGTCGGAAACAATAAAAAATATGCCGAGCTGATTAAGGAGTACAAGTCTCTCGAGCCTGTTATAGAAAAATACAGAGAGTATCGTGAGGCTGAAAAAACTCTTAAAGATGCTGAGGAGATGATGCGAGAGTCAAGTCTCGATCCTGAGCTTCGTGATCTCGCCGAGGAGGAATTCAAGGAGTATAAACTTCTCATTGAAAGGATCACCGAGGAGCTGAAGATACTTCTTATGCCCAGAGACCCCAACGATTCAAGAAACGTTATTGTGGAAATCAGGCAGGGCGCAGGCGGTGAGGAGGCAGCACTTTTTGCCGCCGACCTTTACCGTATGTATACCATGTATGCCACAGCGAGACGATTTAAGACCGAGGTAGTTAACAAGAATGAGACCGAGCTTGGTGGACTTAAAGAAATTACATTCAACGTAATAGGCGAGGGAGCTTTCTCAAGATTTAAGTTTGAAAGCGGAGTTCACCGCGTTCAGCGAATTCCCGTGACCGAATCCAACGGCAGAATTCAGACCTCTACCGTGACGGTTGCAGTTCTTCCCGAGGCTGACGACGTTGAGGTTGAGGTCAACCCTGCGGATCTGAAGTTTGAATCCTGCAAATCCTCTGGTGCAGGCGGTCAGCACATTAATAAGACCGAGTCTGCCGTTCGCCTCACCCATAAGCCGTCGGGCATCGTGATTGAGTGTGACCAGGAGAGAAGCCAGCTTCAGAACAAGGAGAAGGCCCTCAAGCTCCTTTATACCAAGCTATACGATATGAAGCTTCGTGCTCAGGAGGAGGAAATTGCTTCCGCACGTAAAAGTCAGGTCGGTAGCGGTGACAGAAGTGAGAAGATACGTACCTATAACTATCCTCAGTCCAGGGTGACCGACCACAGAATAAATAAGACGGTTTATACCCTTGGAGCCTTCCTTAACGGAGACATCGATTGCATTGTAGATGACCTTATCGCAGCAGATACTGCAGAGCGATTGAAGGGAGAACAGAATGCAAACTAAGGTTATTAGAGTTGACTTAGACAACCTTGAAAGTTCAAAAGCAAGCATAAAAACTGCGGCAGAAATACTTTGTAATGGTGGACTGGTTGCTTTTCCCACCGAAACGGTTTACGGACTCGGCGGTGATGGAACGAATCCTGAGGCGGCAAAGAAAATATATGCCGCTAAGGGCAGACCCTCGGATAATCCTTTGATTATTCATATTTCTTCACCCGAGCAGGCCGAGGAATATACCTATACAAGCGAGCTTTATTACAAGCTTGCAGACGCTTTTATGCCGGGCCCGCTTACCGTTGTTATGAAGGCAAAGGATAGCGTTCCCCTTGAAACCCGAGGAGGTCTCTCAACAGTTGCTGTAAGGTGTCCGTCTCACCCCGTTGCAAGGATGCTTATCGCTGCTGCCGGAAAGCCTATTGCAGCTCCTTCGGCGAACCTTTCGGGCAGCCCTTCGCCCACCACTGCCTCTCATGTAATTGACGATATGAGTGGCAGAATAGATATTATTATTGATGGCGGCGAATGCGAGATAGGTCTTGAGTCTACAATCGTCAAGCTTGAAGATAACCAAAGCATGACACTTCTGAGACCCGGAAAAATTACAGCTCGTGAGCTTGCTTGCATCGGCGAGGTGTATATCGCTGACGCTGTAACCGATAAGCTTGGAGCAGGGGAGGTAGCCCTTTCTCCCGGTATGAAATACCGTCATTACGCACCCGAAGCACCTCTTGTTCTTCTTGACGGAGAGACAAATGATATGGTCGATTACGTAAGGGAAGACGGAAAAAACAGGTATGCAGTCGTATGCTATAGCGAAGATGAATCTAAATTCCGCGGGTCACTTTCCGGGGGTGAATTTTACATTCTCGGTTCTAAAGATGATATGGATGAGCAGGCTCACCAGCTTTTTGCTATCTTGCGTGAGGTGGACAAGCATTCCTATGAAAAAATTTACGCCCCTCTTCCTTCTAAGGAGGGCGTTGGCCTGGCGCTTTACAACCGTATGATACGCGCTGCGGCACACACAATTATTAACCTAAGGCAGGGAAGAAATGGCTAAAAAGAAAGTAACCCTCAACCCAATAGAAAATGAGGCGGCTGCAACCCTGCAGCCTATAACCGAGACTCTTGAGAAGAACTATATGCCTTATGCTATGAGCGTTATCGTCTCCCGCGCTCTGCCCGAGATAGACGGTTTTAAGCCGGCGCATAGAAAGCTTCTGTATACCATGTACGACATGGGACTTCTCACAAAGCAGAAGACCAAGAGCGCAAATATCGTCGGTCAGACCATGCGACTTAACCCTCACGGTGATGCCTCCATATACGAAACTATGGTTCGTCTCACCAAGGGTCACGAGGCATTGCTGCACCCCTTCATTGATTCGAAGGGATCCTTTGGTAAGCACTATTCCCGTGATATGGCGTATGCGGCCTCACGTTACACCGAGGCAAAGTTGGATGAGTTCTGCCACGAATTATTCTCGGGAATTGACAAGGATGCCGTAGACTTCATTCCCAACTACGATAACACCATGGAAGAGCCCTCACTCCTTCCAACCACCTTCCCGAACATACTCGTTTCACCTAACCTTGGTATTGCGGTTGGTATGGCGTGCTCAATATGCTCCTTCAATCTTGCAGAGATCTGTGACGGAACTATTGCATTGCTGAAAAATCCCAATACCTCTATCGACCGTCTTCTTGACATTATCAAGGCTCCCGACTTCGCAGGCGGTGCGCAGATAATGTACGACAGAGAGAAGATGCGCAGGATTTATGAGACGGGTGTAGGTAGCTTCAAGATGAGAGCGAAATATGAGTACGTCAAGAAAAATAATTGCATCGACGTTCTCGAAATTCCGTATTCTTCGTCTATTGAGGCTATAATGAAGAAGGCCACCGATATGATCAAGACAGGCAAGCTCCGCGAGGTTGCTGATGTTCGTGATGCTATCGACCTTAATGGCTTTAAGCTTACGTTTGATCTCAAAAAGGACGCAAATCCCGAGCTGGTTATGAAAAAGCTCTTCTCTGTGACCGAACTCGAGAATAATTTTGACTGCAACTTCAATATTCTTGTTGACGGAACACCTATGCAGCTCGGAATACGTGAGATATTGACCGAGTGGATCAAGTTCCGCGTTAAGTGTGTGACACGTGAATTGACCTTTGAGCTTGGCAAGAAGGAGCATAAGCTTGAGCTTTTACAGGGCCTTGCGGCAATACTTCTTGATATTGATAAGGCTATAAGAATTATCAGAAATACCGAGCGCGAGGAGGATGTTGTTCCCAACCTTGCGGCAGGCTTTAACCTCACGAAGATTCAGGCTGAGTATATTGCGGATATTAAGCTTCGTAATCTTAACCGTCAGTACATTATCAACCGTGTTGAGGAGATTGCAGAACTTGAAAAGCAGATTGCTGATATCAAGGAAACTCTCCGTGATGAGATCAAGCTGAAGGGAACTATTATTACAAAGCTTCAGGAGGTCAAGAAAAAGTACGGCAAGCCTCGTAAGACCGAGATCGTTGTAATGGAGGAGACCGCTCCCGGTCCCAAGGAGGATATATTCTTCGAGAATTACAACTGCCGACTTATTCTTACCAAGGGGGGATACTTCAAGAAGCTGTCGGTTCAGGCGGTAAGATCCGCTGACGAGCAGAAGCTTAAGGAAGGAGACTTCGTTATCTATCAGGAGGACACTGATAACCGCGGAGATATTCTCTTCTTTACCGATAAGGCGCAGATTTACCGTGCGAGGGTTGATGATTTTGATCTTACAAAGGCTAGTCAAATGGGCGATTACGTACCCACCAAGCTTGGTATGGATGACGACGAGCACGTTGTTGCCTGCAAGATGATATATGATCTTAACCCCAATCATCACATGGTTTACATATTTGAAAACGGTAAGGGACTTCGTGTAAGCCTCAAGGCTTATGAAGCAAAATCCCGCCGCAAGAAGATCACCGGAGCATATTCCGCTGAGTCGCCTTTGGCTGGTGCTGTTTATGAGGGTGATAAGCCTGTCAGCATGTTTATCAGAAGTGACGGCGGCAGGGGAATGCTCATCAAGAGCTCGCTCGTGCCCGAGAAGGCTACCAGAACATCACAGGGTGTTCAGATCATGAAGCTGCCTAAAAAGGGAGTTAAGGTTGATCTTGTTACCGACCGTATTGAGGATATAGGTCAGGATGCATTGAAGTGCAAGAAGCTTGCTCTTCCTTCGACAGGCTCTCCTCTTGATCAGCTGACCTTTAATTTCTAAAACAAAAAGGACTTTGCGCTTGCAAAGTCCTTTTCAAATTAAATAAGTGTTTCAAATTTGTAACCTACTCCCCAAACGGTTTTAAGAAGCCATTTGTCGGAAATACCCTCAAGCTTTTCACGAAGACGTTTAACGTGCACGTCAACCGTTCTGGAGTCACCGAGATAATCAAATCCCCATACCTTGTCAAGAAGCTGGTCTCTTGTGAAAACTCTGTTGGAGTTAGATGCAAGGAAGTAGAGGAGCTCGAGCTCCTTAGGAGGGATATCGATAGCTCGTCCATTGAGCTTTAGCTCATATTTCTGAAGGCTGATCTCCATATTTTCAAATCTTACAACCTCGTCAGCGCTGCCTTTGGCATGGGCATTGTATCGACGAAGCACAGCCTTCACACGGGCGGAGAGCTCCTTCATGTCAAAGGGCTTAACAATGAAATCGTCAGCGCCAAGCTCAAGACCGAGCACCTTGTCGAAAACCTCGCCCTTGGCGGTGATCATAATCACTGGCTTTGCTGAGATCTCACGGATCTCACGGCAAACCTGCCATCCATCCTTCTTAGGCATCATAATATCAAGAAGCACGAGGTCGGGGTCAAAGGCCTTAAAATAACTAAGTCCTTCCATACCGTCGTTTGCGGTCCTGACATTATAGCCTTCATTCTCAAAATAGAGCTTCAACATATCGCAAATATTATGGTCGTCATCAACTATAAGAAGCTTTGTATCCATTATATATCTCCTTTCAAAGAGGTAAATTGTTAACTTTGTTAAAAAAGTGAATATCTTAACAATTACATTATACAGTATATTATTGACATAATCAAGAATAATTTATGAATTTTCTATAAAAAATATAAATTTTGGAAAAGACTTGAAAAAGACGTATATTTATAGTATAATATAAAAGTTAAATAAGAAATTAAGGAAGTAATAAATATGAAACTTGGTATCGTAGGACTTCCCAACGTGGGAAAGAGTACGCTTTTTAATGCATTAACTAACGCAGGCGCTGAGTCGGCAAACTATCCCTTCTGCACGATAGATCCCAACGTCGGCGTGGTTGCGGTTCCTGATAAGAGACTTGACAGGCTTGCTGAAATGTATAATCCCGACAAGTATACTCCCGCTATTATAGAGTTCGTTGATATCGCAGGACTCGTTAAGGGTGCATCTAAGGGCGAGGGCCTTGGAAACAAGTTCCTTGGCAACATCCGTGAGGTTGACGCCGTTGTTCACGTTGTTCGTTGCTTTGAAAATAACGATATCGTTCACGTTGAGGGAAGCGTTGATCCCATTCGTGACGTTGAAACAATTAATCTTGAGCTCATTCTCTCCGACCTTGAGATCGTAGAGCGTGCAATTGACCGAACGACAAAGGCGGCAAGAGCTGATAAGAAGCTTCTTGAGAAGCTTGAGGTTCTTGAGAGAGTTAAGGCAGCTCTTGAGGCAGGCAAGTGCGCACGCACGGTAGAGCTTTCCGAGGAAGAGATGGCTTGGATCGACGAGTCTAGACTTCTTACTCTCAAGCCTACAATTTATGCAGCTAATATTTCCGAGGACGAGGTTAACGGAGACTACGTTAACAGCCCTCACTATCAGGCGCTCAAGGCTCATGCTGACAGCGAGGGCAGCGAGATCATTGCAGTAAGTGCTCAGATTGAGGCAGAGCTTGCAGTTCTCGACGGTGATGAGAAGGAAATGTTCCTTGCTGATCTTGGAATTGAGGAGAGCGGACTCGATAAGCTTATCAAGTCCTCTTATAGCCTGCTGGGTCTTATTTCCTTCCTGACTGCCGGACCTAAGGAGGTTCGTGCCTGGACGATTAAGAAGGGCACTAAAGCACCCGGTGCGGCAGGTAAGATTCACACAGATTTTGAGCGTGGATTTATCAGAGCCGAGGTTGTTGCATTTGATGACCTTTCCCGTGAGGGAGACAGAAATAAGGTCAAGGAAAAGGGCCTTCTTCGCTCTGAGGGTAAGGAGTACGTTATGAAGGATGGCGATGTTGTAGAGTTCCTCTTCAACGTATAATAAAAAGGGAGCATGTGCTCCCTTTTTACTTGAAATAAACAATCAAATCGGGGTGCGAATAGATTTCGCATCCTTTTTCTATTAAGTAAGCCATATTATATTGCTTGAGAAAAACGTTATCGCTATGAATTATTATCGTATCAAGATCCTCGTAGCATTTCTCAAGATATACAGCCGTCTTGTGCTTTTTACCGTGGTCGCCGAGTATCAGGTGATCGGTAAGCTCAATATATTTCATAAACTCGTTATTCCTGTCATCTGATAAAAGACCCGATGAGATATAGGTGTAAATCAAATCTCCCTTTGTCACGGCAAATGCGTTAACAGATGTGTTGCCGTATGGCTCGGAATAAAGAAGATTGATCTTGTATTTTCCTACGTGAACGGTCTCGTACTCTTGGAACAATACGATCTCGGCGTTGGAATCCTTGACGGCTGCCTCAATAACCTTCAGTATGGTTTTTTCGTCATCATTCCTTGGGTGGGGAAGATAGATCTCGTCCACCGAAATGTTGTATAGAATAACGTCAAGCTCATCGTCGATACTCCAGGAATAGTGGGTATAGTAGTATTTGTCCACCGACGTAACGTTTGCATCCTCCAGAAAATCAATGGCATCGTATGCGGTGCTTTTTGAATATTGGGAAGAATTTATGAGGCAGACTTTACTTTTCGATCTTACGAGCATCATATCACTCTTGTATTGACCGTAATATGCGACCGTTTCCTTGTTGCTTTCTATTATGGTCATAACAGTTGGGAAGGTTGTGGAAAGCACAAATAAAACTATTAGGATTCCACCCATAAGCTTCTTTCTTTTTATCTTGAAGACGATAAAGAAAAAGAAGAGCGCCGTATAAATTATTATAATAATTTTGACCGAAGGGAAGTCGGATGAGACGTATGCGAATTTGAATGAGGAAAATAACTCGGCAAGGAAGATGAGTAACTTTGCTGGAATTGTTGCAAGTATGCCGATTGGTATGATCCCTCCGATAAGCATGACAAGGCAGCCAAGATACATTGCTACCTCGGCAATGAAGGAGAAAATCAGGGTTGCAGGTAATGCAAGTATTGATATACCTCCAAAGGTCATTACGGAAATGAGAAGCGTCGCACTTACCGCAAACATAGATGTCAGGAAGGAAAGCGCAATAAAGCTGAGAGCAGATTTCTTCTTCTTTAACTTCAGCGTTGGGAGATATTCAGCAAAGGCAATTATTCCAAAGGTTGCAAGAGCTGAAAGCCATAGCGATACGTCGTAAATCGCGTAAGGGGTGATAAGGCAGATTAGTGTGACTGCAACCGACAGAGAGGTCAGCGAGTCCTTGCCGCGCTCCATTAGGAAAAGCAGGGAGGCGATTATTATCATTATTCCTGCACGGCACACGGATACAGAAAAACCGGTTATTGCCATATACAGCAAGATGAATGCTGAGGTTATAAGTATTCGTGGTTTTTTCGCAATTTTTAGCTTTTTCAGAAGCCAACCGATGCCGATTGAAAGGATTGCAAGGTGCATACCGCTGAGTGCAAGGATGTGGGAAATGCCAATACGTCTGAACGCAAGTCTTACACTGCTTGGAAGAAGGTCTCTTTCTCCTAGCAGTAGCGCTGATAGCATAGCACCGGTGTCTCTGTCGGTAAGTAAGGTCAACCGCCTTGAGAGTATTGATCTGAAACGGGCAAGCTTTGCGTTAATACCTCCGGAGGTATATTCAATAATCGTTAAATTCTCGACGTCGTTAGCATATGCGTTTATAGCGTTTGAAATATTATACGCCTTGCTTTCATCTGAAAAACCACCGAGCACCGTAGTGAAGGAGATACGTGCTCCCTCAATAACTCCCGTTGATTCGGTCCTGGTGGGATATGCATAGACACGGTAATTGACCCTTTTCCCGTTTATTTCTACGAGCCTGACAAGCAGCCTCATGGAGTATGATGAGGATTGGGAGACCTCCTCTACAACACCAACGACTTCAATCTCTCCGTCGTATCTTTCGTAGATGTTAAAGTAGAGATCAAAGTATAAAAACGAGAGTAAAAATACGATCAACAGAACTACGCTGATTATTCTGAAAATCCTTGTGTCTTTCTTCAATCTATTGAAATATAGGGAAATAATGCAGGGCAGAACTGCAAAAACACATAATAATACTCTGAAAAATGTATTTGAAATTGAGAATAGGAAAAAGCCGCCCAATCCAATACAGAGTATCAACGAGAGCGGCCTTTTATAAAATATATTCATATTTCAACCTTAAAGAATCATTTTTCCACACCGGGATAGCTGATCTCAACGCCCTTGGGAAGAACGAAGTTAAAGCCGCCGGGGATTACTGTAAAGTCAACGCTGCGTGCCGAGGTTAGCTCACCGTCGATGCACACAGACTGCTCGTTCTCAAACTCCATGCGGAAATGATTTGTGCGTATGTATCTGAAGAATTTCTGTGCGTTCTTCTTTACCAGGAAGGTGCCAGCCTTATAAGAACCGACAAGCTGAAGGAAGGTGGGTCTGGTAACTTTTTTAATAATACAGATATCGAGAAGACCGTCCTTGAGGCTTGCAAGAGGGCAGCACTGGAATCCACCACCGCAGAATTTGCCGTTACCGATAGCGGTAAGCACGAGATCCTCGTCTATAATCTTGCCATCGTCGAAAATGATCTTCATTCTGGTTCTGAGCTTTCTGAAGAAGAAACCGACAACCACACCAAGCATATAAGAAATACCCGGAGAGATAAACTTGAATTTACGGAATTTATTCGCCTCAATAACAACCGAGCAATCGAATCCTATATTTACCATATTAACGCAGTAATCATCGTTGCATTTAATAAGATCGTAGGAATGGGCTTCGCCGTCAATTTGGGCGTCAATATCCTGGAATGCTTTTCGATTTGTGAAATTACGAACGAAATCATTTCCTGATCCGCTGGGGATAACACCAAATTCCACCATATCGTTACCGGGTGCGCTATTGGCAATTTCGTTTATTGTGCCGTCTCCGCCTGCACAAATGAAGCGATGGCGCTCGTCGGGATATTCTCTGAGAATATTTTGTATGTAGTTTATAGAATCTCTGGGCTTGGTGGTGTAATAAATGCGGTAGCTAAGCTGTCTTTTGAGACATGCTTCAACTATCTCGCCTTCCATTTTCTTCTGCTGGGGACTTCGACCCGATTTTGGGTTCAGTATGAAATGGAAAATCATAGGAAAATCCTCCAATGTCATTCATCTTGTGTATATTATATCAAAGAGGAATTAATTTGTCAAGTTTACTTATTTTCTGCGGTTTTGACAGTTGCTTACGATATAGTCGTGGTATGCCTTTGCCGCCTGCTCGGTCTTGTTCTGACCGAAGACGTAATACTTCTTGCTCCCAATATCCTTTGGTAGATAGGTCTGGGCAACGTAATCGTTTTCAAAATCGTGGGGGTATACGTATCCTTCAAAATTAGGACTTTGAAGATGCTTTGGCACCTGCTGTCCAAGCCCCTTTGCAATATCCTCGCTTGCGGCGTGATATGCAAGATATGAGGTATTTGATTTTGGTGCTGTAGCAAGAATTGTTACGATGTTTGCAAGGGGAATTGCTGCCTCAGGCAGACCAAGTGCACGAGCGCTTTCGGTACATGCATAGGCGAGCGAAGCCGCTTGGGGATAGGCGCATCCTATGTCTTCGCTTGCAATTACAAGAATTCTGCGACAAGCGGAAAGCAGGTCTCCTGATGCAAGGATCTTGGCAAGATAGAATATTGCTGCATCGGGATCAGAGCCGCGAATAGATTTCTGCAGGCAGGAGAGAAGGTCGTAGTGCACGTCTCCGTTTCGATCGTAATGGCCGGATACCGATGGTAAAAGTGCACTGACAGCTTCGTGGGTAATCTCTCCATCCGAGATATAGAAGGCATTTTCCAGAACACCAATGCTCATTCTGACGTCACCGGCACAGGCGCGAGCAATGGTAAGCATCACAGACCGGTCTGCCTGCTTTTTTGTGCCGAAATCTCCGTTTAACAGTTCAAGAGCACGATATAGCGAGGGGATGCAATCCTCGGGCGTTACCGACTTGAATTCAAAAACCGAGGATCGTGACAGCAATGCGTTGTAAACGTAATAGTAGGGGTTCTCGGTGGTGGAAGCAATAAGAGTAATGCGTCCGTTTTCCATAAATTCCAGAAGCGACTGTTGCTGTTTTTTATTAAAATACTGAATCTCATCGAGATACAAAAGAGTACCGTTTTCGCTGAAAATATTATCGGTTGATGAAAGTACGTCCTTAACGTCGGAAAGGGATGCGCTCGTTGCGTTAAGCTTGTAAAGCTGCATGCCGGAAACAGAAGCGATAATATTCGCAACTGTGGTCTTACCCGTACCGGGAGGTCCAAAGAATATCATATTCGGAATTCTACCGTTTTCGGTAAGCCTTCTTAGGATACCATTATTTCCGACAAGATGTGCCTGACCTGCGATTTCGTCAAAGCAGGATGGCCTCATTCTATCCGCAAGGGGTTTTTGTGCCATAATGTATGCCTTTCTGTTTATGAGATGGTTGATGACTCAACCTTGATTTTGCTTTCGACCTCTCTGCGAAGCCCCTCATGTACGGGAAGTGATAGCGTGGGGTCTGATTGTATAATGGATTTTGCCGCCGAGAATGCCGTTGCAAAAAGCTCGGAGGAATCGCAGCTTGAAGCGAATTTAAACTCAAAACCACCACTCTGCCTTAGATTATCACCGGAAACTGAAGAGAAGAAGTCACCCGGACCTCTTAGAAGAAGATCCTTCTCGGCTATCTCAAATCCGTCGTAAGTAGTTCTCATTACCTCGAGTCTCTCTCTCGATTTCGGAGATTTTATATCGGATACGAGAATGCAGTAGGATTTCCTCTTACCTCTGCCGACTCGACCGCGGAGCTGGTGAAGCTGTGAAAGTCCAAAGCGTTCAGCGTTTTCAACTATCATTAACGAAGCGTTTGGAACGTTAACTCCAACTTCAATAACGGTTGTTGATACGAGAACGTGAATGTTGCCTGCGGCGAATTCTGCCATGACAGCATCCTTTTCTCCCGATTTCATTTTTCCGTGAAGCACTCCGACGTTGAGGTGGGGAAGAGCCTTTTGAACCTCGCCGGCAAAATCAACCGCGCTCTTGAGATTTAAAGAGCCTTCGCTGATTACCTCGCCGGTTTCGCGGTCAACAATGAAGCCGTCTTCCTCGTTTGCTTCGATCGAAGGGCAAACGATATAGCACTGTCCTCCAAGAGCAATCTGCTTGTTTATGAAATCGTAAAGTCTTTGTCTGTAACTTTCGTCTACAACAAATGTATCGACTCGTTGCCTTCCTTTGGGCATCTCGGTTATCCGTGAAATATCCAGGTCGCCGTACATGGTGAGAGCCAGAGTTCTGGGAATGGGTGTTGCGCTCATTACGAGAAGGTGGGCGGAGGCCGATTTTTCCTTGAGCTTAGCACGCTGATTAACACCGAATCTGTGCTGTTCGTCGGTTATTACAAGACCCAGCTTGGTAAAATCAACTCCGTCGGATATTAGAGCGTGAGTGCCCACACAAATATCAATATCTCCGCTTATTAATCCATCTCTGATGCGCTTTTTCTCCTTAGCGGAGGTGGATCCAATCAAAAGCTCCACACGAAGACCAAGCTTTGACAGCATAGAGGAAAGCTCGGTATAATGCTGTCTTGCGAGTATCTCGGTTGGTACCATAAGTGCAGTTTGGTATCCCGATTTCGCTGTGATATATGCAGCAGCTGCAGCACAGACGGTTTTACCGCATCCAACGTCTCCAACAATAATTCTTGCCATGGGCAAAATCTTGCCGTCTGTACCAAGAACCATATCACGGTAAACGTCGTTTATAGCTGCCTTCTGTGACGACGTCAGCTCGTAGGGAAGGAGAGATGTGAACGGGGTCATAGAGCAGGGGGACAGCTTGATTCCTTCGCCTCTGTCTCTGTTTGCTGCGGAAAGAGAAATGCCAAGACCGAAGAGCAGCATTTCGTCAAAAGCGAGCCTTTTTCTTGCCGAGAATAGTGCCTCCTCGCTCTCGGGGAAATGCGCATTTTTTATAGCAAAAGTAAGGGTGGGGAGAGAGTTATCAATACGCAGATTATCAGGAATTGGATCGATAATCTCGGGCAGAACATCGTTTATGGCAGAATGGACCAGCTTGTCGATCTGCTTTGATGATATGCCCTCCGTCAGTGAATAAATGGGAACAAAATCGGGCAGAGGAATACCCTCCACATAAGGCTCATGCTTCGGATTTGTCATCTGAAGCTTGCCTTTTTTTAATTCAACCTTACCCCAAAATCTGAACGTAGACCCAATCTGGAAGACGTCCTTAATAAAGGGGCTGTTAAAGTAGGTTATCTCCACCGAACCGCTTTCGTCGAAAGCACGGAACTTCGATAGGGTAAGCCCACGTCGGATATTGCTTTGTGTAACGCCCTTTGCAACCGTTAGTATATACGAGGCAGGTCTGTCGGGTTCAAAATGAGAAAGAGGACGCACGTCACCACGTTTTTCATAGGCACGAGGGAAGAAGTAGATGAGATCATTCAAGGTGCGAATACCTAGTCTCTCAAGCTGCTTGGCTCTGACTTTACCAACTCCGTTAAGCGCTGACACGGGGGTATTACCGTTTAGCAAATTTTTGTCCTCCTTTCCTTTGGGCATAATTATACAAATATATTTTACACTATTCTTGCAATTTTTTCAATAGAAAATATAAAAATAATGTTTATTTAAAATAAAATTATAAAAAAATCTTTACAAAATAATTATAATGTGATATAATATTATGAAAAATTATGAACGGAGCATATATGGAAATCAAATTAAAGTCTTCTTTATCTCAAAAAAAGACACTCGTAATTTTGTCTCTTTTATGTTTGCTTCTTGGTGTGCTATCAATTTTGGTTGGAGATATGCTCCTTCCTTTTACAGGTGCACTTCTCGCACTGATATTTGTTTTTGACGGTGGTAAAAAAAGGATCGGCATCATTACCTCGGTGCTGCTGGTTTTGATCAACGCACTCGCCATAGGACTAAAGGTTGGATTAAACTTTGTTGGTCTTGAAAGCGTCGTATTTGCAGTACTTTTCTTCACCTTTTTTGTTAAGAGGAGAGAAAAGTCGGAGGCAATATTCGTCTTGACCGTGGTTTGCGCAATTTTCAGCGTTATAAATCTTGCACTAATACCCATTATTGAGTTGAACACCTTGAATTTCGCTGAGGTATTGTCATATTATGAAGGATTCATCTCTGAATTAAGAACGCTCTACGTTCAGACCACTTACGAAGCATACGCTATGATGATGTCCGTCAGAGGAATTGAGATCACCGAAGCTATGGTTGCCGCTGCCTTTGATGCACAACTTTCAATGGTAATTTCCTATATAGTCATCGTTGGCTTCGTTTTGGTTGGTATTTCGATGAAAACCTTTGATGCAGTATTCAGCAGGATTGCAGAGGATAAATCTCCCGTTATTAGCTGGAGATTTATGACGTCCAACGTTTTCGCATACTTCTATATTATTCTGGTTGTTCTTAGTATTCTCACGTCTATGTCCAACGGTGTGCTTGGAATAGCCGTCGGCAACCTCTACAATATTTTCATGGTTGTCTATGCGTATGTTGGCTTCAATTATGCGGCAACCGTGCTCTCCATCAAATTTAAACCATCCACATCGATTATCATTTTATTGGTGATCACTTTGCTTGCAATGTCTATGGCACTTGGCCTCTTAGCCATGTTCGGCGTGCTTTTTACTATAAGAAAAAACAGGGAGCTCTCGTTCAAGGAAGAGCAATAAATTGACATCATAAGAAAGGATATCCGCTTATGAAAAACGAAAAGGATAATCAGAATATGCATATCCCCTATGCCTCAAGGCAGGATATGATATTGTATGCCGCTTTCGGCGTGCTGAATATAGCTCTGGCAACGTTAATCTGCGATCTTCTTCCCTTGGTTGAGCCTATTTTTGTAGCTATAATCGTAGGCGTTATTTACCTGATTGAGATCGCCGTTATTGGTATCAGACGTATTGCTAAATCAAGAATTCACCCAACCCCCGGTATCCACGGATTGCTTGGTGAGGAGGGAAGTCTTGTGTTCAAAAATTCCAAGTCTCCCATAATCATCTTTGATTTTCTCGGAACCATTCTTTGGTACAACGATGCAATGCGTTCAGCTCTCGATTCTTACAACAATTACATTGGTGAGAAGATATCTACCGTGCTCAATTTCACTATGGAAGACGTTGATACGGGCGAGTGCAGAGTAACCGTTGGTGATAACATTTACAGTATTGAAGGCTTCGTTGTTTCTAAGAAGAGTAACGGCCTTTATCTTGCCATGCTTTCCGACGTTACCGAGCTTCAGATCCTCGAAAAGAAATATGCCGACGAGAGAGTTGCTGTTGCTTATATCGCAATAGACAATATTGAAGACGTGCTTCAGTACGTTCACGAAAAGTTTGCCGATGCAGTCGTAAGCATTGAGGAGAAGCTCAAGGCCTGGGCAGCATCTATGAACGGCGTTATCAAGTCATACGATAACGATAAATACATCATGTTCTTCGATTCCATGTATCTTGACGATTGCATCGAAAACAGGTTTGAAATTCTCGATAGTATCCGTGATGCCAGAGTAGGCGATGGCGTGTCCATCACGGTATCCATCGGCGTATCCAGAAGACAGGGAACTCTTTACGACCGTGAGCTTGATGCCAGAGACGCCATAGATCTTGCCCTCCAGCGAGGCGGTGACCAGGCGGTATATAAGTCTGAGAACGAAACCGTTTACTTTGGCGGTAGAACCAAGACGGTTTACAAGAGATCGAACGTTCGTTCAAGATCCTTTGCTAACCAGTTGACTGCTATGATGTCAAGATCGGATAACGTCATTATAATGGGTCACAGATACGGTGACTTCGATTCCTTTGGCGCATCTATTGGTGTTGCAAGACTTGCCATGCTTTGCGGAATTAAGGTTAATATTGCCGTCGATCTTACTGACAGAAACCTTCGTCCATGCGTTGAAATGATGCAGAGAACAGAGATGTATTCTCAGGTGTTCGTTGATAATGCGGCAGGTCTTGACCTGATAGGTCCAGAGACCCTCGTTGTCCTTGTTGACCATAATACCATTCCCAGAGCACAGTTCTCGGATATCGCCTCCAAGGCTGCAAGCGTGGCTGTTATTGACCACCACAGAAAGAATGATAAGGCGGCTGAGACCGTAAAGCTCTCTTATATCGAGCCTTCGGCGTCATCTACCTGTGAGCTTGTATCCGAGATGCTTGAGAGTGCAGTAAGCTCTCAGAACCTTCTCAAGGAGGAGGCAGACATACTTCTTTCGGGTATTCTTCTTGATACCAAGCAGTTTACCAGAAATACAGGAACACGTACCTTTGGTGCAGCCCAGTACCTTCGTGGTGCAGGTGCCAACCCAACAGACGTATACAACCTCTTTAAGGCGGCTCCCGAGGACCTTTCCAAGGAAGCACGCTTCCATACCTCGATCATCATGTACAAGGGTCAGATCGCCCTTGCGTGCTGCGAGGGAGAGACCGATGAGTCTTATAGAGTAATTGCCTCTAAGGCAGCCGATAAGATGCTTACCCTTCGTGGTGTTGCGGCGGCGTTCACTCTTGTAAGAATCGGTGAGCAGATTCATATTTCCGGCCGTTCTGCCGGCAAGATAAACGTTCAGCTTATTCTTGAAAAGCTCCGTGGCGGCGGTCATTTCGACGTCGCAGGTGCTCAGGTCGTTTCGGATTCCATTGTTGAGGTCCTCGAAACCCTGAAGAAGAGTATAGATGAGTATCTTGAGATAAATCCCGTATAACATACAACATAGATTGGAGAAAATAAATGAAGGTTATTTTACTTTGCGACGTTAAGGGTCAGGGTAAGAAGGATCAGATCGTTGAAGTATCCGACGGATACGCAAGAAATTTCCTTTTCCCTCAGAAAAAGGCAGTTCCTGCCGATGCTAAGGCTACTAACGAGCTGAAAAATAAAGAGGAAGCAAGACAGTATAAAATCAACGAGGACAGAAAGGCTGCTTTGGCTCTTGCTGAGAAGATAAACAACGTGGAGATCGAGATCGTTATGGGTCACGGTGCCGACGGTCGTCTTTACGGTTCTGTTACTGCGAAGGATATTGCTGAGGAGCTCAAGCGCAGAATCGGCAGCGACATTGATAAGCGTAAGATCATTATGAAGGATACTATCAAGGCGTACGGAAAGCATGACGTTCAGTATAAGATCCTTGGTGATATCGTTGCGAAATTTGTCGTACACGTTCACGATTAAATTCTAAATTTTGAAAGGAAAAGACAAAAATGGACAACCAAAGCATTATTCGTCAGTTGCCGGTTTCCATAGAAGCGGAACAGGCTTTGCTGGGATCTATAATTGTCAGTCCTGATTCTTTCGATAAGATTGGCGGAATGATTAATACCGAGGATTTCTACCTCGACGAGCATAAGCATATTTTCAGCGCACTTCTTTCCATGTATAGCAAGAACAAAACCATTGACGTAGTTACCCTTGTTAACGCATTGGTTGAGAACGGCGATCGAGATGAGGCCGGCGGTATTCAGTATATCACACTTATTGCCGAGTCGGTTCCATCCGCCGCAAACGTAAAGGATTATGCCCGTATCGTAAAGGATAAAGCCACCTTAAGAAAGCTTATCAGCGTATGCAACGAGATTAACGAGGATGCATACAATGAATCCGACGTTCGCACCGTCGTTGACAGTGCAGAGCAGAAGATTTTTGATATTTCTCATAACAAAGATTCAAAGGAGTTCAGGCATATCCGTGACGTGCTTCAGAACGTTTACCGTGATATGGAGATCCTTTCTGAAACAAAAGGCGCTGTTTCTGGATCGAAGACCGGATTTTCCGGCCTTGACAGAATGCTGGTGCAGATGGGTAAGGGCGACCTTATTATCGTCGGCGCACGTCCCGGTATGGGTAAAACCTCATTTGCGCTTAACATTGCAACCAACGTTGCAAGGAATTCCAAAAAATCCGTTGCAATTTTCTCCCTCGAGATGTCGGGCGAGCAGCTTGCATCGAGAATTCTTTCCAGTGAAGCGATGGTCGACTCGCACAGTATGCGTACCGGCCAGCTGAAAAACGAGGATTGGGATAATATTGCCGACGTAATTGCATCTCTCTCGGGATGCGAGATCTACGTTGACGATACCTCCGCACTTACTACTACCGAGATGAAGTCTAAGTTAAGGCGTCTCCCAAATCTCGGACTTGTGGTCGTAGACTATATCGGTCTTATGCAGACCACATCTAATAGTGATAACCGTGCACAGCAGGTTGGCGAGATTTCTCGTAATCTGAAGATCATGGCGAAGGACTTTGGCGTACCCTTTGTTGTTTGCGCTCAGCTTAACCGTGGTACAGAATCCAGACCCGGCGCAGGTAAGCGTCCTACTCTTGCCGATCTTCGTGATTCCGGTTCTATCGAGCAGGATGCTGATATCGTTCTCTTCCTTTACAGAGATGAGTACTACAAGGATATCAGTGGTGCCGATACCTCACCCGAGGAAGCAGATAGTGCAAATACCGCAGAGGTTATTATTGCCAAAAACAGACACGGATCTGTCGGCAACGTTAAGATGGGATGGATTGGACAGTTCACCAAATTCCGTACTCTTGAGGATGATTATGCTAAAAATTAATTCCGACCGAATCTCCGATATGTTTTGCGGAGTCGGTGCGGATATCTACCGCAAAGCAGAGAAGTGCATTCTTGACTGCGGAATGGATAAAATGATAGAGCAGGGCGTTCTTCTCGGCCTTTCGGGTGGAGCAGATTCTGTGATGCTTCTGTGCCTGCTCGTTGAATACAGAAATAGAATCGGCAAGGATTTTAGGCTTACCGCCGTGCACGTCAATCACTCGATTCGCGGTGAGGAGGCAGATGCCGACGAGAATTTCTGTCGTGAGCTTTGCCAAAAGCTTGGGATTGAGTTTATCTGTGAAAAACGTGATGTTCCCAGCATAGCTGCTAACAGGAATATTGGAGTTGAACAGGCAGCACGAGAGGCTAGATATTCCATTTTTGGAGATATAATCCAGGGCAGAAATGATTTATCAGCGATTGCGGTTGCACACAATATGAGTGATAACTGTGAGACTGTTCTTTTCAATATTCTTCGTGGAAGTGGGGCTCGTGGAGCATCGGGCATTAGACCGGTCAGAGATAATATCATAAGACCTCTTATCGGGGTTTCAAAAAAAGAGATATTGTCCGTGCTTGACAATACAGGTCTTCCTTACGTAACGGATAGCACCAATCTTTCCGATGAATATTCACGTAATCTCGTCCGTCACGCCATTGTTCCAAGCCTTGAAAAGCTTACTCCAGAGCCTGAGAAAATGATTTCTCGTTTTTCGGAAAATCTCAGAAGTGATGACGAGTTTATTTCTCAGATGGCGGCCGATTTTATCAGATCCAAAGAAAAAATCACAAACTCCGACCTTGCGTCTCTTCATTTTGCCCTCTTTGTCAGGGTTTTGACCTTGATGTCGGGTTATGATGCAGGTTATCTTTCCTCTTCGGTTGCTCATGATATATATGATCTGCTTGATAAGGATAACTTCGTCTACTCGTTGTTCGGCGATAAAAAATTTATTTGCGAGCGTGGAGTATGTAGCGTCGATGTAATTGATGAGGACGTAGATTACAGAATTGAGATTCTTGAAGAATCTACTTTTGTTCCTCAATTTAATGCTGATTTTATTCTTACGTCAAATAAAAATGAAGAAATTTCTTCAAATGTTTACAAAAATTCAATACAAGCAAATCTGTCTTCTGCTATAATAGACGGTAGCTTGTACCTTCGTCCCAAAAAGGATGGTGATACCGTCTATTACGGCGGTATGACGCATAAAGTAAAAAAGCTATTTTGCGATAAGAAAATCCCATTATCGTTGAGAAGAACTATGCCGCTGTTATGCGATAGCAAAGGCGTGGTATGGGTTCCTGGGCTTGCCGTTCGTGATGACGGTGTACCTAGGGAAGAAAGATGCGAACTGTATGCCGTTTTGGCAGAGAAGAAATAGTATATTATTTCGAGTTTAATTGTCGCATCTTTTGATTAAAATAATTATTAATGGTTTCTAAGAAAGGCGTGGAAGATACTTAATGAAGGCTAATTTAAAAAGCATAATTTCGCTTATACTGATCATAAGCGTGGTTCTTGTCCTCAGCGCCGTACTGGAAGGTAGAGTGAACAAGGATAAATTCACCTACAGCGAGCTCGTCGACCTGTTCGAGGAGGATCTGGTACGTGACTTCGTTGTTGACGATAACGGCAAGATTACACTAAATGCCTACGTTGCAACAAAGAACGAGGATGGCAGTTACACATTTGCCGTAAACGACAAGGGTGAGCCAAAAGTAGAGAATCATAGCTATAATTTCAGTTATGAGCTTCAGATAAAGAAGATTATGTCTATTGTCGATAGCGGCAGCATGACAAATCTGAAGGAGTATGATTTCAAATACTCCAACTCTGCATTCTGGCAGGCGTTAATTCCTTACGCCGTTATTGGTTTGCTTACAGTCGGTCTGTTCATATTTATGTTCAGACGTGCTGGCGCCGACGGCGGTATTGGTAAAATGAATTCCTTTGGAAAATCTACTGCAAAGATGATAATCGGCGACAAGAACGACGTGAAGTTTGCCGACGTTGCAGGTGCAGATGAGGAGAAGGCGGAGCTTGAGGAAATCGTTCAGTTCCTGAAGGATCCACAGAAGTTCCTGAAGCTTGGCGCAAGAATGCCCAGGGGCGTTCTGCTTGTAGGCCCTCCCGGTACTGGTAAAACTCTTCTTGCAAAGGCTGTTGCAGGCGAGGCAGGAGTTCCTTTCTTCTCAATTTCGGGTTCTGATTTCCTTGAAATGTATGTTGGTGTCGGAGCGTCCCGTGTAAGAGATCTTTTCAATAATGCGAGAAAAACCCCTGCCAGCATCATCTTTATCGACGAGATAGACGCTGTTGGTCGACACAGAGGTGCGGGCCTTGGCGGTGGACACGACGAGAGAGAACAAACTCTCAACCAGCTTCTCGTTGAGATGGACGGCTTTGGAACAAGCTCGGGCGTTATCGTTCTTGCCGCTACAAACCGTCCTGACATTCTTGACCCTGCGCTTCTCCGTCCCGGACGATTTGACAGACAGGTTACAGTAAATTATCCCGATATGAAGGGAAGAGAGGCAATTCTGAAGATCCATTGCAGAAATAAACCCCTCGAGGAGACTGTTGATCTCAGCAAGATTGCACAGACTACTATTGGATTTACCGGCGCAGAGCTTGCTAATCTTATGAACGAAGCGGCACTTCGCGCTGCAAAGAAAAACAAGGCTCTTATCGGTATGATAGATATTGAAGAGTCCTATATGAAGCTTCTCCTTGGACCTCAGAAAAAGACGAAGGTCAGAACAGAAGCGGATAACAAGCTTTGTGCTTATCACGAGGCTGGTCACGCAGTTGCTTCTTATTATTGTAAGCATACTAATCCCGTTAAGCATATCACAATTATTCCTGCAGGTAATGCGGGCGGTGTAACCGTAAGCGTTCCTACCGAGGACAGAATGGGAATGACCAAGGGTCAGATGCTTGACGATATCGTGTACGGAATGGGTGGACGTGTTGCCGAGCAGCTTATTCTCGAGGATATTTCCACAGGCGCTTCCAACGACATCAAGCAGGCTACCGCAAGGGCCAGGGCGATGGTTACCAAGTACGGTATGAGTGATATTCTCGGACCTGTCCTTTACGGTAATTCCGGTGCTCACGACGAGGTGTTCCTTGGCAGGGATTTCTCTGCATCTCCCGACTATTCCGAGGATACAGCAAAGCTTATTGACGAAGAGGTCAGACGTATTATCACCGATTCCTATAAGCGTTGCGAGAGCATTCTTACAGAGCATATTGATAAGCTTCATTTCGTAGCGGAGTTCCTTCTGAAGAACGAGTCTATGGACGAGGAACAGTTTAAGGCTGCTATGGAGCTTGAAAATCCCACGATTGAGGATATCGAGGATATTGCATTCCGCAAGCAGAAGCAGAGCGACGAGGAAAATGACGTTGCTCACGAAAATAACCGCAAGGCGGAGGAGGAAGAAAAGCTTCGCCGTGAGGAGCTTGAAAAGAAGTTTGCAAGCGGTGAAATGCTTAGCGAGGAGGAGCTCAAGGACCTCTTCGACAGAAATCCCGAAGATAATTAAAAAAATAAAACTGCCGAATTTTATTCGGCAGTTTTTTATATTTATTGATTAAATTGAATGAATACCATTCTTAGAATCGGCGTTAGCATCGAGCTTGTATTTCTGCTGTTTTCTCCAGTCGAAGTACTTGATAGCAACCTGTTCGAAGAGTGCGAGGGAGAGAAGATCCTCGTCCTGCTCGCTGTATGGAGCTACACGCTGACGGAGCGAGTCGATCTCGGGCGCAATCTTGTCTGCAGGTCTGTAATCGATGATATCGTCGTCGCCGATAATTCTTCTCTTGAAGTCCTCGGAAATCTGTGCAGGACACTTGCCGTACTCACCACGGATAAGACCCTTGAACTCCTTGGTCACTCTGGAGTAACGACCCTCGTTTGCGAAGAGGACGTTGTTTACCGCCTGAGTACCTACAATCTGGGAGGTGGGGGTAACGAGGGGAGGGAAGCCTGCATCTGCTCTGACGTGTGCAACCTCTTCAAGAACCGCATCAAGCTTGTCAGACTTGCCTGCAAGCTTCAGCTGACTGATGAGGTTTGAGAGCATTCCGCCGGGAACCTGGTAACGAAGTGCGTTTACGTCAACCTTAAGAACCTTGGGATCGATAAGTCCCTCGGCAAGGTATCTTTCACGGATCTCATTGAAGTGCTTAGCAACAAGGTCAAGCTTTTCAAGCTCAAGACCCGTATCGTAGGGGGTACCCTGAAGAGTTGCAACGAGGGATTCGGTGGGAGTATGAGACGTACCCATTGCAAGAGGTGATATTGCGGTATCAACGCCGTCAATGCCCGCCTCTATTGCCTTCAGGAGAGTCATAGAGCCAAGACCTGCGGTGTAGTGGGTATGAAGGTGAACGGGTACGGAAACGCTATTCTTAATGGTTTTAACAAGCTGATATGCTTCGTAGGGCTTGAGAAGACCGGACATATCCTTAATACAAATGGAATTTGCGCCCATCTCCTCAAGCTGCTTTGCGTATCTTGCAAATCCGTCGTTTGTGTGGAAGGGGGACGTGGTGTAGGAAATTGCCGCCTGAACGTGTCCCTTTTCCCTTATGGTTGCTTTAATAGCAGTTTCAAGGTTTCTGGGATCGTTGAGGGCGTCGAAAATACGAATAATATCAATACCGTTTGCAATAGACTTCTGAACGAAATATTCAACTACGTCGTCTGCATAGTGGCGGTAGCCGAGAATGTTCTGTCCACGGAAGAGCATCTGGAGCTTTGTATTTTTAACGTGATCCTTGATAGTTCTGAGTCTCGCCCAGGGATCCTCGTTAAGGAAACGAAGGCAGGCGTCAAAGGTCGCTCCACCCCATGCCTCGAGAGAGTGATATCCAACCTTATCCATATCATGGAGGATAGGAATCATTTCCTCTGTTGTCATTCTTGTAGCAGCCAGGGACTGATGAGCGTCTCGGAGGACTGTTTCTGTAATTAATACTTTTGACATCTTAATTATCCTTTCAAAAGAATTTCCTTAGCGCAGGAGGCTGAGGAATACACCTGCTGCAACAGCAGAACCGATAACACCGGCAACGTTGGGACCCATAGCGTGCATGAGCAAGAAGTTAGAGGGATCATATTTTCTTCCAACGTCCTGGGCTACTCTCGCCGCCATAGGCACTGCAGAAACACCTGCAGAACCGATAAGGGGATTGATCTTACCACCGGTGAGCTTGCACATGATCTTACCAACGGTAAGACCGCCGACGGTAGAAATAATAAATGCGCAAAGACCGAGGATTATAATGAATATTGTCTGGGGCCTGAGGAAGTTTTCTGCGCTAGCTGTTGCACCGACGGAAATACCGAGACAGATCGTGATAATATTGATCAGTTCGTTTTGTGCGGTCTTGGAGAGTCTATCAGCTACACCCGAAACGTTGAGCAGGTTGCCGAGCATCAGGAAGCCGACAAGGGGAGCTGCGTCGGGAACAAGGAGACATACGATTGCGGTAACGATGATGGGGAATACGACCTTTTCGACCTGAGATACGGGACGAAGGTTGGACATTTTGATCTTTCGCTCGGATTCTGTGGTCATCAGCTTCATAAATGGCGGCTGAATAATAGGAATCAAAGCCATATAGGAGTATGCCGCAATAGCAATAGCACCGAGGAGGTGGGGAGCCATTTCCTTTGTGACGAGAATTGCAGTAGGGCCGTCTGCGCCACCGATAATGCCGATCGCACCAGCTTCCATGGGAGTAAAGCCCATAAAGAGCGCTGCAAAGAATGCAACGAACACACCAAACTGTGCACCTGCACCCATAAGCAGGGATTTCGGATTAGCAATAAGTGGAGAGAAGTCGGTCATTGCACCCACACCCATAAAGATGAGCGAGGGATATACACCGAGCTTAACACCTAAATAAAGAATATCAACAAGTCCACCGTGGTTAACAACCTCTTTAATCATAGTAGACATCTTAACGTGAATAAAGCCCTCGGCATCAAGATATGCCGCACCACCAACGTAGCTATCGAATGCGGATTTGACAACTTCAGGGTCGATACCGCCTTCGGTAATGAAGGGCATATTTACGTTAAATGAATTTTCGGTCATAGTGAATAATTCAGAGTAACCGAACAAAAATTGATCGACGAAATTCTGAACGCTTACTGCGAGCGTACCAACGAATTTACCGCCTTCAACGGCTATGTAGTGATCGTCGAAGAAATATTCAAGGTGAATAAGCTCTGCGCCGGGAAGATTGGCAAGCAGCATACCGAATGCAATTGGCATCAACAGCAGGGGCTCAAACTTCTTAACTATTGCAAGATAGAAGAGTCCTCCGATGAGAATGTACATCGCAAGATACTGCCACCACATCGTATCAGAATCAGCAGAGAACATCTTTGCTATTCCCGTAGAGCTGAGGAAATTAGTGATAGCGTCTAACATTTATTAGCACCTATATCTTTCCTGAAAGTTAGTTAATAGTGAAAAGAATGTCGTTTGCCGCAACGGATGAACCCTTCTGCACGTTAACGGATGCGATGACACCGTCGCAGGGTGCAGGAATGTCGTTCTCCATTTTCATAGCTTCAAGTACGCATACAACGTCGCCCTTCTTTACTACCTGGCCAAGAGAAACCTTTACGTCAAGAATAGTTCCGGGCATGGGTGCGATTACTTTGTTGCTGCCCCCCGCCATAGCCTGAGCAACCTTAGGTGCTGCGGGAGATGCTACGGGTGCAGGTGCGGAATAAACGGGAGCTGCGGGAGACGCATTATGAGCGCCTACCTCCTCAACAATAACCTCGTAGGTTGTGCCATTTACGGTAATATTATATTTTTTCATCTTTGTGAACCCTTTCAATTATTAACTTAAACTCTTCTGAAGGAAACTACTCTGAATTTGAGACCGTTATCTTCGCTCTCGGCTGCTGCAATCGCTGCCGCAAGCACTGCAATGATCTCGCCGTCATCTGCTTCTGATGTCTCTTCTTCGCTCTCTGCAACAGCCATTGCTGCGAGGTTAGTGCGCTTTTTGGCACGCTTTTCGGGAAGATCGTGGAAGAAAACTTTGAATAAAATCAAGCACAGCCAAAGCAGACACAGTATGACGAATATCGTAGCCATACCAATCAGCAATACAGCACCGCCAAATATCAGTGCATCACCAAGCTGCGAAATTTCAAAGTTTGAAAAATCAACGATTGGCTTTGTGAAATCAGTTATACCGAACATACATATCCTCCTTAATTAGAGGGGAAGAACCTTGCGATATGCGAGGTGGGCAGAAACACCCTTTGCCGAAAGCATAAGCAGGGCTGAGCAAAGTCTTGCTCTCAATTCATTGATGCTGATGATATCGTCAATTTCACCACTGGATGCGGCATTTACGGGAGAAGAAACGGTGGTCTTCCACTCGTTGATAAGATCCTCACGTGTTTTATCCTCGGTAATATACTTATCCCAAGCGAATGCTACACCGCTTGCCGCACTAAGTGCGCCGATCTCGGATTCTTCGGTTGCGTATACAAGATCGGCACCAAGAGATTTAGAGCCGAGAAGAACGAAGGAAGCTCCGATCGCGTGTCCGAGAATAACCGTTACCTTAGGGCAGCGAGATGCCGCATATGCCATTCCAAGCTTTGCAAGCTCAGGAGCAAATACTGCCTCGTTTTTCTTGTTAATGGCAAGTCCCATAGAGTCTACGAGGGTAACCACGGGAAGGGAAAAGCTGTCACAGAAGGTAACGAATCTTGAGATCTTTCTCGCAGATTCAACGTTTATACGACCCTCATCCTTGGAGAATGATGTTGCAACTATACCGCACTTTACGCCACCAATCGTAGCAAAAGCGGTCGTTGCTCCGGGAGCGTAATCGTGAGTTAACTCAAGGAACATGCTGTTATCTGCAATCACCGAAACAACAGCAACCGCCTCACCGCCAAAATTGAGATTTCCGAGCTTTCTGTTAAGATTGTCGGTGCATATTTCGGAGGCAATAAGGCCGACCGAGGAATTGGAGGGAAGGAAGGAAATCAGGCTGATAATAAAGCCTGCGCACTGCTCCTGGGTTCCACAGTAGGAAACGATGGCGTCCTGCGCGTTGCTTTCGCCTGTAAGGGCAGGGGAGCTGACGTAAAGGGCTGCGCTGTCTCTCTTGATTACGATATCAAACATTGATGCGATCGCAGCACAGGTGCCTATACAGTTGCCTGCAATATATGCGATCTGGGGAATTACACCGGATGCCTGAGTGATGGCAGACATAATTCTTCCGTAGGCGGCAAGACCTGAGGTTCCTTCAAAAACGTCGGTTCCGTTGGAGTTAAAGATACCTATAACGGGTGCTCCGTTTGAGATAGCCATTTTATATAGGTCGCAGATTTTTTTTGCATGTCTGTCGTCGATCGCTCCTCCCATTCTGGAGGCATCCTCGACGAATGCAAAAACGAGCTTGCCGTCAATGGCACCGTATCCACAGATTACACCCTCAAACTCGTTGGTTTTTTCGGTCGAAATAAAATCGGAAAAACCACGCTTTGTATAAGCGCTGACCTCAACGAAGGTGTCGGCATCGAAAATAAGCGAAATTTGCTCACGTGCTTCCGATGCTTCAGATCCACGTAGACTCTCACGAAGCTCTGCGGCTGTGGGGAGACTACAGAAGGTAGGTTTTGTGTATTTGTTCAAAGCGAATTCTTGATTTGCGTGTCAGCGCAAATCTCTCCTTCCTTAATTGTTAACTTGGAAAGCGATGAAAAATTCAATTTTCACCAAATATACTATACCAAAAAATATAAAATAAGTCAATACTTTTTTAAATAAAAAAGAAAGAGCGAAGAAAAAACATCGCTCTTTCATAAATATTCTGTTTACTGTTTTTTGGCACTGAAATCAGAAAGGGGATTTTTTTGCATGGCCTCCTCTAGGTTTTTGCTGACAAGGTGAGTGTATATCTGTGTCGTATTCAGCTGTTCGTGACCGAGAATATCCTTCAGCACTCGAATGTCAACCTGACCGCTTTGATACATAAGAGTGGCGGCGGTGTGACGTAGCTTATGCACCGAGTATCCCTTTGTACCAAGCCCAGACAGCGAAAGGTATTTGTTTACCATCCATTGAACCGTTTTCGGTGATATTCTGGTCTGTCTGGAGCTGAGGAAAAAGGCTCTCTCGGAGGTTCTTATATACCTGGGATCAAGGCGGATCTTCATATAATCCATAACAGCTTCCCGTGCGGCGGTGTTGAGATAAATAATTCTTTCCTTGTTACCTTTACCAAGGACCTTAACAAAAGTAATTTCGGGATCGAAGCTTTGAATATTTAGACCGCAAAGCTCGGAAAGACGCATTCCTGTATTCAAAAAGAGGGCAATAATAGAGTAATCTCTCACTCTGGTCTTTGATTCTACGTCGGAATATACCGTAGAGAGAAGATTTGTTGCCTCCTCAACAGTCAGGAATTTTGACAGAGTTTTTGCGCCCCTTATGCCGTCTATATCTGCTGCAGGATTTTTGTTTATCAGATGCTTTTTGTTGTATGCGTGCTTGTAAAATGATTTTATGGCGCTGAGCTTGCGATTTCTCGTAGATGAGTTGTTTTGCCTATCGTTTCGTGCGTAGGCTAGGAAGTCAATAATTAACTGTGTATCAACCCTGCCGGCATCCTCGATAGTAAGATGCTTTATGCTGATTTTTTCAAGCTCATCAACGCTCAGAAATTCATCGTTTTCTATCATGATCGTATACCTGAAAAAGGTACGCAGATCAAGGAGATATTCGCATATTGTCTTCTCGCTTTTTCCTTCAATTACGGATAAATGATTGGCATAGCTTCGGAGAAAACGGGGAAAGGTTTTTAATTCTTCGTTGTCATTGTTAAGCCTTAGTGTTGACATAAACTCCTCCAAAGATTTTGTCTAATTCTATTATACAAAATATTTGCAAGAAAAAATGTATAAATTGTAAACATTTTGGGGAATAAGCAGCAAAATCACGCCATATAGTTAACTAGGCAGGGAGGTATTTATGAAAATTGTAGTTTTGGATTTATGTAAGCGCAGATTAACAAAAACACTGATAAGCGTTTCCTTGATTTGCGTAATTTTGGTCGCTGCGTCTATCGGTGTTGTAACTAGGATTTACGGACGGGATCTACACCTTATTTCCGCAGACGCAATTCCTTTTGATAAAATTGTAATACTTGACGCAGGTCACGGTGGCGAGGATCCTGGAACGGTCGGCGTTACGGGAGTGTATGAAAAGGATCTGAATCTTCAAATGGTATTACAAATAGGTGAGCTTCTTGAGGAACGTGGATACGTCGTGGTATACACGAGAACCGATGATAGACTGTTATATACCGAGGAAGAGAATATAAAGGGAATACGGAAAATATCGGATTTAAAGAATAGATGCAAGGCGGCCAACAAATATCCGGATTCTATTCTGGTCAGCATACATATGAACTCATTTGGCGACGGTAAATACTCGGGACTTCAGGTTTACTATTCCTCGAATGATGACGAAAGCCGTGGGCTGGCAGAAAAGATACAGTCGTCGGTGAGAGACGGTTTGCAAAAGGAAAACAAAAGGGTAATAAAGGAAGGAAAAGGAATGTATATTCTTGATAAATCAGAACCAACTTCTGTGTTGATCGAATGCGGATTTTTATCAAACAAGGTGGAATGTGAAAAACTTTCTGAAAAAGAATATCAAAAAGAATTGTCTTTTTCGATCGTTTGTGGTATTATAGAATATATAGAAGAAAAGACAAATTAAATTTTTACCAAGGATGTATAAAAAATGAAGGGTGAAAAGATCGTTTTTGTTTGCCGTGAGTGTGGATATACCCACCCAAAGTGGCTCGGCAAGTGTCCGGATTGCCAAAGTTGGAACTCATTTGATGAAGAAACAGTTGTTGAAAAAATCCAAAAAAGCACTTTAAATCGTGGCAGAAATGCATCTGTTGTAAATAAAGCCGAGAAATTCTCCGAGCTGGAGCTTCCCAAATATCTTCGTACAAAAACGGGTATGGGCGAGCTTGACCGTGTGCTTGGAGGCGGCCTTGTAGATAGCTCGGCGGTACTCTTATCTGGTGAGCCCGGAATCGGTAAGTCTACGCTTTTGCTGCAGATCTGTTCGGAGCTTGGAAAGTCGAGAAAGGTCCTCTACGTTTCAGGAGAGGAATCGAAAGGACAACTTAAACTTCGCGCAGAGAGACTTGGCATTAATGGTGAGTCTATTTATCTGCTTTGCGAGACCGATACGGATGCTATACTTGACGAGTGCCGCAGAATATCTCCCGACGTTATTATCATTGACTCGGTACAGACGCTTTCAAGTATGAATTATACCTCTGCACCCGGCAGTATCACTCAGGTGAGGGAGGGGGCGATGTCCTTCATCAACTATGGTAAGACATACGGTGCGGCGGTATTTCTCGTTGGTCACGTCAATAAGGAGGGCGGAATCTCGGGCCCTAAGATTCTCGAGCATATGGTTGACGCCGTTCTTTATTTTGAAGGAGAGCGCACAAATTCTTACAGGATAATCCGTGCCATTAAAAACAGGTTCGGCTCTACTAATGAAATTGGTGTTTTTGAAATGGGCGATAAGGGGCTTGTTGAAATTCCTAACCCCAGCGAAGTTGTTATGGCAGAACGCCCCAAGAACACCAGCGGCTCTTGTGCAGGCTGTGTGATGCAGGGAACCCGTCCGATAATATCCGAGATCCAGTCACTTGTTGCTAAATCGGTATATGCAACCGGAAAGCGCACCTCGGACGGTTTCGATTATAACAGAATGTGCCTTTTGATTGCCGTACTTGAAAAACGAATGGGACTCAGATTCTATGAAAATGACGTATATCTCAACGTTGCGGGCGGCATTCGCCTTGACGAACCTAGCGCCGACCTTTCTATTGCTATGGCTCTTATCAGCGGTATTACAGACAAGGTGATTCCCGATGACCTTATTGCTTTTGGAGAGCTTGGACTTTCCGGAGAGGTTAGGGCAGTGTCTCATATAGATTACCGTGTCAAGGAGGCCATTAGACTTGGCTTCACAAAAATTATTCTACCGAAGAAGAATATAAACAAAGCCTTGAAGGTCCCCTCGGGCGTTGAGCTTTGCGGAGTTTCGAATATTTATGAGGTTCTCATACATATGAAGGAAAAGAGCGCAAACTAGAGCAAAAAATTATCAAAATCAGATAAAAAGCGGTATTATTTGTTGCTTTTGCACAAAAGAATGCCGCTTTTTTCTACATTAGTAGGGCAAATAGTTGATTTATACTTCTTGAAAAAGTAAAATAAATATTGTATAATGAAATAGATGTTATAGCGATTTTATCGCATTACAGCAAATTTTTATACAAGGAGAACCTCTTATTATGGAAAAGGTTTACACAAAAAGCATACGTAACGTAGCACTGCTCGGACACAGCGGAGGAGGAAAGACCTCGCTTGCAGAGTCCATGCTCTACATCTCCAGACTGACCGACCGTCTTGGTAATATTGCAGACGGAAACACAATCTGTGACTACGATCCTGAGGAAATCAAGAGAGGTTATTCAATTTCTGCAGCGTCTGCACCCCTTCTTTGGAACGGTGCAAAGATCAATATTCTTGACACTCCCGGCTTCTTTGATTTTGAGGCTGAGGCTAGACAGTGTGTAAGAGCGGCTGACGCAGCTATTATCGTTGTTGACGGTAAGGCGGGCATCGAGGTTGGTACCGAGCTTGCTTGGAATCTTGCTTCTCAGGCAGGCATTCCCAAGGCATTCTTTATTAATAGATTTGATGACGGTGAAGCCAGATTCCACAAGGTATTTGGTGCTATCCGTGAAAAATATGGCGTAAACGTTTGTCCCGTTCAGATTCCTATCATCGACGGTCCCGACGTTATCGGTTTTGCAAACCTCGTTGAGATGTGTGTTTACACCTTCGAGAAGGCTACCGGTGAGTATGCTCGCAGCTCTATTCCCGAGAAGTTCAAGGATGTTTGCGAGGAGTACCACGCAATGCTTCTCGAGGCTATTGCTCAGACAAGCGACGATCTTATGGATAAGTTCTTCAACGAAGAGCCCATCTCCCGTGACGAGGCACTTGAGGCTATTCATAACGGCATCATCAGCGGTGACATCGTCCCCGTATTCTGCGGTGCAGCGCTGAAGAACTGGGGTATCAAGACCTTCCTTGATACTATTGCTGAGTCCTTCCCCAGACCTACCGCACGTAAGGTAGAACACCTGGTTGACGATGAGGGCAATCTTTCCGAGGTTGCTATCGATCCCGAGTCCTCCGAGACTGCTATCTTCGTATTTAAGACTATCGCCGATCCCTTCGTTGGTAAGATGTCCTTCTTCAAGGTTATGAACGGCGAGCTCAAGAAGGATATGGTTCTTAAGAACACAACCTCCGGCGCAAGCGAAAAGTTCAATAAGATCTTCATGCTCAGAGGTAAGAAGCAGATCGACGTTGACGAGCTTGCATGCGGTGATATCGGTGTTGTTGCTAAGCTTTCCGGCACTAATACAAACGACACTCTTACAACAGGTAAGGAAATCAAGTATGCTCCCATCTCCTATCCCAGACCCTACTTCAATATGGCTATCAAGCCTATGGCAAAGGGTGATGAGGATAGAATCTCCTCGGGTATTGCAAGACTCCTTGAGGAGGACAGATCCCTCAAGTACGTTAACAACTCTGAGACCAAGCAGCTTACCATTGCAGGTCTCGGTGATATTCACCTTGATATCGTAGTTTCTAAGCTTAAGAACAGATTTGGTGCAAACGTTGAGCTTACCAAGCCTAAGATTGCTTATCGTGAGACTATCAAGAAGAAGGTCGACGTTGAAGGTAAGCACAAGAAGCAGTCGGGTGGTTCAGGTCAGTACGGTCACGTTAAGATCACATTCTCTCCCGGCGAGGCAGAGGGTCTTACATTCACTGAGACAGTATTCGGCGGAGCAGTTCCCAGAAACTTCTTCCCCGCAGTAGAGCAGGGACTTAAGGACGCGATGCAGAAGGGTGTTCTTGCAGGATATCCCGTAGTTCATCTTGCAGCTAACCTTTACGACGGTTCCTATCACGACGTTGACTCTAACGAGATTTCCTTCAAGCTCGCTGCAGGTATTGCATACCGTGACGGCCTTCCTCAGGCAAATCCCGTGCTTCTTGAGCCTGTTGGCGAGCTCAAGGTTTACGTTCCCGATAATTACGTCGGCGACGTTATGGGCGACCTTAACAAGCGCCGCGGTAGAGTAATGGGTATTGATCCTGCCGAGGATGGTACTCAGGTTGTTCTTGCAGAGGTACCTTTCTCTGAAATGACCGATTACGTTATTTCTCTCCGTGCTTCCACTCAGGGTAGAGGAAGATTTGACTTTGACTTTATCAGATACGATGAGGTTCCTGCCTCCATCGCTGAAAAGGTAATTGCTGAGGCAAAGAGAGAACAGGCATAAAATAATAAAAACATTAAAAAGGTGCGGTGTTATACCGCACCTTTTCTGCCTTCTTTTATCTTCCGCTTTTGAAACAATTCGTCTCCTCAAAAATATTAAAAATTTTTAAAATATATATTGCAAATTTTATAAATAAATGGTATAATATATTTGTTAAATTATACGCTCGAAAGGATACAGTATTATGTTTGGACTTTCACGTCTTATTGCTTTTGCAATAGTGTTCTGCATGGGCTTCGGTCTTGCTACCGGTCTCTTTCTAGGAATTCCTGCAGCCGTCGTTGCTTCCTACTCACTTAGAGATCTTGAGAACACTAATCTTGTAAACATTCCCGATGAAAAATTCTTGAGTCCTGATGCAGAGGTTGATATTCTTGACCTTAATGGCATTGAACTTTATAATGAGATTAAGGAGCTTCAGACATTTGGCGACGACCTTACTCTCAATCTTCTCAAGTCCCGTTACGGCATTATTTTCCATGAGAAGCTCGATCTTATAATGACCGATGAGGCGATGAATATGCCTCTCAAGAAGCTCTTTAGCATGGAAGGCGTTAATGCCGTTCTCAGCAACGTTTTCATTGGTACTGTTGAGAAGTATGAATGTATGAATTCTGACGGAACTCCCGGCGGCGATCCTAATGATCCTGCATCCTATTGGGTAACTCCCGAGGGCGTTCGTATTAGTGCGCTTGAGGAGCTTATCGCAGACTTCTCGCTTAACGATTTCGTTACCGGTAAGATTAACACAAACAACATTCTCCATGGTGATATTACTCTTGCAGATATTCTTGGCTATCATTATAACGAGGAGAACGATACGTGGTATGACGGTTCTAACTCTGAGGTAACCGGTATTATGGCTGTATTTGCCGATTGCACGCTTGATACTGTTGATGATAAGATAAACACCGCTAAAATCGGTGAACTCCTTGGTTATTCCGAGAGAGATGGTAAGTGGTATCAGGATAATGGCGACGGAACAGAAAAGGAAGTAACTGGTCTTATGGCTGTTGTTTCTGATCGTAACATAGGCAATCTTGGTAATCTTTACGGTGATCTTACTGTTGGTGATATCGTCCCCGAGGATCAGAGAACCGGTATTTTCTCCATTCTTTCTGCTGATACACACCTGGATAATATCGCAGGCGCTATCAATGATTCTATCATGGGATCTCCCCTTCAGTTCTTCATTAACGAGAACCTTATAAGCTTTGCCGATGCGGCGACCATCCTTGATAAGATGTCTACATATTTCGATGATCCCGTTGGAACTAACCCTGGCATGGGTGGAGCTACCATGGATCTCATTTACTGGAACGCTTATAACACAAAGAATCTTTACACCTATATTCTTAAGGTGGAAGAGGGACAGCCCGGTTATGAGAAGTTCCTTGATTATAAGAGCTATTATGAGTTTGAAGTAATTACCGATGGTTCCGGAAATAAGACCTACGTTCCTCTTTGGGAAGAGGTAACTGTTGGCGGATTTACCTGCTACAAAATTCCCACATGGAGAACCAAGTCACTTAACGCTTCCTTTGGTTATATCATTACACTTCTTTCCTGTAATGCTGAGGCAACCGATCCTACTCCTGTTGTTACTATTAATTCGGAGGAGTAAAATTAATAATAGCCACCGAAAAATCGGTGGCTATTATTATAAAAAATGCGGATGCAATCGCATCCGCATTTTTATTTATAACCGAATATTAGTTACCAAGCTTTGCGTTGTTAACCTTGATGCCGGGGCCCATGGTTGTAGCAACTACACAGCTCTTGATGTACTGGCCCTTTGCAGCAGCGGGCTTAGCCTTGATTACAGCGCCAACGAGAGTGTTGAAGTTCTCGGTGAGCTTCTCAACGCCGAAGGATGCCTTACCGATGGGGCAGTGGATGATGTTGGTCTTGTCAAGACGGTACTCAATCTTACCTGCCTTAGCCTCTACAACAGCCTTAGCAACGTCGGGAGTAACAGTACCAGCCTTGGGGTTAGGCATAAGGCCCTTAGGACCAAGCACCTTACCAAGACGGCCGATAACGCCCATCATGTCAGGAGAAGCGATTACAACGTCGAAGTCGAACCAGTTCTCGGTAGTGATCTTCTGTACCATATCCTCAGCGCCTACGTAATCAGCGCCAGCTGCGAGAGCAGCCTCTGCCTTGTCGCCACGAGCGAATACAAGGGTTCTAACAGTCTTACCGGTACCGTTGGGGAGAACGATAGCACCTCTAACCTGCTGGTCAGCGTGACGGGAGTCAACACCAAGTCTGATGTGGATCTCAACAGTCTCGTCAAACTTTGCCTTAGCGGTCTGACATACGAGATCAATTGCCTCGTTAACGTCATAGAGCTTGGACTTATCTACAAGCTGAGCGCTTGCATTATACTTCTTTCCATACTTAGCCATTACTCATGTCCTCCTATCACTCTTCTACGGTAACGCCCATAGAACGAGCGGTACCTGCTACCATGCTCATAGCAGCCTCGATAGAAGCAGCGTTGAGGTCAGGCATCTTGGTTTCTGCAATCTTGCGAACCTGCTCCTTGGTGAGCTTTGCAACCTTGGTCTTGTTAGGAACAGCGGAAGCGGTCTCAATGCCGCAAGCCTTCTTAATAAGAACTGCTGCGGGGGGAGTCTTGGTGATGAAAGTAAAGGAACGGTCTGCGTATACAGTAATTACAACGGGGATGATAAGACCGATGTCGTTCTTAGTTCTCTCGTTGAACTCCTTAGTGAAGTTGGGGATGGAAACACCGTACTGACCAAGTGCGGGACCAACGGGGGGCTGGGGTGTAGCCTTGCCTGCAGGGAGCTGCAGCTTAATGTAACCCATAATTTTCTTTGCCATAATTTAATAAACCTCCAAATGTGGTAATTTAGACGGGAGAATTCAAAATTTTTCTCCCTCCCACGATTCGCTTCAATATAGAAGCATTATGCGGAATTAGTCCGCAACAGTGACGTCCTTTGTCTCTACCATAATAGAGATGTCACGTCTTTCAGTAGCTGCAAGGATTGTAAGAGACTTCTTGTCCTCGCTGATCTCCTGAATAATACCCGAGTATCCTTCAAAGATACCCGATACCACCTTAACCTTGTCGCCGAGATTGTACTTGAATTCCTCGGTGATAATCTCAACCTGGAACATCTCGACCTCTTCGTCGGTAAGGGGAGTAGGCTCTGACCCGGGACCTACAAAGCCCGTTACGCCTGTGATGTTTCTTACAACATGCCAGGACTCGTCATTCATGGTCATTTTTACAAAGACATAGCTGGGGAAGAGCTTTGTTTCAACAATTTTCTCCTCACCGTTCTTATCAAGAACAGGCTTTCCGTTCTCGTCAAGGACGTTTTCCTTAACTGCAGGAACCTTAATGTCGTAGATAAGGTGGCCAAGACCACGGTTCTCGACAATTTTCTCGATGCTGTCTTTTACTTTATTTTCGTAGCCCGTATAAGTGTGAGCAACATACCATCTGGGACCCTGGTTTTTTTCGTTAATATTACTCATGGCTAACCTCTTAGCCGATAAGACCTGCTATAGTGTTGATGACTAAAGAAGAAACGTAATCAATTACTGCAATAGCAACGCTTACTGCCACGACGGTTGCGATAACGAGCTGGAAGCTTTTCCAAACTTCAGTCTTGGAAGTCCAAACAACCTTCTTGAGCTCACCCCTAGTATCCTTAAGGAACTTAACGAGCTTGTTTGCTAAGGTTTTGAATGCGTTGGGCTTCTTCTCCTGAGACTTGGTAGACTTAGCAACAACTTCTTTGTTGTCGTTTGCGTTAATGTTCTTGTCTGCCATTATTTATTCCTCTCAAAAATTATTTGGTTTCCTTATGCAACGTGTGCTTACGGCAGAAACGGCAGTGCTTTTTCATTTCAAGTCTGTCCGGATCGTTCTTCTTGTTTTTCTTTGTGTCATAATTTCTTTGCTTGCATTCAGTGCAGGCGAGTGTAACTTTGACTCTCATAGTTTTTTCGGCACCTCCTAATAGAATTCGGGCTTTGCCCGTTGAATACCTCCCTCAATGTCGAAGTATGCGCTAGTCCCAAATTTGCGCACAAAAAAAGCCCTCCGACAGAGGTAAATGTATTGTAACACATAATTTGTTTTTTGTCAATAGTTTTTATTAATATTTTAATAAAATATTTTTTTATTAATAATTGTAGGAAAAAAGTTGACTAAAAAGGGTTTTTGCGATATAATTAAAGAAAAAATGTGGGTACGGTTATGAAAATTGTAATTCTTGATAAACAGTCATTAGGAGAGGATACACCATTTTCCGTATTGGATAAATTCGGAGAGGTTGTTTTCTACGATAGCAGCACGCCGAGCGAAGCAATAGCAAGAGCCAAGGATGCAGATGTTATCATCATTAATAAAATTAAAGTTACAAGAGAATTGATGGAGTCATCGCATAGCCTGAAGCTCGTATGCGTATTCGCTACGGGCTACGATAATATTGACGTTGCAGCGGCACGTAAGCTCGGAATCGGCGTATGCAATGTGCCGGGATATTCAACCGACAGCGTTGCACTGTTTACAATATCAACAGTTTTAGCATTGACGTCGCATTTGATCGAGTACAGGGATTTTGTTAAAAGCGGCGAGTACTCGTCGGGTAATACGCCTAACAGGCTTACGCCCGTTTACCACGATTTATGCGGTAAAACCTGGGGGATTGTTGGATACGGAAATATTGGCCGTGCCGTTGGACGCGTTGCTGAGGCCTTTGGGGCGAGGGTTATTGTAAACAAGCGCACCCCGGTTATCGATGCTACGGTCGTTGATATTGATACTCTGTGTCGGGAAAGCGATATTATTACCATTCATTGTCCTCTGAACGATGAGTCAAGAAATCTTATTAATGAGTCCAGAATTGCACTGATGAAGCCGTCGGTTATCCTTGTTAATGAAGCCAGAGGTGCAGTCTTAGATGAATCCGCGGTTGCAGCAGCGGTTGAAGAGGGAAGAATTGCTGGGTTTGGCTGCGATGTATACTCCGTTGAGCCCTTTAGCAAGGAACACCCTTATTTCGCTATCAAAGATCGTGATAACGTTATTCTCACCCCTCATGCTGCCTGGGGATCTTATGAGGCAAGGGCACGATGCATCGGCATTATTGCTGACAATATCGAGGCGTTCAATAGCGGAAAAACTTTAAATAGAGTAGATAAATAAAGGCAGATAGAGCATTCCTTGCGGAATGCTCTATCTTTTATCCTCGATCAACTGTAATTACGCAATAGCAATAATCACGTCTTTTAATTACAGCGTTTGATATGGCGAGCTTGAGCTCCTCTTCAGAAATTTTACTGTCGAATGGTAGCACAACGTCAAAAATCATGTTTGTGTGTGTTTGACCTATTACAGTTCTGAAATCATGAATAGGGAAGTCTAATCCTTCCGATCTCATGGTATCGATAAGGAATGTTTTCAGTTCATTAACGTTTTCGTCGTCGGTCACGACAGGATCCATATGAATTGTACAAAGGATCTTCAGCTCCTCGCATATCCTTCGCTCAACGTTGTCGATCATATCGTGGAGATAATAAATATCCTGTTTGCCATCAACCTCTGCGTGGAAGGATGCCACAAAATTAGATGGACCGTAATTATGTACCATAAGGTCGTGGGTGCCTATTATGTCGGGAAAATCCTTGATAATTCTTTCAATATCACGTACAGTTTCGTCAACAGGCGCTTCTCCAAGAAGAACGTCCTTGGTTTCATTGAGTATCTTAAAGCCTGCTATAATTATCGGTATAGAAACGATAATTCCCATTATTGCGTCGATCACATGCCAAGCTGTAAACTTAATTACAACAGAGGAGGCGAGAACCGCAAGTGTAGAGAAGGAGTCACTGAAGGAGTCGGCAGATGCCGCAAGAACAACGCTTGAATCAATGGTTTTTCCTATACTACGATAAAAGAGAGCGAGAAGTAGCTTTACTATTATTGATGCAGCAAGAATCACTATTGTCAGCGTTGTAACTGTAGTTTCCTTTTTGTCAGAAAGGCCAAGAAGTGTCTTTCCGGAGTCAAGCAGTAGCTCGGCACCCACAAGCATTATAATAAAGGAAACAATCATGGATGCAATATATTCCATTCTCGCGTGACCGAAGGGATGCTCCTTATCTGCGGGACGGGAGGAGATCTTGAAGCTTATCAGGGTAATCACGGCGGTTCCTGAGTCGGAAAGATTATTAAAGGCGTCCGCCATTATTGAAACCGAGTTTGAAAGGATACCGCACAGTAGTTTAAAAATAGCGAGAATAAGGTTTATGATAATTCCAACCACGCTTGAAAGTGTACCGTATGCCTTTCGTACACTCGGGTCGGTTGTATTTTCGTAGTTTTTGATAAATAACCTACCAAGAAGTTTTGTCATAATTAATCTCCGTAAAGTCTTTACTTTTTTGTTTCTTTATGCTACAATATACTCAAATTAATTTGGAGCTATGATATGATTATTAAAAGGATAGATTTAAAATCAACAAGCAATGATGCGGCGCACACCGAAATACTGTTCGAGGTGGCGGCGGCACGTGCAGATGGCTGCGAGCTTGTCAGATTTGATATAAAACCGAATGAAGATAGCAATTATCCCATCGAGCGTCTTTATGACGGTGTGTTAAGAATTGTTAAGAGCCTTAAACAAAAGAATCTCATTCAGTTCTATGCCACGGGTGAATCCTTTGTAAACGCCACGAAAGAGGCGAGCTTTCTAATCAATAAATACCCTGATCTGATTGAAACGACAGGGGAATACTTCGTTTACTTCAAACTATAATAGATATGCTTCGGGGGTGTCTTCATGACACCCCCGAGGATATATTTACATTAATTATTTTGCGTTTTCTTCCAGATAACGAACTACGTCGCCAACAGTAGTAAAGTTATGAAGATCCTCATCGGCAATCTCAAGGTTAAACTTTTCCTCGCATACGTATACGAGATCAGCAAGCTCAAGAGAATTGATACCGAGGTCGCCGGACAATTCAGCTTCCATTGTAACATCTGCAGCATTAACGTGGAGCTCTTCTACAAGGAAACTTTTCAATGTCTCAAACATAAACACCCTCCTTTGCTTTTTTGGCGTTGCATCGCAACTACGATTTATATTACTATATAATTCTATTTTTGTCAAGTATTTTTTTAAAAAAATAGAAGAATTTAAGCAGATGTTGAACAGAAGTACAATAATTTAAATAAAATATCTATATTATTTAAAATAAGAATTGACAATCCTCTGTTTTTGTGTTAATATATAAAAAAAGGAAAATGGAGTACATCATGGGAATTTTGGCCCTTTTTGGAAGGAAAAATACACAGGATAAGGAATTCAACCCCGAGACAATTGTTGGTAAGCGTTGTGTCGTCGTTGAAAGAGTAGATAATTACGCAGGCTGTGGTCAGGTTAAGGTTAATGGTCAGGGATGGTCTGCAAGGTCGGCATACGACGAGGATGTGTTCGAGGCAGGAGAGACTCTCAGCATCGTTGCAATAGAGGGAGTAAAGCTGGTTTGTGTCAAAAATTAACCATTATTGTTGCTTTTAAGTTTTTTTGATAAAAAGTTTAAAAAAGTATTGACAAAAGCGAAATGTTCTGCTATAATATAAGCCGTTGTCAAGCATGTGCCTTTAGCTCAGCTGGATAGAGCAACTGCCTTCTAAGCAGTAGGTCGGGGGTTCGAGTCCCTCAAGGCACGCCATTTATGGTGGGATTAGCTAAGCTGGTTATAGCGCCAGGTTGTGGCCCTGGAGGCCGTGGGTTCGAATCCCATATCTCACCCCAGAATAGAAAAACCGTGCATTTTGCACGGTTTTTTGTTTTTTAGCAATTAATAGTAAGAGAGACGGGCTCGATGATTATTTCATCGTTTATAGCTCGAATAACAATCGGAGAGCGATCCTCCGAGTCTGTTTTAACAAGCAGAGACGCCAGAGGATTTTCTATTTTAGAAACTATTGTTCGCATTACTCCCCGTGCGCCAAATTGTTGTTCGCTGATTGCATTGGCGGCAATGATATCAAAAACCGAGGGATCTATTTCAGCTTCAATTCCGAGCAATGAAAGTCTGTTTAAAACCTCACAAACCTTTATTTCGGCAATTTGTTTTAGGGCAGAAATGTCAAGACTATGAAAAACGATAACGTCGTCGATCCTGTTAATAAACTCATCCTTGAAGTACTCGTGCAATTTCCCACGTACGTTGGTTTTGTTATCCGACGATGCAAATCCTATGCTGAACATTTCCTTTGAATTATCAGAGAGCGCATTTGAAGTCATTATGATATAGCAGTTTCTTAGGTTTATTCTTCTTCCTGCGGCATCTGTTAAATAGCCTGTATCAAACGCACCCAAAAATAATGATAAAACGTCAGGATGTGCCTTTTCGATTTCATCAAGTAAAATAATAGAGTATGGGTGTTTTCTTATTTGCTCCAGAGCAGAGTTGCGTTCGTCGTATCCGACGTAACCGGGAGATGAACCAATGAGCTTTGATATCGAATAGCCTTCAGAGTACTCGGACATATCGTATCTTATTAAGGTGTCTTCCTTTTCAAACAACTCTTTTGCTAAGGCTGTGGCTAAAGCTGTCTTTCCAACGCCGCTACCGCCAAGAAAAAGGAATATTCCTCGCGGTCTGTTGGGGGCGTTTATACCCGCCATACTTCTTGTTAGTGAATTAATCAAAGAGTTGATCGCTGAATCCTGACCGATGATTGTTTTTGATAGATTATCCTTTATTCTGTCAATAGCCAATCTATCGTCAAATATTGACTCTATGCCGGTAATTTCATTTATTATTTTGCAGATTTCCTTTTCGCTTACGGTCGGGCGGGAGGGAAGACCTATTTTTGATAGTTCATCACTAAGCTCGCTTTCGTAAATTTTTTCTAATTCTCCAAGATTAGTCGCAAGCTCAAAATCTCTATCGGTTACAGCTTTTTTCTTTTTAAAACCTGTCTGCCGTATCTTTTCCTTTATATTCTGCATTTTATCATTGTCATAGTTGCAAAGTCCAGAGACCAGCGCGCACGCCTCATCCATTACGTCAAGAGCTTTATCCGGAAGAAATCTGTCTTGAATGTATCGTTCCGAAAGACGAGCAGCTGCGACGATAGCCGACTCTTGTATTTCCACTTTGTGGTGCTCTTCATATTTTGATTTGAGACCGGTTAGAATATCTATGGTTGCTTCTATTGACGCTTCTTCAACGTTTACGGGTTGGAATCTACGTTCGAGAGCGCCGTCTTTTTCGATATATCGTCGATACTCATCAAGCGTTGTCGCTCCAATGATTTGAAGCTCCCCTCGTGCCAGTTCCGGTTTCATAATATTTGCTGCATCAATGGCTCCTTCGGCACTGCCTGCGCCAACAACGTTGTGGATTTCATCAATGAACAGAATAACAGATTTATTTTTGGTCGCTTCTCCCATAATATTTTTTATTCTTTCCTCGAAGTCGCCTCTATATTTTGCTCCAGCAACCATTGACGTCAGATCGATAGAGATAATTGTTTTCCCAAGAAGCGGAGCAGGGACTCTCCCCTCGGCTATTCTTGTGGCGAGACCCTCAATAATTGCCGTTTTTCCAACTCCTGCTTCACCTATAAGGCAGGGGTTGTTTTTTGTTCTCCTGGAAAGAATGCGGATAACTCTGTCAGTTTCACGGTCTCTGCCAATTACGGGATCAAGCTCTCCTTTTATTGCGAGCGAACTTATGTTTTTGCCGTATTTAATAAGGTTTGGGATTGCAGCTTCATTTGTAGGTTCGGCATAGATCACACCTCTGTCTGCCGTTCTCATAAACACAATAATACTGTCTTTCAAGCCTACGGTATCCGCATCAATCTTCTGAAGAATCTTTGAAGCTACGCATTCACGTTCATCAAGAAGTGCCATTAATAGATGTTCCGTGCCGATTTTGTCGCAGGCGTACTTTTTCATTATTTTGTACGACGCCTCAAGGGTTTTGCGGCATTTTGGCGTAGTGTCCTTTGATGTAAGAGAGCTTTTGTGACCTGTTCCGGAATACTCTCTGATTGCCTCGGCAATTTTTTCCTTGGATACCTTGTTCTTTTTAAGCAGTATTGCGGCGCAGCAGGTTTCGTCTTCTGCAAGTGAAAGTAAAATATGCTCGGTTCCAATATATGTGTGCCCACATTCCTCTGCAATCTTAACGGCACGATTTAAGGCATTCTCCGCCTTTTGGGTAAAATTATTGCTCATTATTTATCCACCTCGATCTTTCTACGGGTTAATTATACCCCTGACAAAGCTATTTACACGTCGGTCGATAATTTATCAAATAGAATTATGATCACGAATCAATATCGAGTAAAATTCACCGTCAAGATAACCGCGATATTCCTTCATATATTTGTTGCTCAATATTTTGATTGCTCTTTCGGTTTCGGAAGAGAAAAAGGTATTAACTTGTAAGTAGTGCGTCTCGCCGTAGAAGTCCATAAGGTCGCGTAAGGCTTGATTGATAAATAGCATATCATTGTTTCTGTCTCCAACCTTATATGAAGGTATATTATCCAAGCTCTGCTTAATGTATTCTTTGTAAAGCAGATCGATCGTAGCTGCATCAACAATCCCGTTCGGAGCTATTCCGACTCCCTGCTGGAAATCGGAAACGGCCGTTCTTGTATCATTATCATAAATTCCGCTCGGCGCTATGTATTTTCCATTCTGCCTCGCTTTTTCCAAGTGGATTTGTATATTCTTAATTATATCACTTCTGTTATAAGCCTTGTACATGCTTTCTCCTAACTGATATCATAACCCGGATATTGACCCTGGCTGACGTTGGCACCGTTGAATAAGTCGTCATATACGTTAGCGATAGAGTTCCAAACAATTGCATTTACCCTATCCTCGGTTCCGGGGAGATTAAATAATTGCTTAAAGGCGGCCACCTGTCTGGCCGTTGAAGGACCAAAAACCCCGTCCACATTCACCTTAGGTATACTTGGATAGCTGTTTGATATGAAGTTAAGGTATTCCTGAAGCACGCGTACGTCATTACCTTCTATTCCTTCACGCAAAATACGTCCGGGAAAGGGAAGTATTCTGCCACCGTAAAACTCGTAGTCTATTTCGTCCACAATGTTGTAATAAACCTCCTCCATTCGATCCCAGGTAAGTCTGTCTACCACTCCCGTTTCGTCTAGTCCGTAGGTACGCTGGAAGGATTTTACCGCATTCGTTGTTGCGGGACCGAAGGATCCGTCAAGATTTGCTGCAATAACAGACGGAATAAATAGGGCAATATAACTTAGGTAGTACTGAACATTAAGCACGCCCTCACCGCTTGACCCTTCGGACAGCGTGCTTGTATATCGGGTATTAACGTCGCTTATTCTAAGCCCCTCGGAATTTACAGAATAAAGCTTTTTCACTGCGTTGTAAATTGCCTGTATCTGATTCCAGGTCGCTCTTCCAACAAGGCCGTCTACGTCCAGGTCAAAAACTTCTTGGAACTTCTTAACAGCTTCGGTGGTTGAGCTGGAGTAAAAGCCGTCTGCAGGGTATATTTTGGGTATGCCCGGGAAATTTGCTGATATCCTATTAAGCTTTCGTTGTATCAGTTCAACGTCTCGCCCTGTATCGCCTTCTCGCAGAGTTACCGGTGGAGCGCTTCCGACTACATTTTCAACGGGTACATTTGTTTCAATTATTATGTCGCTGCCGTAGTAGTTTTGTAAAATTTCAATATAATTTTTTCCTTCTTCCGCAAGAGTGACGCTCCCCCATTGGGAAAGCCCGTTACAGCTTACCTCTATTCCGTCACAAAATTCGGCAAATAACGGTTCGATGAAATCCGGACGCCTTATATAGCTATCAAATATTTCATCAACGATTTCCGATACGTTTGAAAAAATATCTCTGCCGTATACGTAGGTCTGATCGTATGCCGGGGAATTGGTAATATCAAAATTGTATCCCCTGCTGCGGTAGAACTCCGTGTATACTCTGTTCAGCGCAACAGATATTTGAGCAAGGATGTTGGCCTTCAGCGCTTCTTCAGGCCAGGTCGGGAATATTTCACTCGATGCAACGTTCTTGATATAATCAGCAAAGCTTTCTGTGACGTTCATGGCGTCTGAGTCGGGCGAACCAAGGTGAACTACAATTTGTTCTGGTATTTTTGGTGTTGGCATTTTGTATCCTCACTGCAATAGGTCGTTTGTTTCGGGAATAACTGTGTTTATATTTCCGCGAGGATATTCCTCGGCAGAATTCCCTGATGAGGGAATCATATTGACAAGCTGTATGGAATTTACCCCGGGAAAAACGGTAAGACCGCTTATTCGCTTTGTGTAAAACCCGGGAGCGCTTATTTCTACGTCATAAACCGAATAAGGCTTCTCGATTGGTCCCGGAGACAGCGAAAATTCAACGTTTGGAGCCGGAAGAGTGACAAGTGGAGTCAGTCCGTCTCTGTCGGTGATGAGCGTGTATGAAATGAGTCTGTTGTCTTCCTCGGCGCCCCGGATTTTAACCAATGCGTTATTTACCGGCAACGCGCCGCCTGCCGTGTATGTTCGTATTCGAAGAGTACCTTCAGAATTAAGCACGTTTACACTCCTTTATAATATAAAATTTATTTAAAAAATATTGACAACGGGAAGTAATTGGGGTATAATATATTTGTTGAAAATTGTTGTTTTCAGCACTTTCAAGAAAATAATAACATTTGGAGAGATGGAATGAAGGACACTTTATACGGAGAACTTAGTGTTATTGGCATGCGCGGTTGCGAGGATTTCGCAAATCAGGTTGACTATTATCTGAGGGAGTGGAGACATCATGACAGTGACGGCACATTCCTTGTTGATGCACATTGTCCCCGTTTTGGAAGCGGTGAGGGCAAGGGCTCTATTCAGCAGTCACTCAGAGGAAACGACGTTTACATTATTTGTGACGTATTTAATCACGGCGTAACTTACAGTATGTATGGTCAGACCGTTCCCATGAGCCCCGACGATCATTTTCAGGATCTGAAGCGTATAATTGGTGCAATTGGTGGCAAAGCTCGTCGTATAAGTGTAATTATGCCTATGCTCTATGAGGGCAGACAGCATAAGAGATCGGGCAGAGAATCGCTTGACTGTGCGCTTGCTCTTCAGGAACTGGTCAGCATGGGAGTTACCAATATCATTACCTTCGATGCTCACGATCCCCGAGTTCAGAACTCCATTCCTCTTCATGGCTTTGAGGACGTTCGCTCCTGCTACCAGATGATTAAGGCTATGCTTCGTGAGTATCCGGATATCAAGATTGATCCAGACGAGACAATGATCATTTCTCCCGATGAAGGTGGAATGGTTAAGTGTATGTACTATTCCTCCGTTATGGGCATCGACCTCGGCATGTTCTATAAGAGACGTGATTATTCTGTAATCGTTAACGGCAAGAACCCCATCGTGGCTCACGAGTATCTTGGTAGAGACGTAAAGGATAAGGACGTAATCATTGTTGACGATATGATTTCTTCCGGCGATTCTGTAATTGATGTTGCAAAGCAGCTTAAGGAAAAGGGTGCTAAGCGTATATTTGTATTCGCCACCTTTGGACTCTTCTGTAACGGTCTTGAAAACATTGATAACGCACATAGCGAGGGACTTATCGATCGTATTTTCACTACAAATCTTGTATACAGAACACCCGAGCTTCTTTCCAGAAAGTGGTATGCAGAGGTTAATATGTGTAAGTACGTTGCTTACATCGTTGACACACTTAACCACGATAGAACAATAAGCCATCTTCTCAATCAGTCGAAGAAGATTCACGCTATTCTTGATAAGTATAACGCTAAGAAGTAATGACACCAAGAATGTGGAGCTGTTTTATACCGCTCCGCATTCTTTATCACAACGAAAGGTTAGATTATGAGGATTACACTTGAGTCGGATTATGCACTTAGAATTCTGACTTCCATGGCGGAATATGAAGGCGTAACCGATGCAAAGACCATTTCTGCCGACACCTCGGTTACGCTCCGCTTTACCTTGAAAATATTACACAAGCTTGTTCAGGGCGATCTTGTCAGCTCTTATAAGGGAGTAAACGGCGGATATAAACTTAAGGCTAAGCCAAGCGAAATTACGTTAAAACATGTAATAGAGCTTATTGACGGTCCTATAGCTATAGCAAGATGTCTTGATTCGGGGGAGAGCTGTTCGCTTAATTGCGACAAATCCGTCTGCGATTATCATCACATATTTGACATTATTAGTATTGAGCTTGCAAGTAAACTGAATAGGATAACTATTCAGGACGTTATAGACAAAAATTATTTCATTAGTTAAGGAGAAATTTATGCTTAGAGTATCAAAAATTTCCTTCCCCGGGGTTGGTATTGGCGAATTCTCGGTTGACAGCGTAGCATTTGAGCTTTTTGGCGTTGAGATCGCTTGGTATGCGATTCTCATCACCTTCGGTATGATTTGCTGCATTACATACGCCGTTCTGCAGGCTAAAAAAATCGGCGTTACCTTTGACGACGTTGTAGATTTTGCACTTTTCACCATTCCAATCGGAGTAGTTGGCGCAAGACTCTATTACGTGCTTTCTGAGCTTGATCAGTATCATTCCTTCAAAGACGTGATCAATATCCGTGAGGGCGGTCTTGCAATCTACGGTGGTATTATTGCAGGTACACTTACTGTTCTTGTTGTCTCTCATTTTAAGAAGATTAGCTTCCTTGCATTTGGAGATTGTGTAGCTCCCGGTGTTCTTCTGGCACAGGGAATTGGTAGATGGGGTAACTTTATGAACGGTGAGGCGTTCGGATATGAGACCGAGATCTTCTGCCGTATGGGACTTCAGAACTTCCTTACAGGCGGAAAGCTTATGTACGTGCATCCAACTTTCCTCTATGAGTCGCTTTGGAATCTTACGGGCGTACTTCTCGTTTATCTGTTTGCGAAGTTTATTGTAAAGAAATACGACGGACAGTTAATACTTCTTACATTCGGTTGGTACGGATTCGGCAGAATGTTTATAGAAGGTCTCAGAACCGATAGCCTTTACATTCCCGGCACAGAGATCAGAACCTCCCAGGCGCTCGCGTTGTTAATCTTCATTGTATGTCTCGCTTTGCTTATCTATTTTGCGATTAGAAAACCCACAAAGCCTCTTTACGTTAAGGTTAATGAGGAAAAGCCTGAGGGTGAAAAAAACGAAGATCCCATTGTTCATAAGATCAAGGAGCTCTTTGCTAAGCTCGGTTCTAAGAAGGACGATAACGGCAAAAAAGATAAATAATTTATGGCAGAAATAATCGGCGGAAAAATAGTCTCTGAGAAGCTTCGTCAAGAGATTAAGCTTGACGTCGCAGAATATATAAAGGAATGCGGAAGAATTCCGGGCCTTGCTGTTGTGCTTGTCGGCGATGATCCTGCGTCGACTGTGTATGTACGAAACAAGCATAAGGCATGCCTTGAGGTGGGAATTAATTCTTTTGAAATTAATATGCCGACCAAAACCACGGAGGACGAGATTCTTTCGGTTATTGACCGGCTCAATGCTGATGATGCGGTTGACGGAATTTTAGTTCAGCTTCCTTTGCCACGACATATCAACGAGGAAAAGGTTATCAATCGTATTGATCCCGAGAAGGATGTTGATGCATTTTCTCCGTCAAACGTTGGTAGGATCGTTATTGGAAAATACAGCTTTTTGCCATGTACTCCTGCAGGCGTAATGGCACTTCTTGATCACTACAATATTGAGATTGAAGGTAAGAGATGCGTCGTCATCGGCAGAAGTAATATTGTCGGTAAGCCCATGGCGCTTCTTCTTCTTGAAAGAAATGGCACAGTCACCGTTTGTCATTCAAGAACGAAGAATATATCAGAAATAACTCGAGAAGCCGATATTATAGTCTGTGCGGTCGGTAGAGCAGGGTTCCTTCGTTGTGATATGGTAAAGCAGGGTGCTGTGGTTATTGACGTTGGTATTAACCGCAATGCCGACGGAAAGCTGTGTGGTGACGTTGCCTTTGATGAGGTGGCTGAAATTGCTTCATATATTACTCCTGTTCCCGGCGGTGTTGGTCCTATGACCATTACTATGTTGATGAAAAACACACTGTCCGCAGCAAAAATGCATGGGGTTAAAAATAATTAAACTTTTTTCTGTTTTTCTATTGACAAAACAAAAAAAATACTTTATAATAATTGAGTAAAAATATGAGATTTAATCTCTTTGCAAAGCGAAGGGAGGGGAAATAAGATGGCAGAAATCAGAGTAAAAGAGAATGAAACTCTCGATAACGCGCTTCGTCGTTTTAAGAGACAGTGCGTAAAGTCCGGTATCATGACCGAGCTTCGTAAGAGAGAGCATTATGAGAAGCCCAGCGTTAAGCGCAAGAAGAAGGCTGAGGCTGCAAGAAAGCGCAAGTATAAGTAATTGAATATTTGCATTGGAGCTGTTATTTGTTAACAGCTCCTTTTTTTGCCTTTAATTTATATTATTCTTTTGAAAATAATATTATTGAAGGAGATTATTATGAAAAAAATATTATCAGCTTGTATTTTGGCAATTATGTTCCTTACGTTAGCTTTGAAAGTTAATGCACAGGGAGAGCTTAATTGGTATATTAAAAGGAAGGGAAGAGATATACCGATTTTTCCGAAGGAAGCGGTTGAGGCAGAGTCTTATGACGCCTATTATATTGACAAATCGGGGGAGAAAAAGATATATCTCACATTTGATGCAGGATATGAAAACGGAAATGTCGAGAAAATTCTGGACGTTCTCAAGGAGAAGAGTGTTCCTGCCGCATTTTTCCTGCTTGACAACATTATATTAAAAAACAGCGATTTGGTGTTACGTATGGAGGATGAAGGACATCTGGTGTGTAATCATACCAAAAACCATAAAAATCTCTCGTTTGCAAGCGAGGAAGAAATAGCAAGAAATCTCAAGGCGCTTGAGATGATCTATGAGGAGCGATGTGGCAGAAAAATGTCCAAATACTTTAGATTTCCTGAAGGAAGGTACTCTATGCAGGCACTTAAAACGGTGCAGAGCCTTGGGTATAAAACTATTTTCTGGAGCTTTGCATACGATGATTGGGATAATGGCAGACAGCCCGACTGCGATAAAGCAATAAAAAAAGTACTTGATAACACACATGACGGCGCAGTAATGCTATTCCACCCAACGTCGAGTACAAACGCTGAGATTTTCCCTATTCTGATTGATAGCTGGCGAGATATGGGATATACTTTTGGAACTCTTGATGAGTTAACCGACAAATAAATAATATTTCTCCCCGAGTACTAATATACTTTTATAAAGGAAAGGGGAGATTTATTATGAAAAAAGTAGTTTCGTTTGTTATGTTATTAGTTTTTTTGATGTCTACGTGCGTTTGTGTTTCTGCAGAAAATAAAACAAAAAAAAGGGCAGAGCTGTATTCTTCGATTGAACCGCAACTAAGTCACGATACGTTCAGCTTCTATCTTTGTGAAGCGAAGACTGGCAAGGTGCTATGTGCAAACAATGAGTTTTCTAAGGCATCACCTGCTTCGGTGACCAAAATTATGACCCTGCTGCTAGTTATGGAAGCTCTTGAATCAGGAAAATTTGAACTTACGGACCGCGTGACCGTTAGTGCAAAGGCAGCCTCGATGGGAGGAAGCCAGGTGTTTCTTAAAGAAGGCGAAAGAATAACCGTAGAGGAGCTTATTAAATCGGCAGTTATTGCAAGTGGCAATGATGCCTCTGTGGCGCTTGCCGAGCTTACGGCTGGAAGCGAAGATGCCTTTGTTAAAATGATGAACCAACGTGCAGCTGAGCTCGGTCTAAAAAACAGTAATTTTGAGAATACTACGGGACTTGATGATACGACGACAAACCATTATACCTGCGCTGCGGATATAGCAAAAATGTCTCGTGAGCTTATTAGGCACCAGTTAATTCTGAAATATAGCTCCTTGTGGCAGGATAGCATACGAAACGGTGAGTTTATTTTGACGAATACAAACAGACTTGTGAGATATTACGAGGGCTGTAATGGTCTTAAAACCGGGTCAACAGATAAGGCCGGCTTTTGCATCAGTGCAACTGCAAAACGCGGTAATATGCAGCTAATCGCCGTTGTAATGGGCGCGGAAACAAGAGATGAGAGAAATACTATCGCCAGAGAGCTTTTAGACTTTGGTTTTGCAAACTTTGCCCTATATGAGTGCGGTGAAGCCTTTGTAGAAAACTCTCGTGTTCTTGGAGGTGTTAAAGACGAAACCGGCTTATACTGCACACCATTTGCAACCGTTGTTCCTAAATCAGAACTTTCAAGGGTTGAACTCGTTTATGACATTCCGGAAATAATTTACGCTCCACTAGAAGCAGGTTCGGCAGTTGGTAAGGTTGTATATAAGATAAACGATGAGCAAATCGGAGAAAGCGAGATAGTCGTAAAGGAATCTATTAATAAAATAACTTATGGCGAGATACTGATTAGGATTATAAAAAGAATGGTTGCTTGCTAAAAAATAATAAAATACTCTTGCAAAATAAATAAATATATAGTATAATTAGAGTGTATTTTACTAAAAAAGGACGGAAATAAAATGAGTCTTAATCTTAACGAAAAATTTCTTTCTGGTTTCGTTGCTCCTCACGAGCTTGAGTGCCTCAGAGATCAGAGCAAGGTTGCTCACAATCTTCTCCTGAGCGGAAAGGGCGCAGGCAACGATTTCCACGGTTGGGTAAATCTTCCCGAAAATTATGATAAAGAGGAATTTGCAAGAATTAAGCTTGCAGCAGAAAAAATCAAGCAGAATGCCGATATTCTCGTTGTAATTGGAATTGGCGGCTCCTATCTTGGTGCACGCGCTGCAATCGAGTTTGTTAAAAGCCCTCTTTACAATAATCTTAAAAAGGATACTCCCGATATCTATTTTGCAGGTAATAACATTTCTCCCACAGCACTTAACGAGCTGCTTTCTATTTGCGAAGGTAAGGACATTGCAGTAAACGTTATTTCCAAGTCCGGAACAACGACAGAACCTGCAATAGCCTTCAGAGTCTTCAAGGCGCTTCTTGTTGAGAAGTACGGCGTTGAGGGCGCTAGAGAAAGAATATTTGTAACCACCGACAAGGCAAGAGGAACTCTTAAGAAGTTCTCCGACGAGGCAGGCTTCGAGACCTTTGTTGTTCCTGACGACGTTGGCGGAAGATATTCTGTGCTTACAGCGGTTGGTCTCCTTCCCATTGCGTGTGCAGGAATTGATATTGACGCTCTTATGGCAGGCGCAAATGATGCTATGGTTGCATTCAGATCCGATGATATGGATTCTAACGCAGCACTCCGCTATGCTGTTATTCGTAACGCTCTTCTGAGAAAGGGTAAGACCACCGAGATTCTCGTTGGATACGAGCCCTATCTTCTGATGTTCAACGAGTGGTGGAAGCAGCTTTACGGTGAAAGTGAAGGTAAGGATAACAAGGGTATTTTCCCTGCATCCGTTATTTTCTCCACCGACCTTCATTCTCTTGGCCAGTATATCCAGGAGGGTCAGAGAAATCTCTTTGAGACCGTAATCAATGTTAAGAATCCCGGTGCTTCCTTTGTTATTCCCGAGGATGCCGCAAACGTTGACGGACTTAACTTTATTGCAGGTCGTGAGCTTGATTACGTGAATAAGACTGCAATGACCGCAACACTTATTGCACACAACGACGGTGGCGTGCCCAACATCCTTCTTGAGCTTGAGGATAGATCTGCCCACTCCCTCGGATACCTTATTTACTTCTTCGAGTTTGCATGTGCAATGTCCGGATATCTACTTGGAGTTAATCCCTTTGACCAGCCCGGCGTTGAGGCATATAAGAAGAATATGTTCGCTCTTCTTGGTAAGCCCGGTTATGAGGATATGAAATCCGCACTCGAGGCTCGTATAGAAGGGAAATAATGCACATATTTTCTTGTGTAATATTTACAAAATGAATAATTAAACAAAAAATTCTTCATTTTCTATTGCATTTTGCCCGCCAATAGTGTAAAATGTATGTAGAGATAATATAATCTCAGATTTAGGAGGACACAAAAATGATTAAATTATTCATCGGTAGCAAGGGCTCCGGTAAAACTAAAACTCTTATTGAAATGGTTAACAATGCAGTTGCTGAATCCAAGGGTAACGTAGTATGCATTGAGAAGGGCGATAAGCTCATCCATGATATTACATATAAAGCAAGACTTATTGATACAGACGCTTATCTCGTATGCGACGCAGATGCACTTTACGGCTTCATCGCAGGTATTCTTGCATCCAACTCCGATATCACTGATATCTTTGTAGACTCTGCACTCAAGATCATCGGTAACGATACCGTTGCTTTCGAGCAGATGCTCTCCAAGCTCAACAAGATCTGCGCAGACGTTAATCTTGTTATGACATCCTCTATCGCGGTTGAGGATTGCCCTGAGACTATCAAGGCTTATACCTAATATATGAATATAAAAAGCCACGGATATTCCGTGGCTTTTTTTTCACAGCCTTTGACCTTTTTCATATAATAATAGCAAGCCATGGATTGAAAGTCTATGACGTTACTATTTATTCAATATAAGGAATGGTCAAAGCAATGCAAGAAAACAGAAACGCATCCACCGGTGGAGCTCAGGGAACAAACGGGCTGTGCAACGGTACGGTGTGTATTGACACAAGAAGAGTACTCGACAGTTGCCGCGATCGAGACTGCTTTGAGGATACGAGAGTTTATCTTACGGCACGTGGAGAGGAGATCCTTGCAACGTCCACAAACGTAAGAACTCGCGAGGCGAATATTCTTTTTGCAAATATCATCGTGGAAGAGGTTCCGTTTAACTGCGGATTTTTCCGTATAATTATTCGCTATTACGTAGAGGTTGAATTTGAGGCCTGCATTTGCGTTGGAAGAAGTCAGACGTTTAAGGGCCTTGCAATTCTTGAAAAAGAGGTAGTGCTGTACGGCGGCGAGGGTAGGGCGCTGACCTTTGTTTCTAACCCTACAACAAACTATTGTGACGTATATAATAATCATAATACCGCAACTACAAACGATCCTGTTGCGGTTGTAGAGACCGTAGAGCCTGTTGTGCTTGGCACGAGAGTGTCCGATTGTAATTGTCCCTGTCCCTGCGGAGGAACCGAATATAGCGAGCTTCCCGACGGTATAAGAGACTGCCTCGGTGAAGAGCTTGTTGCAACAACCACAGGCCCCAGGATTTTAGTTTCATTTGGCCTGTTCTCGGTTATTCGTATTGAACGAAATGCTCAGCTGCTTATTCAGGCAACCGATTATTCCGTGCCTGATAAGGAGTGCACCGATGCAGCCAATAACGATAATCCTTGCGCACTTTTCAGAACGATAGCATTCCCAACAAATCAGTTCAGAACGACAACGGGTATGCCTACAACAACAAATCTCAAGAATAACGGTTGCGGCTGCGGACGTCGCGACTAAAGAAAAATGCCACCCTCGTATGAAGGTGGCTTTTTATATTAAGAGTTTTGTCTTGCGATTTCGTATGCAAACATTGTCGTTGCAGATGCGGCGGAAAGGGAAGCGCGAAACTCCCTGCCGTACCCTATTTTAACAAGTATGTCTGCTTCGTCTATTACCGCTCGTGAAATACCTCGTTTTTCACCGCCAACAATGAGTAACAGCGGATATTTCAAATCACATGAGCCGAGGATGTTGTCTGTATTTTCATCTGCGCATACAATCTGATACCCTTTATTTTTAAATATTCTAAGGCAATCTTGCGGACTTGATCTATAAATTTCAAACATTTCGGAGGCTCCTGCGGAGCTTCTGGCGACGACACCTGCGGCGCTCATCCAGTTTCTCTCGGTGAGAATTATTCCTGAACAACCCATAGCATAAAGGGATCTGAGAGAGTAACCAAAGTTATAAGGATCCTCAATTCCTTCGATCATAACGTAAAAGCCACATGGAAGTATCGGAGATTCGTCGCTTAAGCAGGGAAGTGTTCTCTCTTTTGTAATTGCAACGATACCTCCGTGGGAATTGCCAAGGGTGATATTCTCCAGTGCTTCAGCATCGCTTTCGCATAGCTCAAATCCATACTTATCTAATACTGCCCTAAAATATCCTATTTCTTTTGATATTTTGCGAATTTTGCCTTTATCAAAAAGAATCTTATCAATTTGTCTGTCATTGACTCCTGAGTCGATACCTCGTATGATAGCCCTTATGGATGTCATGCCTTCAAAGACTGTTGAATCCTGAAACTTTATATCTTCCTTTTGCATTAATTGTAATCCGCCTTCATATAATTAATTAGTAAAATGGTTGGAGGTGTGTTATGACCGATGCATTGATAAAGGATAGGTGCGAGACGCTTGCTGAATACGTTGTGGATACAGGGGCAACCGTAAGAGCGACTGCATCTCATTTTGGAATAAGCAAAAGCACCGTACATAAGGATCTAACCGATAAGCTAAGATATTTTAATCCCGCAATGCATAGCCTTGTTAAGGTCATTCTTGAAAAAAACAAGTCTGAGAGACATATTCGCGGAGGCGAAGCCACTCGCAATAAATATCTCAAAAGGAAAAATAGCAGGGAAAAGTAGGGAAGCACCCTGCCCCATTTTTCTGTTATTTTTATTATACAGGATTTAGTGAGAAAAAGCAAGTAGATTGAGAACATTTATTCAGTTGTAAATATGTCCATTTGAATATGATTATTCTTTAATAGCAATAAGTAAGCTTTATATTGATTATGGCATAGAATATGCTTTAGCCCATATAACCGCACAGTTGATATACTCCATCGAAGGAAGGTATATCATAAAATCTATGTAGCGATGATATGTATAATATATCTTGTTCAAATATGATAATTATTGAATAAGTGATAAAATAGGCGCAAAATATATCAAATAAGCCATATTTAGTAGCTTATACTGCCCTCTATTATACAAAATTTCCCTTTTGTATAATTGCGGATATATCTCTATTGTACCCTATTTTGGGATTTTTTCCCAAATTATAGGGAATAACGATTTAAAAAACGACAGGGTGTTTCCCTGCCGTTTTATATTATTTTACGAATTCTCCGTATATTGCTTTAAGAGCGGTAATGTAATCATTTGCATCAACGCCAATGATAATGTTAAGCTCGCTGGAGCCCTGGTCTATCATACGGATATTAACGTTCGCATTTGCAAGAGATGTGAAAATACGGGCAGCTGTTCCCTTCGCTTTGATCATACCACGACCAACGACAGCGATCAGAGCCATATTTTCTTCTACGAACACGTTTTCGGGATTAACATTCTTGCATATGCCTGCAAGAACGTCCGCACGTTTCTCCGAGAGTGACTTGGTGGATACGATTACAGTCATTGTATCAATACCCGACGGGAAATGCTCGAAGGATACGCCGTTTTCCTCCAGAACCTGGAGAACTCGACGGCCAAGACCAAGCTCGGTATTCATCATCGCTTTTTCAATGGTAATGCTGGAGAATCCGTTTCTTCCTGCAATACCTGTGATAATATGTTCGCCGATATCGTCGGTCTCGGGTACGATGAATGTTCCCTTGTCCTCAGGACGATTTGTATTTCTTATGTTGATTGGAATTTTAGAATATCTTACGGGGAAAATAGAGTCCTCGTGAAGAACGGTAGCGCCCATGTAGGAGAGCTCGCGAAGCTCTTTGTAAGTAATTGTATTAATGGGTTTAGGATTGTCAATTATTCTGGGATCTGCCATCAGGAAGCCTGAAACATCGGTCCAGTTCTCGTAAAGCGTTGCAGATGCCGCGCGTGCTACAATAGAGCCTGTGATATCAGATCCTCCACGGGAGAATGTCTTTATTGTTCCGTTAGGCATTGAGCCGTAGAATCCGGGAATAACCGCATATTCAAGCTCGGAGAGTGCTTCCCTCATCACGTCGTTGGTTTTTTCAGAGTTAAAGCTTCCGTCCTCGTTAAAGAAGATTACCTTCTTTGCATCAACAAAGCTGAAACCGAGATACTTAGACAAAATGAGAGCGTTAAGATATTCACCGCGAGATGCAATATAGTCACGACCTGAGTTATGAAGTAGAGACATTCTGATCTTCTCAAAAATCTCGGTAAGATCGAGGTCAAGACCAAGATCGGAAATAATATCGAGGTATCTCTGCTTTACTTCGTTATATACGTCAGTAATTTCCTCCTCGTTAAATGCCAAGGAATAGCACTTATAAAGAAGGTCGGTGATTTTTGTATCGTGATTGTTGCGCTTTCCTGGTGCGGAGGCAACGATATATCTTCTTGATGGATCGCTTTTTATGATTTCAGCAACCTGTCTGAAGTGTTCTGCATCGGCAAGCGAGCTGCCGCCAAATTTCAAAACCTTAAGGCTCATATAATGAATTTCTCCTGCTAAAAAAGTTTCTATAATATTATATGAAAATAATGTCGCTTTGTCAAGTGAAATTTTGAGATATACAAAAATAAATTTAGTATTTTTTGAAAAAATTTGAAAAAACATAAAAAAATCACTTGACTTTTTACTATTCCTCTGCTATAATATAGAAGTCGCGTGGAGAGATGGCCGAGTTGGTCTAAGGCGCACGACTGGAAATCGTGTATACCCTAACCGGTATCAAGGGTTCGAATCCCTTTCTCTCCGCCAAAATAAAAGGCACCCAATCGGGTGCCTTTTTATTTTGCTGAGAAGAATGATTCTGCTCTTCTCCGTGCTTTAGTACGGAATAGGGTTTGCATTTGAGCGACATCCGTCGAAAGCTGGTTTTGTAAGGCGAAGCGAAAAATCTGCGCAGTGGCGCATACCCCTTTCTCCAACCGGGTGCCTTTTTACGTGTCTTTATATGCAATGGCAAGACATGCCGCTGTTATATCACGGCAACCAAGAGAACGTAATAAAGAGGCTGCGTTTGCCATGGAAGCGCCTGAGGTGATGATATCGTCTATGATAATAACACGACGCCCCGACAGGTCCATCTCATTAATCAGAGTAAAATCTGCGTTACGCCTTCTCTCCATACTATCGAGAGATTTTTGTTCGCGCCTGGCATTAGATTTGAAGAATGAAATGTACTCTGCTCCGCTCTTTCTTGCGATTTCTTTTGCAAGAAGTGCAGAATGATCTATACCGTACTCTATTATTGCGGCTTTTCTTCTCGGAATATTTGTAACAATATATTCTGAAATATCATTCATTGAATTGTTAATTGCACGAATAAGCAGATCGCTGGTTAATTCAAGAACGTCACGCCGGTTGTCATGCTTCAGACTATAGATAATCGAGTTCGACGGTGTAATTTCATCATGATTAATGTAACGATAGCATTTAATAACTTTTTTAACGAAATGCGATTCCAAAAAGGTGTTTGAGCAATTACATTCGTTTAAAACCTTTGCACAGCGAGCACAATTTCTGGTTGCAAACTCCGTAAACAATTTATAGCATTCCGAGCACATAGCTTGTTGTCCGTAGTCTAGCCTTTCGTTACAAGACACACATTTAGGAACGGACAGGGCAAATAATGCCCTGTCCTTCAGTTCTTTAATATTCATTATTTCTGCGCCTTCGGGAAGCTATCCTTCAGACCAACGATTCTGTTAAAGGTATTTTCGTGCTTGGTATCCTTAACGAAATAACCTGTTCTTACAAACTGGAATCTCTCGCCTGCGTTGGCGTTGGCAAGCGAAGGCTCAACCTTGGCATTTTCAATCTTAGTTACAGACGCCTTGTTGAGATAATCGTCATAAGTCTTGTCCTCGGGGATATCGGCGGTGTTTTCGATATCAAAGAGGAAGTCGTAAAGCATAATAGTGGTATCAAGTGCATTGGAGGAGGAGAGCCAATGAATGGTTCCCTTCACTTTTCTACCGTCCACGGGCATACCGTTTCCTGTTTCAAGATCGGCGGTACATCTGATCTCCTTAATACTTCCGTCATCGTTCTTGATGATCTCATTGCATTTAACAATGTATCCTCCCATGAGACGAACCTCACCGTCGGGCTTCATTCTGAAGAACTTAGGCGGAGGAACCTCTGCAAAATCGTCAGAGTCAATGTAAAGCTCACGAGTGAAAGCAATCTTTCTTGTACCTGCATCAGGATTGGAAGGATTGTTAGGAAGATCGAAATACTCAACCTTGTCCTCGGGATAGTTGGTAACAACGACCTTGATGGGATGAAGAATTGCTATTCTTCTTTCAGCGGTTGCATTAAGCTCCTCACGGATGCAATGCTCGAGAAGCTCGTAATCAACAACGCTGTATGACTTTGCAACGCCCGCACGTGCTACAAAATCAAAGATAGATGCCGGGGTGTAGCCCCTGCGGCGAAGACCGCAGAGAGTAGGCATTCTGGGGTCATCCCAGCCGTCCACAAGCTTTTCCTCAACAAGCTTACGGAGATATCTCTTACTCATAACGGTGTGAGTAACGTTAAGACGTGCAAACTCACGCTGCTTGGGGTTGGGGTTATTGTTAATGCCGATGTTATCAATTACCCACTCGTAGAGGGGTCTGTGATTCTCAAATTCGATGGAGCAAAGGGAGTGTGTGATTCCCTCAAGAGCATCCTGAATAGGATGGGCAAAGTCATACAAGGGATAGATACACCACTTACTTCCCTGTCTATGATGGCTAACGTGAACGATACGGTAGATGGCAGGGTCACGCATATTCATGTTAGAGGAAGACATATCGATCTTGGCACGAAGGGTTTTTGCACCGTCGGCAAACTCACCGTTCTTCATGCGCTCGAAGAGCTCAAGATTCTCCTCTACACTTCTGTTGCGATAAGGGCTGTCCTTACCGGGCTCGGTAAGTGTTCCGCGATACTGACGCATTTCCTCTGCATTAAGATCACATACGTATGCCTTGCCGTCCTTAATAAGCTTTATGGCGTATTCGTAACACTTATCAAAGTAGTCGGAGCCATAGAATACACCGCCATCAGGTTCACAGCCAAGCCACATAAGATCCTCGTAAATGCTCTCAACGTACTCGTTATCCTCCTTGGAGGGGTTTGTATCGTCGTAGCGAAGATTGAACTTGCCACCATACTTTTTTGCGGTCATAGCGTTGATCCAAATTGCCTTTGCAGAGCCAATGTGGAGATATCCATTAGGTTCCGGGGGGAATCTGGTGTGGATCTTCATCTCGGGGTTAACCGCAAGATCCTCGTCAATTATATCGTGTATAAAATTGCTTCTGAGTTCTTCCATTTTATTATCCTCTGAAATCTTTTTTGTATTGTCTAACCGTGGTGCTTCCTCCGTGACCGGGATAAAGAACCGTTTGTTCATTAAGCTGCATAATCTTGCCAATAGAATCCCTGAGCATTACGAGGCTTCCTGTTGGTAAGTCAAATCTGCCATATCCACCGTGCTCGAAAACAGTATCTCCCACAAACGCAGATCCGTCAATGATAAATATAGCACTTCCGGCAGTATGCCCGGGGGTCTTGATAACCTTAATGCATTGATTGCCGAAGGAAATATTATCACCATCTGAAACAGACTGTACGTTACCGAAATATCCGTTGTCGTTGCCATTATAGAGTTTATAGCAGTTTCGCATAGGATCAGGAAGCGCGGCTGCGCATTCTTCTGTAGCAATGACTATAGCATCGGTGTTTTTTGCCCAGCTGTCTATCTCCAGAATGTGATCGAAATGTGCGTGGGTAAGAAGTATATATTTGATTGTCTTGCCGTGTACCTGAGAGCTATAAGGTACGGTCGGATCGACAACAGCCACGTCACCCTCAAGCTCAATTAGATATGTGTTGGCTGCAAAGGGGTGTGGCGAATCTAAAAGGTGTATTTTCAGCATAATCGCTCCAATTTGGAAATTTGCTTTAATATAAAATATAGTATATCACAGAATAAGATAAATGTCTAGTATTTTTATAAACTTTTTGACGTAAAAACATAAAATAAATATAGGACGATTTATCGTCCCAGTTTTTTGTAGAGGCTTTGACTTGAAGAAAATAAGGATAGACGTTGGCTCGATGACCTTTGCTATAAAACTTAAAAAAATCCTGTCACGTAACGGAATTAAAGCCTATCAGACTAAGTGGGTTGGAAACGGTGGCTGTAATCATGGCGTAGAGATTCATGAGAGGGATTTGCTTTCTGCGATCGTATTATTGCGTGAACACAATATAGAATATTCTATTGAGAATACAGAAAAATGATCTATTTGGACAATGCTGCAACAAGCTTTCCTAAGCCAAGGAGCGTGATAAAGGAGCTGAACCGTTGCATTAAAAGATATTGCGGTAATCCAGGACGTAGCTCTCACGTTTTGTCGCTTCGCGCAGCTGAGGAAATATATTCAGCAAGAGAATGCCTGGCATCTCATTTTGGCGTTTCGTGCGCAGAAAATATAGTCTTTACTCCAAATGCTACCTTCGGACTGAATTTGGTGCTTAAAACAATGATTAAACCAAACTGCCACGTTATATGTAGCGATTTTGAGCATAATTCTGTAATCAGACCGCTCAATAAGCTCAATAAAGAGCGAAATATATCATACGATGTATTCAGAGATGTTAATCAAATACCAGCACTGATAAAAGAGAACACCGTAGCTATAGTATGTTCACTTGCTTCAAACGTAACGGGAGAAGAAATAGATCTAGGTTTGCTTTCTTCCCTGTCTACACAAAATAATCTAAAGCTTATAGTCGATTCCTCGCAGGCAGTTGGTCACAGAGGATTTAATATAGAAAAAACACCATGTGACGCATTTTGTGCTCCCGGCCATAAAGCGTTATTTGGTATTCAGGGGTCAGGATTTGTATATTTTGCAAATTCAATCAGAGAAGATAGCTTCATCGAGGGTGGAAGCGGTTCTGACAGCAAAAGAGATGAAATGCCAATGGCTTTGCCGGAGGCATACGAGGCAGGCACACTTTCTACACCTGCAATCGTATCATTATCTAAGGGAGTGGAATATATTAATGAAATCGGTATTAATAATATTAGAGAACAATTATCGAAATATACCGACGAACTATACGAACGTCTTGATAGCATAAAAGGAATTACAATTTATGGGAAAGGCTGCGGAATTTTATCCTTCAATTATTCAGATATACCGTCAACAGAGATTGCTTCACTTCTAAATCGTAAGGGTATTTGTGTCAGAGGCGGTCTTCACTGTGCGCCGTCTGTTCACAGACGATTAGGAACTATAAATCAGGGCGCGGTCCGAGTTTCTTTTTCCTGCATGAATAGGCGAACCGACGTTGACAGAATGGTTCGAGCCATAAAAGAAATAATTTAAAAAGAAGGTAATCCGTAATTGGATTACCCTCTTTTTTAGTTCTGCCCTGCTTTTTCTAGGTATCTTTCAATCTTTTTGATTGCGACCGCTTTATATTTACCGAAATTTGTACCATCGCAGCTGACTGTTATATCTGCATATTTTTCAAATAATGGGGCTCTTTCATTATAAAGATCCTGCATTGTCATACCTTTTCGTAAAACAACTCCACGTTTTGAAAAATCAACCAAACGATTGCAGATCGTCTCGGCGCTGGCATATAAATAAATAACAATACCGTTTCGCTTGAATTTATCCATAACCTTGGGATAGTATACAGCACTTCCGCCGGGGGTAAATACGATATCGTTGTCGTCGATAGTCAGAAGAACACGCTCCTCTATCGCCTTAAAGCCTTCGAGTCCCTCTTCGTCCATTATTTGCTGAAGTTTTCTTCCTTCAACTTGTTCTATGACTTTATCTCCGTCAACAAGCCTGAGATTGAATTTTTTAGCGAGAGTTCTACCCATACACGATTTTCCAACGGCGGGCATACCTATAAGAGTTATATTCACTTTGGTTTACCTCCGTCAAATTTCCATCGTGGTATTTCGTTTGGCTTTGAAGATATATGCACCGAAGGCGGAAATTAAAAATTTCTCGTCATTTTTCTCATTTATTAAATCGGTTGCCTGCTGGTCAAAGTTGGCTACAAGATCCTCATCGGAGTTGTTAATAACAGTAACGTAGCTGAGCTCATCGTCATATCTTTCAAAGATAAGAAGCTTGTTATCCAGATGATTAATCCTAAAGCTACCGCTTTTGTATATGCTGTTTTCAAGGCGGATTTTACCAATCTGCCTGAAATAATCAACAAGACGCTTATCCTCCTTACCCCATGGGAAAGGCATGCGATTAAACGGATCACGATAGCCCTCCAGACCTGCCTCGTCGCCATAGAATATGGTTGGAATGCCCGGAATAGTGGAGAGGATAGTATAGGCGAGCATCAAGCGATTTATCGCCTTTTCCCTGTTCTCAGCCCGTAGGCGTAATACTGATAGCTCGGCGTTGGTTTTTCCTGAAACGTTTTCACCGCCGAGGATGGTCAGAATTCTCTCGGTATCGTGTGTGCCGAGAAGATTCATCTGATTATGTAAAACATAGTCGGGGGCGTTGTTGGTTACGTCACCAAGGGCATAGGCAAGCTTTTCGTATCCCCAGCCAAGTAGGAATTCAATAATTCCCGTTCTGACAGGATAGTTCATAACTCCGTCAAGCTCATTGCCCTGGTAGTATTTTCTGCGCCTTCCGTAGGAGGTCTTGTTAGATGCATCTTCCCAAACCTCTCCGTATAGAATATTATCCGTTCTATTTTCCGCAAGACGCTTTTTAATTCTCGAAATAAAATTGTCGGAAAGCTCGTCTGCAACGTCAAGACGGAATCCGTAAATACCCATTTTAGAGTATTTATCAACCACTCCACCTTCTCCTACAAAATAGTCGCCACAGTTGGAAATATCAGGGTTAATTCTAGGCAGAGTGTCGATTCCCCACCAGCAAGTATATTTCGAGGGATAAGTTTGGAAGTCATACCATTCGTAATATGGAGATTTCTTTGACTGATATGCACCCACACTCGGATAACGGCTGTATCTATTGAAATAAAGGCTATCCGAACCTGTATGGTTGAATACTCCATCGAGAATTATCTCTACATCAAGCTCTTTACATGCTTTAATCAGCGCCTTAAAGGCTTCCTCGCCACCAAATATGGGATCGATGGTCATATAATCACCGGTGTCATATTTGTGGTTGGAATAAGCTTTAAATATGGGACTAAGATAGATGACAGTTGTGCCCAAGGATTTAATGTAATCTAACTTCTTAATGATTCCCCACAGCGTTCCGCCGTAGAAGCAATTATTGTAAAGGGGAGCTCCCGGATATTCCGGATATTCGGGAATTGCACGCCAGTTGCCGGGGATAACCTTTGCTCCGTCGGGAATATCCCTCTTACCGCCGCGCATAAATCTATCAACGAAGATATGGTAAATTATACCGCCTTTGATTTTCTCGGGGGCGTTGTACTTGGGGTCACAGATGGTTAATTGTAAGTGACCGCCGAACTTTATCTCATCATATAGATAGATTTTATCGGCAAAACGGTGCCCGAAAAAGACTCCATATGAGGTTTGAATCTCCGGTCTGATAAAATACAGACCACGTCCAAGTCGCTCAGAAGGAATCTCAAATATATATTCATCGAAAGAGCCTGATAAGCCATTCCACTCGCCCCTAACACACTCTATAACGTAGGAAAGATCGTCGCAATAGATGTTTATAGACGCGGAAAGGGTGCCGATTGAACGCGGCACCTTCAGGCATAATTCTGCTTTCTCGCAAATTTGAAAGGCGGTCGAGATACCCGCCTTGCCCGAGTGAATATAAGAATATTCAAGGGGCGTACGATGCATCTCGACTGCCAAAAGATGTTTTGAATTCACAAAAACCTCTTAAATGAAATTACTTAATCTTGTTAATAGGGGTCGCATGCCAGATGTTATCGGCATAGTTGCGAATTGAGTTGTCAGATGCGAACACGCCGCTGGTTGCGGTGTTCATAAGAGACATTCTGGACCACTTCTCTCTGTCTGCATAATCCTTCATAGCCTTACGGTAGGTGTGAGTGTAGGAATCGAAGTCGGCAAGACACATGAAGGGATCTGCAACTCCGTTTACAGAGTTGATAAGGTAATCTGCAATATGGGAGAAGTCCTGACCACCAATGGGAGAATAGAATCTGTCAACAACACGGCGAAGGTGTTCGGAGTTGTGATAGAACTTTCTGGAATTGTAGCCATTCTTCCAAAGCTCGTCTACGTCGTTGGTCTCGAGACCGAAGATATAGATGTTATCCTTACCGCAAGCCTCGTAGATCTCGACGTTAGCGCCGTCCATGGTACCCATGGTAACAGCACCGTTCATCATAAGCTTCATACAACCGGTACCGCTTGCTTCCTTACCTGCGAGGGAGATCTGCTCGGAAATATCTGCCGAAGGAATAAGAACCTCGGCAAGGGATACGTTGTATTCTTCCATAAATACGATCTTGATCTTGTCGCGAGTAAGAGGATTCTTTTCAAGCTCCTCAGAAAGGAACCAGATAAGCTTGATAAGCTTCTTAGCCATTACGTAGCTGGGAGCAGCCTTACAACCAAAGATGAAGGTCTGAGGAGGAATATCCGTATTGGGGTTATCCATGATCTCGGTGTAAAGGGACATGATCTTAAGAACGTTAAGAAGCTGTCTCTTATACTCATGCATTCTCTTGATCTGCACGTCGAAGATAGAGTCGGTGTCAATGCGCTTGCCTGTCTTGTTATAAGCGTAGTATGCAAAGGTTTCTTTGTTATGATGCTTGATTTCAGCGATTCTGGCAAGAACAGCCTTGTCATCCTTGTACTTTTCAAGACCGATAAGCTCACGTCCGTCATCCTTGAAGCCTTCGCCGATAAGCTCGTTGAGAAGACCTGTGAGTGCGGGGTTAGCATAGTTAAGCCATCTTCTATGAACAACGCCGTTAGTAACGTTGGTAAACTTCCAAGGAGTCATCTTGTAGAAATCGTGGAAGATGGTCTTCTTAAGAATGTCGCTATGAAGTGCAGAAACACCGTTTACGGTATGAGAACCAACGATAGAAAGGTTAGCCATTCTTACCTGATTGTATGCAACGATAGCCATGCGTGAAATTCTATCCCAATCACCGGGATAAAGATTCCAAAGATCAGCAGTAAATCTACGGTTGATCTCGTTAACGATCATAAGGATTCTGGGAAGCTTCATGCCAAAGAGATCAAGTCTCCAGCACTCAAGTGCCTCAGGAAGTACTGTATGGTTGGTGTAGGAAACGCACTTAACAACAACGCTCCATGCATCATCCCATGTGTATCCGTACTGGTCCATGAGAATTCTCATAAGCTCGGGGATACAGAGTGCGGGGTGAGTGTCGTTAATATGGATGCAGATGTTATCTTCAAAGCCTGCAAGAGTACCATGCTCTGCAAGGTAATCGTTGATAATATTCTGCAAAGATGCAGAAACCAGGAAGTACTGCTGGGTGAGACGAAGAAGCTTACCGCCGTCGTAGTTATCCGGGGGATAAAGCTGCTTAGTAATGGATTCGGCGTTGAAGTCGGGAGAGAAGTTTTTAACGTAGCTGCCCTGAGAAGCATAGTTGGACATAGGCTTAGATATGGGTTTGGCTCTCCAAAGACGAATAACGTTTACGGCATTGGTATTGGTTCCGGGGATAAGGATATCGTAAGGTACTGCATTAACCTCATCATAATCGTAGTTAATTACAGAGTACTTGCCGTTCTCCCATCTTTCCTCGATCTTTCCGCCAAACTTAACGGAAAGGGTTCTATGGGTTCTGGGAACAAGACGTACTCCACCGGATGCAAGCCATTCGTCGGAAAGCTCAACCTGCTCACCGTCAACTATCTTCTGGCGGAAGAGACCATTCTCATAAAGGAGTGAGTAGCCGGTAGCAGCATAATCCTGTGCAGTAAGGGAGTCCATAAAGCAAGCAGCAAGTCTGCCGAGACCGCCGTTACCGAGACCGGGATCGACCTCACATGCATAGACTTTTTCAAAGGAAGAGCCGAACTCTTCAAGCACTTCACAAAGCTCGTTGTAAACACCGAGGTTCATGGAGTCATTCTTGAGCGCACGTCCAACAAGGAATTCCATGCAAAGGTAGCATACCTTCTTGCCGGAGGTAGCCTTAATTCTCTTCTTGAAGGCTTCACGATACTCAAGCATAATGTCCTTGAGAGCAAGGAAGGATGCCTGATAAAGCTGCTCAGGAGTAGCCTTGTGAGCGTTGAATATGCCACGGGTAATAAGCTTGGCTTCTATTCTTTCCTTAAGCTCCTGCTTAGAAATTGGTTCTTTTTGTCCTGCGATTGTATTTGCGATTGTTTCACTGTTCATTGGTATAGGTTCCTATCAAATTTCTTAAATCTTATCTTAAATTGTTATAAATCGAAATATATTCCTTGGCAGAATTCTCCCATGTGAAGTTAGAATTCTTTGCGGTGGCTGTAAGTGCATTCCACTTTTTCTTATCGTGGTAGAGTGCGCACGCATCCTTCATTGTGAAGAGAAGCTCGTGTGCATTGTAATTATCGAAGCGGAAGCCGTTAGCGCCCTCCTCACCGTAACGAATGATGGAGTCTGCAAGACCGCCAACAGAGCGTACAACGGGAATGGTACCATAGGAGCAAGCGATCATCTGCGCAAGGCCGCAGGGCTCACTCTTAGAAGGCATAAGGAATATATCAGCACCGGCGTACATCTTCTTCGAAAGGACTCTGTCAAACATAATAAGAGCCTTGAGGTTAGGATGACGGGCTTCAAGTGCACGGAATGCATCCTCGTACTCCTTTTCTCCTGTTCCGAGGATGATTACCTGAACGTTCTCCTGAAGGAACTCGTCCATAATGTGAAGAACGAGATCAATTCCCTTCTGAGATGCAAATCTTGTAATCATTACAAGGAGAGGAATTTCGGGCTCAACGGGAAGACCAACCTCTTCCTGGAGAGCAGCCTTATTCTTTGCTTTACCCGATTTATAGGTGCGGCTGTTATACTTAGCATAAATATCGCCGCCGCGTTCGGGAGAGAAGTAATCGTAGTCAATTCCGTTAATAACGCCGCGCATCTTGTACTTTGCGTCTCTGATAATATTGGAGAGACCGAAAGCGAAGAAGTCGTGCTCAAGCTCCTTTGCATAATTGGGGCTTACGGTTGTAACGAAATCGGAGGAAACAATGGCACCCTTCATAAGGTTGATGCATCCATCGTATTCAACGACGCCACGGTTCATGGGGCTGATTCCAAATACGTCGGTAAGGTTGTTCATACCAAACTTACCCTGATATTCAATGTTATGAATAGTATAAACGGTCTTAACATTGCGAAGAGCTTCGATGTGTGCATACTCCGTTTTCAGATAAACGATAGCAGGAGCTGTCTGCCAGTCGTTTGCGTGAACAACGTCGGGAATATTACCGCTATGAAGCATAAACTCTACAACCGCACGAGAGAAGAAAGCAAAACGCTCTGCATCGTCGAATTCACCGTAAAGTCTGCCGCGGTCGAAGTAATAATGATTTTCAACGAAGTAATAGGTTACGCTGTTGAGAAGACACTTGTAAACAGAAGCACCGGTGTGTCTCCAAGACATATAGAAGCTCATATCAAGAACGAGCTCGAGCTTCTCACGAAATGCGGGCTTCATAGTATCATAAAGAGGGAGAATGACAGCACACTCGTGTCCCTCCGCCGCAACGGCAGAGGGGAGTGCACCCATTACGTCACCAAGGCCGCCACTGGCGGCAAAGGGATTAGCCTCACTTGTTACATATAAAATTTTCATTGTGCAACCCTTCTCTGTTCCTTAAATCTTTCTACCCTTCTGGATATAGAAAGGAAGGTTATCGTTGCCGGAAAGTGTAACATCATCGGAAACGTAAACGTCCTTATCCGCAACGATGCAATTAAGGTTAGCATTCTTACCAACGTGGCTGCCGTGGAAGAGCACGCAGTTCTTAACAACGGCGCCCTTCTCTATCTTAACGTCTCTGAAGATAACCGAGTTGATTACGGTACCCTCAATAACGCACTCGTCTGCGATGAGAGAATTCTCAACCTTTGCAGAGCTTGTGTGCATGGTAGGAGCGGAGTTGTGTACACGGGTGTAAATAGGAGTTTCCTTCTTGCCAAGAAGAGATTCTCTAGCCTTCTCATTGGTTGCAAGCTCGATAGAGTACTTGTAATAATCAAGGAAGCTGGAGACCGAAGCCGCAAATCCCGTGTACTTGTATGTTCTATAATTAGAAGATTTGCAATTCTTGAGAAGAAGCATTGTGAAGCTATCAAGATTATACGCCTCAGCCTCCTCAATAATCTTGCGAAGATAAAGGGTCTTCATAACGTAGATTCCGAGTGCAAGCTCGGGATGACGCTCGTCGTAGGAGGAACCCATCGCGATCTGAGTAACCTTACCTGCAACGGAGGAGATCATTATTCTGTTATGCTTCGCTGTATAATCAGGTTCAACGTCGGACGTAACGATTGTAACGTCGCAGCCGCTCTGGTCGTGAGAGCGAATAATATCGGAAACGTCGATGGTAAGAGCTACGTCGGAGTCCATAAGTACAACGTATTCTTCCTTGATCTCATCAATATATTCCTTCATGCTCTTGAGAGCTTCCATATGAGTGGAGAACATCTTGTTTTCGTAACCGGCTGCTGTAAGGAAGGGAGAAACAAGGGTGATACCACCCTCACGACGTGCAAGATCCCAGTCCTTACCGCTGCCAAGATGCTCAAGAAGAGAGCGATACTTGTAATTTGCAACGATGAAGATGTTGGAGATATTAGCGTTTACCATATTGGAGAGCGAGAAGTCAACAAGTCTGTAACGGCATGCGAAGGGGATCGCTGCAACCGTTCTCTCACTTGTTAATCTCGAAAGTGTATTATTGTTTAAACTGGAAAAAATTATTCCTGCTGCCTGGCTTGCCATAGTATTAATTCCTTTCTTGTAAAATTAGAACGGTATGTTACTTAGTAATAACGCTGCCACTTGCGATAAGGGCGATTTCTTCCCTAGAAGCATTTTCCTTACCAACGATCGCACCCTCTTCAACAACTGTATCAGAGTCAACGATAGCGGTGTAAATGCAAGCACCCTTCTTAACGACAACGTCTTCCATAACAACAGAATCCTTGATTATAGCTCCGGGCTCAACGATAACGCCACCGGAAACCACAGAGTTGATAACCGTACCGTAGATGCGGCAACCCTCGGAAATGAGAGAGTTATCAACGACAGCATCCTTACCAACAAACTGAGGGGGACGAGCGGTGTTCTTGGAATAAATGCGGAAATCCTTGTCAGCAAGACTGATAACGGGGTTCTCGCCAATAAGGTCCATGTTTGCTTCCCAAAGAGAGGAAATAGTTCCTACGTCCTTCCAGTAGCCCTCAAAACGGTAGGAGAAGAGCTTCTCGCCGTTGTTCAGAAGGTTGGGAATGATGTTCTTACCAAAGTCATTGGAGGAGTTTTCATCCTCTTCGTCATTGATAAGGTATTCGATAAGAGTCTTGGTCGAGAAGATGTAAATACCCATAGATGCCTGATTGTTCTTGGGATTCTTAGGCTTCTCCTCAAACTCGTAGATCGAGCCGTCGGGATTGGTATTACAGATACCGAAACGGCTTGCCTCATCCATAGGAACTGTGATGGTAGCTACTGTACAAGCTGCGCCGGTAGCCTTGTGTTGCTGAAGCATCTTGTTGTAATCCATACGGTAGATATGGTCGCCTGAAAGGATGAGAACGTAATCGGGATCATACTGCTTAATAAAATTAATGTTCTGATATATAGCGTTTGCGGTGCCCTTATACCAGTCAGAATGCTTGTTACCCTGATAAGGAGGAAGGACGTAAAGACCGCCTCTGATTCTGTCAAGGTCCCAGGGAGCGCCGTTGCACACGTATTCATTGAGAGCAAAGGGCTGATACTGGGTAAGCACACCTACGGTGTCGATACCGGAGTTAATGCAGTTGGAAAGGGGGAAATCGATAATTTTGTACTTTCCTCCAAAGGAAACGGCGGGCTTTGCAATCTGCTTTGTAAGATCATACAAACGAGAGCCCTGTCCACCTGCAAGAAGCATTGCGATACATTCTTTTTTACAGTACATCGTTTTTTCTCCTAAACATTTATTTTTTTATTTTTAATTACCTTCTTGTATATTACACCCGAGAAGGGAGAGAGTACAATGTCGGCGTAATGCTGACCGTTTACTGTGTAAATTTTAGCACTTCTCTGCTCCTTCGAGAGATTGCCGGTGTCAAATACCGATTCAAGTCGAAGGCCTTTTTCGGTGGGGATTGTTACTCGCTGTTCACAGCCCGAGAAGTTCAGAAGGACGGTAAGATATTGTCCTTTGCGGTTAACTCTCTGGTATGCAACTACATTCTTATCAGCCTCATCGGCAAGAAGCCATCTGAAGCCTTCCTCGTCAAAGTCTATGTCCCAAAGCTCGCTGTGACCGAGATAGAAGCTGTTGAGCGCTGCAACGTATTCGCGGAACTGCTTATGGTTGGGATAATCAAGCATGAACCACTCAAGGGAATTATCGTAATCCCACTCTCTGAACTGTGCGTACTCCGTGCCCATAAAGAGCATTTTTTTGCCGGGATATGTCATCATCAGCATAAGGCTCGTTCTTGCTTGCCAGAACTTGTCCTCAAGTGAACCAAACATCTTATTTACAAATGATAGCTTACCGTGAACAACCTCATCGTGGGAGATTGGCATGCAGTACTTTTCATTGAAAGCGTACATAAGCGGGAAGTTCAGCGCCTTGTGATGATATTTTCTGTAAAGAGGATCGGTCTGAACGTAATCGTAAAAATCGTTCGCCCAACCCATATTCCATTTCATGTTGAACCCAAGACCGCCGTCGCTTACAGGATGGGTAATTCCACCAAAGGAGGTAGATTCCTCGGCAATCATAAGAGCATCGGGAAATTCACCGTAGATTGCGGTATTAAGCTTGCGAAGGAAAGCGGTTGCTTCCAGGTTTTCATTGGTACCGAGGTGGTTTGGATGCCATTCGCCCGGCATTCTGTCATAATCGAGATAAATCATGGATGCAACGGCATCAACGCGAAGACCGTCGATATGGAACTCACGGAAGAAATAAAGAGCGTTGGAAATAAGGAAAGACTGTATCTCTTCTCTTCCAAGGTCAAAGAATCGCGTTCCCCAGGACCGGGACTCCATTCTGTCTTTGCCCTGGTATTCATAAAGGGGTTTTCCGTCGAACTCGTACAGTCCCCATTCATCCTTCGGGAAGTGGGCAGGAACCCAGTCCATAATTACGCCGATTCCGGATTTATGAAGACTATTAATCAAATGGCGAAATTCGTTTGGAGTTCCGAAACGGGATGTAGGTGCGTAAAATGCGCAAACCTGATATCCCCAGGATCCATCAAATGGGTGCTCCTGTAAAGGAAGAAACTCGACGTGAGTGTAGCCAAGCTGCTTTAAATAAGAAGGAAGTATATCGGCAAGCTCACTGTAGGAGTAATATCTGTTATCCTCCTCGTGACGCATAAAGCTACCCATATGCATTTCGTATATATTGAGAGGCGTGCTCATATAATGGCCGCCGCTGTTACAGATGGTTTTCTTACGATGATTTAACCAACGCTTGTCCTCCCACTTAAAAGAGGTGTCGGTGAAAATCAAAGATGCGCCGTCAGACCCACCTCGACAGAACCTTGCATAGGGGTCACCCTTGTCATGCGTGCCGTTTTTTCCGCGGATGCGGAACTTATATGGCTGTAATTCAAGCGAATGTTCGGATAAATATTTTAGCTCCCAAATACCGTTGTCGGTCAAACGAGAAAACGGGACGGACTTATTCCACCCGGAAAAATCAGAAACTAGACCGACAGATTTTGCATTCGGAGCCCATGTTCTGAAGGTGTACTCATATTTTCCGTCAACCATGTTTAACGAACAACCGAGAAATTCATAGGAGTGATAATTTGTGCCTTGATGGAATAAATAACTTCCAATATCTGTGTTTGACATGCCATTTTCCCCCATAATAAATTTTCACGATAATATTTTAACATTTATTTTATACTTTGTCAAGTAAAATATTATAATTAATAACGTTTTCTTCTCCAAATTTTGGCAGGAATAAAGAAAAGAGCATTTAATGTAAGGAATATGATTACTGTAACGGCTCTGAACGCAACCTTTTTCGATATGAAAAAGAACAGCAAGGAAATGCATAGCATATAAGCTCTTACACATCCGTCAAGAAAGCAGTAGGACAGGAGAATAAAACCGATAGCGAACAACAAAAACATAAGCAATGTCAGCCCAAATCCGCATTGTATCTTTTCGTATTTAATGAAATCCTTGAAATCGTTTTTCTTAAAAATTAAGAACAAATACTCGGGCAGAATTGCTATATGCTGAATACAAGCGAATAAAAATGAAAAGAGTATTCCGAAAACAACTGATCCGAGAATAGAGATTATTATTTCAGATAAAGTAAAATGTATCATCCGAATATGTTGGCAATCAGCCCTTTTTTCTTCGGCTGCTTGGTATAAAAAACTCCTGTTATATTCCCTGCAATTACTACTTCCCCGCTGGACTGAGTTAAGTTTTCAATTTTCATTTTTTCGCCCTCTACGGTCATTCCTCCACAACTCAGTTCAATTGTCACGAATTCAGACTCAAAGCTGTCAATACTTTTTACCCCATCAACGTACAGCTTCCCATCTTTTTTTACCGAGAAACCCGTATGCGTTATATCTTTTGCCATAATATTACCTCCATAAAAAAAACACTGCATACTTTAATAAATAAGTATGCAGTGCATTTTTATTTTATTCGTCGGACTCCGAGATGATCTCGTACATACCGACACACTCGCTTTTCTTTGTTGTCTCCTTGATCTCAAGAACCTTGATGCTAACAGATTTGCTACCGAATGCAACGGTGATTATATCGCCGATTTTAACCTGATATGAAGCTTTTGCGTTTTTTCCATTAACGGAAATACGCTCGGAATCGCAGGCATCGTTTGCAACTGTTCTGCGTTTTATAAGCCTAGAGACTTTCAGGAATTTATCAAGACGCATTAATTAGTTGAGCTGATCCTTAAGAAGCTTAGATGCAGTGAAAGCGGGCTTCTTGCAAGCAGGAATCTTAATGGTCTCGCCGGTCTTGGGGTTACGGCCTTCTCTTTCAGCAACTTCCTTAACCTCGAAGGTACCGAAGCCGATAAGCTGAACCTTGTCACCCTCCTTAAGAGCGTTAGCAATAGCAGCGAGGGTAGCGGTTACTGCAGCGTCAGCATCCTTCTTGGAAAGATTAGCCTCAGCGGCAACAACGTTGATAAGATCGGTCTTGTTCATTGGTTTGTACTTCCTTTCATAAAAATATTTTACAAACATATTATATCAACCCGATAAAGTCAAAGTCAATAGACATATTTATTTTTTTATAAATTAGTTTTTGTGTTATGTGTTTAATTTACAATTTGAAGGAGAAAAATTTGTGTATTTTGCTATCTTTAGTTGTCCTCTGCTGCTTATTAATTCAAATGATAGATAGATGCCAAAATATAAGATCGCACAAAGGAAAATTGCAATTAACAAGGCAACGTTTTGCGAAAAACGGCTAAGAAGGAATTTGAAAACTGATTTGGATAATAAAACTGATAAAACGGCAAAGACAAAGGATCTGGATAAACCTGTATTTATATTGATATTTCTGCCATATTCGATTCGATAAATTATTAATGAAATAATCAATGCAGTACAATATGAAAGAACGGTTCCTATTGGTGCACCGGAAATACCAAAGGAAGGATTTTTAATTAGTAATAAGCTTACTGTTATCTTCACGATACAGCCAATACTCATAGATATCAAGGGAGCCCTCACCCTGCCCCCTGCTTCAAGCGAATTGTTGACGATCAGCAATAGCGAGAAAAAAACAGTTGCCGGCGCCAAAAGACATAGCAACATTGCACCAATCTCGATTTCCGACTTTGGAAACAGCAATGTTAAAATCTCATTCGAGAAGGCTATCAGCCCCACCGTCATAGGAGCTGTAAGCAGTGAAGTGAGCTTAATGGAGCTTTCTTCTGCTTCGTTTAGCTGTGTGAAATTCTTTGATGCTATGGATGATGTAAATATGGGCAAAAATGCAATGGAAATTGGTGTGATAATTGCAATTGCCAGATTAAATATAGGAACGGCGAGAGTAGTATAATTACCGTAAAGAGCTGTTGCTTCAAGCTCGGTGTAGCCTATGGATTCAAGGCTACGCATTATTAATCCAAGATCAATTATACCCGTCAAGCTCATTATTCCAGCGCTTACGGTTATAGGTAAGGATATTTTGAAAATCGGACCAAGAGTGCTCTTCTGCCTTGTTTTATGTTTTGTAATCTTGATTTTTGAAACTATAAACAAATACACCATTCCAACAAGAGCACCGAAAGAAACACCCAATATTGTCATTGCGGAAATCATTTCAGGCGGCATATTCGCATTTGCCGAGAGTTGTGCGGCGATAAGACCCACTGCAAGCTTTCCTACGCCCTCTATGACCTGAGATACAGCTATTTCAAGAAGCCGCATATTGGCGCTTAAATATCCTCTGATTACACTTGAAAGCGATATGAATATTATCGATGGCGCAACTGCAAGCATAGTCGTCCAGGCTTTGCTGTTACCTATTAGCTTAGATATCGGGATGGAAAACGTGCTGAAGATGATAAACAGTATTAGACCGATAATTAAGAATAATCTGGCTGCCGAAGATACTAAATGCTCGCTTTCTTCATTCTTTCCCTCAGTGTTATTTTTAGAAACAAGAATCATTACAGCCTTGGGAACTCCCGCTGTGCACAAAAGGAAAAAGAAGCTGTATACTGCATATGCTGAATTGAAATATCCCATACCTTCGTCGCCCAGAATTGCAGCTAAAGGTATTTTATAAATCAAACCAAGTAGTTTTACGATAACCGTTGATAGCGTTAGAGAAAAGGTGCCGCTGATTATAGCGTTTGTTTTCATGCCTTTATTCTTCATATTTCCTCCAAAAAGAAATGATCCACTAAATTATATTAGCGGATCATCTTTTTTATTATATTAATGAAGAATTAATGCTAGTTACCTTCAAAAAACTCGAAAATCTCATTCCTATTTTTTTCTCGTCTACCGCCATTGCCTGCTCTTTCGGCTTCTGCTTCGCTAAGATATTCGTACGGATACTTGGGACGGAAAAGACGCATTATCTTTGCATCCTGGTGACCGATCTTACGGTCGAACTTAACAAGCTTGGTGACAGCTCCTGCGCCAACAGCAAATATAGTCTGAAATTCCTCCATCATATAGACGTTATAAAGACCTTCGTGTCCTTCAATGGAGAATCCGACGTTTTCAAGATTGCCGACGGTGTTCTTCTGTCTGTACATATAATATGGCTTGTAGCCTGCAAATTTTGTCTTTAACTGCGAATACGAAACGCTTTTTGCTGCATCGCCTCCCGTCAGGGAATACACGTTAGAGTTGTTACGAAGAGCATCTGATGCCTTTTTAACACAGAATGTGTGAACGGTAATGTTTGTAGGGCCGAGATCGATTATTCTGTCGACAGTCTCGGAGAAATTCTTGAAATCATCACCGGGAAGTCCTGCAATAAGATCCACGTTGATATCACGGAATCCTATTTCCTTGGCAAGGGCAAAAGCGTTGAAGAAATCCTCAACGGTGTGTCTGCGACCGATCTCTCTAAGTATGTCATCGCTAAGAGTCTGAGGATTGACGCTGACACGTGTGACACCAAATTCTTTTGCGACCTCAAGCTTTTCACGAGTAATGGTATCCGGCCTACCAGCCTCCAGGGTGAACTCAAGAAGGCCGTTTACGTCAACGTTATCTGATATTTTGGTAAGTAGAACCTTAAGCTGCTCTGCAGACAAGGTTGTGGGTGTTCCACCGCCAATATAAACGGTTGTAACCTTCATTCCAAGCTTTCTGATAGTGTCGAAGGTATCATCAAGATCTTCCATCAATGCGATAAGATAATCATCTATCATGGAAAGAAGTCTCTTTGTGGTATATGAAACAAAGCTACAATATGCACATCTTGATGGGCAGAAAGGAATTGAGATATAAAGTGAGCAAGTGTCAGACTTGGTCTTCTTCATTATCTTGTATTCAGCAGAAGCGACCGAAACTGCAAGAGCTGCCTTTTGAGGATTCAAGAAATATTCGTCTCTCAGAACTCTTTTTGCCCTGATTATTCCCTTTCCGTCTTGAAGAATATTATTTGCTACCTTAGCAGGACGAACGCCTGTGAGAATGCCCCAAGGAGGCGTATGCCCAAGCAACTCTTTGCCGGCGGCAAAAATTGCCTTTCCTACGGCAATCGCCTCGTGAGTTGCAAAGCTTATATCCTCGGCAAGAGAAACGCTTTCAGTAGCTTCGCAAAGCTTATCGTTAAGCTTAATAGATGCATAGGCGGTTACTGCAGCACCTTCGCCGTCACGATATACGTCTACCGAAACCTCTGGCACGTCAGGACCGGGTTGCTCGTTCTCACCGAAGGTTGCTCCGGGGAAAAACACCATACATAGGGTTTGTACGTAGTATCTGTTAATATCACCGTTGATTTTTAAAATCATAAAATGTTTCCTTAGAATTATTTCCTTAAAACCTTTGAATCCATTACGATAGTAACGGGTCCGTCGGTAGACATTTCGGTTCGCATATCTGCGCCGAACTTGCCGCTTTCACACTTCCCGATCCTTTCAGACAATTCTGACATAAAGAACTCGTAAAGCTCGTTAGCGACAGCGGGAGGTGCCGAATTAAGATAATCGGGTCTGTTGCCGTGAGCATAGTTTGCCATCAGGGTGAAGTTTGAAACAACGAGAGCTCTGCCCTCAATATCCTTAATGGAAAGATTCATCTTACCGTTTTCATCTGAAAAAATACGAAGCTTTGATATTTTCTCAGCAAGAAGAGTCGCATCCTGCTTATCATCGCCAACCTTAACGCCGAGGAGAAGATACAGACCTTTATTAATAGAACCTGAAAGCTCTCCATCGGCATATACGGTGGCTGAATTAACTCTTTGAATTACACAAATCATAATAAACCTCTTAGTTGGTAAATCCGCGACGGACAGAGATGATTTTGGGCAGCGAGCGAAGCCTTGATACGATGGACTCGTAATGAGAAACGTTTCTGCATCCTACTACGATGTTGATTGTAATAGCACCGTCCTTGCCAACCTGAGTATTGATCTGAGATATAGATACCTTCATATCTGCAAGAGCAACGGAAATTGCAGCAAGAACGCCAATTCCATCCTCGGCTCCAATCTGAATCAGTGCCTCATAGATTGAAGCACGAGGAGTATCCTCCACTTCCTCCCATTCGGCGCGTACCCAACGTGCGAGATTGTCCTCGTTGCCACGGGAAGCTATTACGTTGGGGCAATCGGCCTTATGAACAGATACACCGAATCCACGTGTAACAAAACCAACAATTTTATCTCCGGGAAGAGGATTACAGCATCTCGCAAACTTTACCTGATATCCGGCCTGTCCGTCGATAAGGATACCGCCGGATTTATGCATCTTGCGACTAACGTCGGTAATCTTAACCTTTGCAAGCTCCTCTTCGGTTGTAAGGGGGCCTTCCTCCTCAACACGTAGCCTTTCTATCTCATCCTTAATTTTTGGAATGAACCTGGTAAGCGAAAGACCTCCAAAGCCGATGGTGTTATAAAAGTCGTCGGCGTTTTGAATACCTACACGTTTTCCGACCGTCTTAACAATTTCGTTGATTTGGTCATCAGTGAGATTTTTATTAATACGCTTGAGCTCGCGTTCGACCTCGGCCTTACCGACCTGGATGTTTTCGGTTCTCTTCTCTTTTTTGAACCACTGACGGATCTTGCTCCTCGCCTGACCTGTTTTAACGATCTTGAGCCAGTCTCGGCTGGGTCCCTTTGAGGAGTTTGAGGTGATAATTTCGATAATATCACCGTTGCCGGGAATCTTATCAATAGGAACGATAACACCGTTTATTTTTGCGCCGGTCATCTTGTTGCCTACTGCAGAATGGATCGCATAGGCAAAGTCAATAACAGTAGAACCCATGGGAAGCGATATAACGTCGCCCTTGGGAGTGAAAACAAAGGTCTCGTCGTGGAATATATCGGTTTTGAAGGAATGGATAAACTCGTCAGGATCTCGGGTGTTTTCGTCAGATTCAAGAAGCTGCGCAATCCAACGAAGCTTTTCATCGATATTAGTGCCCGACTGTCCTCCGCTCTTATATTTCCAATGGGCGGCAATACCGTATTCTGCCTCCTCGTGCATTTGTCTGGTACGTATCTGCACCTCGAAGGGAATGCCGCTTTGTCCAATTACTGTGGTGTGTAAGGAACGGTAAAGGTTGGGCTTGGGTGTTGATATATAGTCCTTGAATCTACCGGGGATAGACTTGAAAAGCTCGTGAACAAGACCGAGAGCTGTGTAGCACTCAAGCTCGGTATCGACGATTACTCTTACTGCATAGAAGTCGTATATCTCATCAAACGCCTTGTTCTGCGAATACATCTTTCTGTAAAGGCTGTATACAGATTTAACTCTACCCTCAAGATAAAAGTTGATGTCGTTTTCGGAAAGCTTGTCAGAGAGAATCTTTTTTGCTTCCTCAATGAAGTTTCCGCTACGGCCAAATTTCTTTTCAATCTCAAGATTTACCTCATCGTAACCTACTCGGTCAAGATAGTAAAGGCTGATATTCTCAAGCTCCTGCTTAATACGCTGAATACCAAGACGATGTGCCAAGGGCGCATAAATATACATGGTTTCAAGGGCGATAGCACGCTGCCTGTCCTCTTTTTTTGCAGAAAGAGTACGCATGTTGTGCAGTCTGTCGCAGAGTTTAATGAAAATAACACGAATATCCCTGTTCATTGCAAGAAGCATCTTACGGATATTCTCAATATGTGCCTCTTCCTTGTCGGCAACCTGTACCTGAATTATCTTGGTAAGACCGTCAACAAGAATTGCAACGTCCTTACCAAACATTTTTGCAATCGTTTCAAGATTCGTTTTATCAGCACAATCCTCAACGGTGTCGTGAAGAAGCGCGGCACAGATGGAATCGGTATCAAGACCTAACTCTGCAACGATTCTGGCAACAGCAACAGGGTGGCTGATATATGGCTCACCACTGAGACGCATCTGGCCTTCGTGAAGCGCATCTGCGTAGTTGTATGCCTCGGTGATTCGGTCATAATCATAGTTTCTTTCGCTCTTTTTTAAGTAATCCAAAAGAGCTGTCATTTGTTCATACATAACATTACCTTTATTTGTCGCTGCGGATCATCTGCGAACGCAAGCGGCGAAGAAGCGTTGATTTATCAAGCTTCGTTTTAGTTGTAGAATAATGAATTTTGAATTTATAGGTCTCATCAGCAACGTCTTCGATATTTATGAGGTTCAACTCCTTGAAGACCATAACGATAATTTTTAACTTTATGTAGCCTATCTTGCAGTTATCCTCGGATGATTTAAGTCTTGAGATAATTTCTCTGTGAGAAAGAGTGTCCACACCGGAGCGAACGGAAGATGCAACAAGACGATATACTGCAGCAAATTCATCCCTCGAAGGAAGGACGTTCTCGTTTTCATTGAAGGAGGCACCGTTGCGGATCTCCTCAAAGCGAGCGACGTCGTTAACATGCTGATCCTTCTGACTCTGAGATGGTTTCAGATCACGTATAATAAGCTGCGTGCTTTCTCTACCGCCCCACTCGTTAACGTCCAAGTTGAAGAGGGCGTCAACCTTATCGCCGACAAAAATACCGAGGGATTCGGGAGAGTTGGAAAAATACATAGCGGAGATGGAATATTTGCCGTTACCAAGTGCAATTCGTGAGTGCTTACCGTCGCTGATACCTGTGATATCGTTTACGGTGACAGCTCTGAGCACGAAATTAGGAATTGGGTTTGATACGCCATAGGGCTCGAGAAGCTGTATGCTCTTAGCAAGAGCCAGATTAACGTCCGTAAACTCAAGCTCACAATCAGCTTCAATGGTTTGTACCATGTCCTTCTCTGTCAGATTGTTTACGGCATATTCATTGATGAGTCTTCTGAAGTTATCAAGCTCTCCTCGTGTAACGGAAAGGCCTGCGGCAAGCTCGTGACCGCCAAATTTTACAAGATGATCGGAGCAATGGCAAAGAGCATCTACAAGATTCATACCCTTAATGCTTCTGCCGGATCCCTTGCCAATATCATCAGGAGAGGGACAATCGCCGTCGTTACCTTCAAATGAAACGAGGATGGCGGGTCTTGCATATTTTTCTGTTATTCTGGATGCAACAATACCAATGACGCCATGATGCCAGTTATCGGCGTCGAGAACAATTACAGGATTCTTGTCAATATCATACTGCTCAATCTTCTGATATGCTTCCTGCATTATTTTGTTTTCCTCTGCCTGCCTTTCCTTGTTTGTGCGGCAAAGTTCCTCGGCAATTTCGAGTGCTCTGCTCCTGTCTTCGGAAAGGAATAGCTCAACGGCAAGTGATGCCGTTTTGATTCTTCCTGCAGCATTAATTCTGGGAGCGAGTGTATATCCGATATATCCGGATGTAATTTTGGCTTTTTTCTTTCTCTGCGCAGAACGCTGTGAATCATTCTTAGCCGAGGCAGCCTCAATAAGTGCAGACAGTCCAACGCTATCGGTCTTTTCTATCATTGCAAGACCATATCTGACGATAATGCGGTTCTCTTCCTTGATAGGCATTACATCCGCAATTGTTCCAATGGCAACAAGGTCAGCAAATCGATTGAAAATTGATATTGCGGCATCACGTCTCTTGCGACCAAGAATTCTTTCCTCGTATGCGCAGATCAACTTAAATACCACGCCAACGCCGGCGAGTTCCTTAAAGGGATATTCGCAGTCTGGCCTGTGAGGGTTAATAACTGCAAGAGCATCGGGAAGATCAGAACGACACTCGTGGTGATCGGTAATGATAAAGTCTATTCCGAGGCTCTTGGCATATTCAACCTCGTCTACTGCTGTTGTACCTGTATCAACGGTAACGATCAGCTTTGTTCCTTCTTCGGCAATAGCATCAATCGCTGCCACGGATACACCGTATCCTTCTCCTGCTCTGTTGGGGATGTAATAGTTTACATCCGCACCAAGGGCCTTCAAATAAAGATACAGGGTGCATACAGACGTTACGCCATCAACGTCATAGTCACCGTAAACGGTAATTTTCTGCCCCTTTTCAATGGCAGCCCAAATACCGTCAATTGCTTTAACGATATCCTTCATAAGGAATGGATCGATAAGCATTTCGCTTTCCATATAGATGAAAGCCTTCGCGGATTCAACTGTATTATATCCGCGGTTGTAAAGAAGCTTTGCGACAATCGGATTTATCCCGAGTGCGAGGGCAATTTCGGTTATTGCGGCATCGTACTCGCGACTGTCGATTGATTTAATTAGCCACTTCTTCTCCTTTTTTTCGTTGATTTTTTTCATTATTAAAACCAAGTGGGGATTTCTCCCGCCTTTCATTTTATTATGCAAATGAAGCTCGGATATTCCTCCGAGGGGGATTGCGGTCTTGATTTCACCCGCAAATGATCAGCAACTTTTGTATTTCTTTATAAGAGCAATTGCGCTCTTAACGCCGTCTATAGCAGCACTTGTAATGCCACCGGCATAGCCTGCTCCTTCGCCGGCAGGAAATAGATTAAGATATCCGCTTGCAAGCCTTGTGTCTTGGTCACGGAGAATTCGCAACGGTGCGCTTGTCCTGGTTTCGGCACCGGTTAATACTGCGTCATGAACGGCAAACCCCCTGATTTTCTTGTCAAAATCAAGAAGAGCCGAGGATATACCATCGGTAACAAATTTAGGTAAATAATCTTCGGGGCGAGCTAACCTCACCTCGTTTTGGCACATATATTCGGGCAGAATGCGTTTCGGCTCTGTTTTCAACTCACCTGAGAGAAAATCGCCAACTGTAATTATGGGAGCGTAATAGTTTGCTCCGCCTGCTATAAAAGCAGCACGCTCAATTCTACGCTGGAAATCTATGGCTGCCATGGGTGTTGAGCCATAATCATCTTTGAACACACTTGTGACTACGGCAGAATTGGAATTTCTTCCTGCTCTTGCGTGGTAACTCATTCCATTAACAACCACGCTGTCCGATTCGCTGGCTGCAGCTACAACAATGCCGCCCGGGCACATGCAGAAGGTATAAGTGCCACGAGTTTTTGTATTGCAGGAAAGGTTGTACTCTGCATGGCCGAGTCCCGGTGTACCTGCTGCCGTGCCGTACATTGCTCTGTCTATATCCTCTGCCAGATGCTCAATACGCATTCCAACAGATATGGGCTTTGCTTCGATATTCAGATTATGGCGTATAAGATATTCGTAGGTATCTCTTGCACTGTGCCCGATAGCAAGAATGAGCGCACCGCAAGGAAACTCACCATTGTTGGTTCTGACGGCTGTGACAACGCCAAATTCAGATACCTCTGATATGAACTTTGTGTTATAGTAAATCTTACCTCCAAGATCGCAAATCCTGGCTATCATATTATCGATAACCTTGGATAAAACGTCTGTTCCGACGTGAGGCTTAGCAATAAATCGGATTTCTCCCGGAGCGCCAAAATCAACAAATCGATCAAGAACGTAGCTTGTAAGAGGATCATTTACTCGTGTAACGAGCTTGCCGTCCGAAAACGTTCCTGCGCCGCCCGCGCCAAATTGAATATTCGTTTCAGTATTTAGTATTTGCTCCTCGTTAAACCACTTTACTGCGTTTGTTCGCTCACTTATACAACCGCCTCGTTCAAGAATAATGGGTTTATAACCTGCTTCAGCAAGAATTAGAGCGGCGAATAGTCCGCAGGGACCGGAGCCAACGATAACGGGGGGAGCGGATAATTGCTTGTCGCCGTGGGTGGGTATTTTCAACACCTGAGACTCCTCGACCGATATACCAAACTTTTTCTGCTTTTCAATTGGTATTTCAGGAAAATCGCCTGATGCTGCGATTGAATATACATAATAAATATCGGGCTTCTTTCTTGCGTCAATGCTTCTTCTGTACACCGCATATTCGTGGACAAAGGATTCAAGTCCTGCACGACGAAGAATTCCCCTTGCAACCGAAAACGCCTCTTTCTCAGAGGCGTTAACAGAAAGCTTTACGTTATTTATCAGCAAAAAACTATTGATAAACTTCATATCGGCTCCATTAACCGAGGGGAGGCATAGTGATAGGAAGACCGCCTATTTGCGAATATCTCACTACGAGCCAGACCAAAACTGCAAGGAGAAGACATCCAATAACAGCCAAAATTTTTGTGGCTCTGTGGCCAAAAGAATTTCTTTTCATATTAACCTCGATAAATCAGTTGTTTTCCTGATTGTGCTTTTCGGCAACAAGCTCTTTAACCAAAAACTTACGAAGAGAATCTTCGGTAAAGTCACGCTTGAGCTCACTCTCCTTGGCAACCGAAATAATTCCGGTCTCCTCAGAAACGATAATGATAATTGCATCGCTTATCTCGCTCAAGCCAATTGCCGCACGGTGACGTGTACCCAAATCGTTGTGTACGTAGGTATGTCTAGGGAGAGGAAGAATGCAAGCCGCAGCCTTAATTCTGTTCCCTTCAATAACTATTGCACCGTCGTGAAGCGGAGCTTTATTATAAAACAGATTTCTAATCAGATAATCAGAGACGTCGGCATTGATTTCGATACCGGAGTGTGTAACGTCGTCAAGCTGAGTTGTGCGTCCTATAACAATGAGAGCACCTGTTTTGTCCTTTGACATAACGTGAACGGCTTTGCAAATGTTGTCAATAGCCTTATATTTTGCCTGTTTTTTTCTAGTCTGATCGCTGAAGGTCTTGATACCCTTGATTGATCCTGAGCCAATCGTGTCAAGCAGATCACGTATCTCGGGCTGGAAAATAATAATAATTGCCAACGCTCCGATCTTGAACACACCTGACAGAATGTATTCAATACCGCTCAAGTTAAGGAATACAGCAACGGTGTAAAGGACAAGGCATATGAATATACCGATAAGAAGTGTGCCTGCTTTTCTACTCTTGAAAAAGCTAAGAACAAAGTAGAACAAAAGCGCAAGCAAAATGATATCTATAGCATCCGTCCACTGAAAATTAAGAAAGATGCCTTTGGCGTTTTCAATTATTTGAGAAAGGGTTTCCTTTCCCGTGGTAACGAGCAAAGTATTCATCTTATAGCTCCATTCATAAATAAATCTATATAATTATAACACACGCATTTAAAAAAATCAATACTTTTTTGACTCCGAATGTATTTTTTGTATTTCCCTGTTGACAAACAAATTAGGGCGTGTTATAATTTGTATCAAATGATACACTTTATGGAGAAGTTTATGTTGCAGTTTTTGAAACAAACCTTTCTTTTCAAAGGGGTAGATGATGATTTATTGAACCGAATTGAAAACGATCAGGATTTCACCGAGAGGAAATATAAAAGGGGTGATTTGATTTATCCCTCGAATGATATAGGGCTTGATGTAGGCTTTATTCTTGAAGGAAAATGTGACGTTTGCAGAATCCACTCTGACGGTAGCAAAACGTTGTTTAACACCCTGCTTAGCGGCAACTCTTTTGGTATTCTCAGCGCCTTTTCAAACGATGATTATCCTACTCAGATTTTTGCTGAGACTAATACACGTGTTTTGTATTTCAGCAAGAATAAAATACTTGAATATGCAAACAGTTCTTCGCAAATTTCCTTGAATCTTATTAATTTTTTTGCTAGCAGAGTCGCTTTTTTAAATCAAAAACTAGCAACCTTATCAGGAGGAAGTGTTGAGTCGAGACTTGCTAATTATCTGATTAATGAATCGAAAAAAACTAACGATCGAATAATACATCTCAATTTTAAGAAAACATCCGATGCAATTAATTCAGGACGAGCTTCTGTATATCGTGCCGTTGATTCTCTTGAAGATGCAGGAGTAATTTCTATTAGCGAAAAACAAATCAAAATAATAAATTATGAAGAACTCGAAAGGATTTCAAGATGAAAAAAATTGCTTCAATTTTAATGGTAGTTGCACTAATCTTTTCTCTTTTCAGTTGCAATTTAACTGATAATACCGAGAAACCCGAAAAAACCCTTATTCGCGTTGGATATATGGCCGGCCCTACCGGAATGGGAATGGCCAAACTTATATGTGACAATGGCGGTTTAGATGGAGAAAGCAACAAGTATTCCTTCAAAAAGTACGCAGATACTAATGCTGCAAAGGCAGATCTTGCCGCCGGAAATATTGACGTTATTTGTCTCCCGACTAACGAGGCTGCTATGTATTATTCAAAGGTTGATAATAATGCCAAGGTGCTTGCCATCAACTGTTTAAACTCTTTGTTTCTGCTGACGTCCGGCAATGAGAAGGTTACCTCACTTGCCGAGCTTGAAGGACAGACGGTTTATACCTGCAAGAACGGAACTCCAAGATCCGTTCTTCAACATATAATTTCAGAACTTAATCTTAACGTAACTATTTCGTATGAAATTGATGGTAAGGAAATTGTTACTCCTCAGGATCTTTCTGCTTGCGTAGTTAACGGATCAATCCCAAATGCGGTTATGCCGGAGCCTTTGGTTACCTCTTCCCTTTTGACTATTTCTAAAAACGCAAATGATTCTATTGTATATACAGTTGATGTTGATCTTAACGATGAGTGGTCAAAATTTACTGATACTCCGATTACCATGGGTTGTCTTATTGCAGACGGCGATTTTGCGAAATATCACAAGACCGAGCTCAATGACTTCCTGGAGGAATATAAGGCATCGGTGGATTATATTGGCAACGTTGAAAATCTTGATTCTGCCGTAAATTATATTGTCGAAAGCGGCGTAATGGTGGCTGCACCTGCAGCTAAAAAGGCATTGATCAATCTTGGTAATTCAATATCTTATATTGATGGTTCGTCGATGAGGGATGCATTGGTTGCCTTTTATAGTGCCATAGGTGTAACACTTCCCTCGGAAGACTTCTACTATGAAAAATAAACTTATAAAAGTTGCCCTGCCGTTATTGATTTGGATCTCTGTTTGGCAGATCCTATCCTTAATTGTTTCCAATGAATACCTTTTGCCGGGCATTCCATCTACCATCACCGCCATTGGTGCTTTACTTTCTGAATTTACGTTCTATAAAGCTGTACTTTTTAGTGCATTAAGGGTTCTCGCCGGTCTGATTCTTGGTATTGTGCTGGGTATTGGAATTGGTGTTGCGTGCAAAAGGTTTTATTATATGGATATAATTTTTGCACCTGTTATCTCTATCATAAAATCCACTCCCGTCGCCTCATTTATCGTTTTGCTGTGGGTTCTTATGAGCGGCGATGCCCTGTCTGTTTTTATTGGATTTCTAATGGTTCTGCCTCTTATATGGCAATCAACCGTGGACTCAATTAATTCAATTGACAAGGACACCATGGAGGTCGCAAAGGTTTTTGAATTTTCCATGATTAGAAAGATAAAACTTATTTATCTACCAACCTTGAAAAGGTTTCTTGTACCTGCAGTTATTTCGGCGACGGGTCTTGCTTGGAAGGCGGAAATTGCCGCTGAGATTATAGCATATACAAAAAAATCTATTGGTCAAGGTATAAACGATGCAAAATATAATATGGATACCCCAACTGTTTTTGCTTGGACGATCGTAATTGTTACATTCAGCATTTTGCTTGAATCCGTTGCTAAAAGAATGCTTAGGAGGATTAAATGAGCTTAAGATTGATTAACATCACAAAATCCTTTGGTGAAAAGAAAATTCTTAATTGTTTTTCATACGATTTTCCCCCAAAAGGCGTTGTAGCACTGGTTGGAGACAGCGGCATCGGTAAAACAACCCTCCTAAGGATTATCGCCAATCTGGATGATGACTATGACGGAAAGGTTCTCGGTGGTGGCATAAAAAACGTATCAATTGCGTTTCAAGAATATAGGCTGTTATCAAATCTCACAGCACTTGAAAATGTTGTTTTGGCAAATTCTGACACAAAAAGCGAGGCAGAGATTCAACGTGCAACAGATATATTGCTTAAAGCAGGACTAAGTGAGGACGAAATCAATCTATACCCCAATGAACTATCGGGCGGCATGAAGCAGCGAGTTTCTTTATGCAGAGCCTTTCTCCGTGAAAAGCCGATCCTTTTACTTGATGAACCCACTAAAGAGCTTGATTCAAATAACGTTAACAAGATACTTGATATTGTACGTGAAATAGCAGAAAAAAGACTTGTTATCGTGGTCACTCATTCAGAAAGCGATATTGAATATTTGAATGCCACCAAAATTCAAATTACAAAAATTTGATTATTATGCCGTTTTGATTCATTCAAAACGGCTTTTATTATTAAAAATACTTGAAAAAAATAATTTTATGTGATATAATGGTAGTTGATATTTTGAATCAAAAGTACATTTATCATTCATTTTATTGTGAGGTATAAACATGGCAGCTGACATTTCAGAAAGAATCAGAGCGATATATTCCACCCTTTCAAAAGGGCAGAAAAAGATTGCAAATGCAGTATTAAATGATTATGATAAGGTTGCATATCTTACGGCGGCCAAGCTTGGAACTCTTGTTGGCGTTTCCGAGTCCACAGTTGTCAGATTTGCTGATGAGCTTGGATTTGAAGGATATTCTCAGTTCCAGCTTGCTGTTCAGGAGCTTGTAAGAATTAAGCTGACGCCTAACCAGCGTATTGAAATTACTAAGCAGCGAATTGGTCGTGGTGACGTTATTGATAACGTTATGGAGTCTGATATAAATAAGATCAAGCACACGCTTGAGCGTCTTGACCGAAAAGCATTTATCAATGCCGTAGATTCAATAATATCCGCCAGAACTATTTACATTACCGGTGCCAGGTCATCTGAACCTATTGCAAGACATTTGTCATACAATCTCTCGCTTATTTTCGATAATGTAAAGTTCATAGTTCCCACGTCATCCTCCGAGGTTTTTGAGCAGATGTACTCCATTGGCGAGGAAGACGTTGTAATTGCTTTTTCCTTCCCCAGATATTCCTCTAAGATGATCAATGGTATCAAGTTTGCCAAGCAGAAGAATGCTAAGGTCGTAGTATTTACCGACTCCGACGTATCTCCACTTGTTGAGTTCGCAGATTGCGTTCTTATTGCTCAGTCTGATATGGCGTCCTTTATGGATTCTCTCGTAGCTCCTCTTAGCATTATAAATGCTATAATTATTGAGATTACTGCGAGACGTGAAAAGGAGATTACCGAGAGATTCGACGCCCTTGAAAAGCTTTGGGACGAATATGAGGTCTATGCTAAACGATAATTTTTACCAAACAAACAGAATTGCCGTAATAGGTGGCGGAGCTGCCGGAATGGTGGCTGCAGGTACTGCTGTTCTTTCAGGCGCTGATGTTACGATTTTTGAATCTACCGACAGACTTGGAAAAAAGCTTGCTATAACTGGCAAAGGCAGATGCAACGTAACTAACAACTGTAGTCGTGACGAATTTCTTGAAAACGTAACAAAAAATCACAGATTCTTATATGCTGCCCTGTCTTCATTTTCTACCGAGGATACTATGTCGCTTTTCGAATCTCTTGGCGTATCGCTGAAGACCGAACGCGGAAGACGAGTTTTCCCGGAGAGTGAAAAAGCAATTGACATTGTAAACGCTTTGAAAAGCTATTGCTCTGCGGCAAATATCGTTCACAAGAAGGTTGTTTCTGTAAAAAATGTAGATGACGGATTTGAATTGACTGCAGGGACGAAAACGTATCGATTTGATAAAGTGATTATTGCAACGGGAGGAAAATCATATCCTCTTACAGGCTCTGACGGTTCGGGATACGGCTTGGCTCTAAAACTTGGACACACCGTTACAGAGCTGATCCCGTCATTAATTCCCCTCGTAAGCCATTCTCCGTTGTGTAAACAAATGCAGGGTTTATCGCTGCGAAACGTTAAAATCACAATTAAAGACGAGGCAGAAAAGGCTTTGTATACAGATTTTGGTGAAATGATGTTTGCTCATTTCGGAGTTACCGGTCCTGTTATTTTATCTGCTTCGGCGAGACTTCGAAATTATAATATTTCTTCACTTCGTCTTTCTATTGATTTGAAGCCTGCGCTTGATGAGAAAACCCTTGATGCTAGGCTACTGTCTGATTTCTCGAAGATGGCAAACCGAGATCTTATCAATGCCCTTGGAGATCTCCTTCCTTCAAAAATGATTGAACCATTTATTTCTTACTGTGGGCTTGATTGTAGAAAGAAGGTCAATTCAATAACGAAGGAAGAAAGGCATACAATTCTTAATGCCCTAAAGGGATTGGAAATACCCCTTGACGGATACAGACCGATAGAGGAGGCAATAGTTACCTCCGGAGGTGTTGAGGTCAAGGAAATTACACCCAAAACCATGGAATCGCGGCTTATTCCGGGCTTATATTTCTGCGGAGAGGTTATTGACGTCGATGCTTATACAGGCGGATACAATCTTCAAATTGCCTTCTCCACGGGATATTTAGCGGGAAAATCTGCGGCAGAATCATAAAATCGTTCTTTATAGGAGTTAATTATGGTTAGAATAGCAATCGACGGCCCGGGCGGTGCCGGAAAATCCAGCGTTGCCAAGGCGGTCTCGCGTGAGCTTGGCATTATTTACGTTGACACGGGTGCACTGTATCGTAACATCGGACTTTTTATGCTCGATAAAAACATTGACCCCAAGGACAGAGACAGAGTTGTTCCTGCTTTGTCCGAGCTTTCAATTGATCTTAAATTTGAAGACGGTAAGCAGATTATCCTGCTTAACGGTGTAGATCGTGGCGATGAAATAAGAAGTCCCGAAGCTTCTATGGCGGCATCTGCGGTAAGCGCCATACCCGAGGTGAGAGAATTCCTCCTTCTTACGCAAAGGAATACCGCAAAGAAGAACAGCGTCGTAATGGATGGAAGAGACATTGGTACTGTTATTCTTCCTAACGCCGAGGTTAAAATCTTTTTAACCGCTTCTCCCGAAACGAGAGCGTATAGACGTTACAAGGAGTTGCTTGCTAAAGGCAAGGACGTCACCTTACAGCAGGTATACGAGGAAATGGTGGAGCGAGACAAAAATGATTCTACCCGAAGCGTTGCGCCCTGCGTTGCTGCACCCGATGCGATTCTTCTTGATAACTCTAAGCTCACAGAAAAAGAAACTGTGGAGAAAATTCTGAAAATTGTAAAACAGAAAACGAAGGACAAGACTCCTTTATATACCGTTTTAAAGGCTATCGTATCCCCTATTTACCGACTTTTGTTTAACGTTGAAGTCGTTGGTAAGGAAAACATTCCTAAGGAAGGTGGCGTTCTTCTCTGCCCAAATCATATTGCAGCCGTAGACGTTATCTCCATTGGTGCCGTATGCCCCCGTCAGATTACCTGTATTGCAAAAAAAGAACTATTTGGCATTCCTGTGCTGGGTGGATTGATAAAGGCTCTTGGAGCTGTTAAAATTGACCGTAGCGGAGCTGACGTTGGTGCTATTAAGGCTGCGGTATTCACTCTCGAAAAAGGTAAAGTTGTAACAATATTCCCCCAGGGACATAGATGCCCCGGTGTCAATCCCGCAACAACACCGGTCAGAAATGGCGCAGCATTAATCGCTTACCATGCAAAGTGCGACGTTATTCCTGTTACGATTGATATGAGGGGTGCAAAGTACGGTTTGTTCAAGCGTACTAGAGTTGTTTTCGGCAAGCCTATGAGCTACGAAGATCTTGGATTCAGTTCGGGCGGTCGCGACGAATATGCGAGGGCGACGGATATGATATTCGCCGAAGTGGTTAAAAATGGTAACTTCTCTTCCCTTCCTGAATATACTCCTGAGCGTGACAGAGCGAATAAGAAGAAAAAGAGGAAAAAGTAGTTGGAAATCACTCTTTCGAAAAACGCAGGATTTTGCCCTGGGGTTCGACGAGCTGACGAAGCAATAAAAAAGCTTATCCGGGAGAGATCAGACAATGATTTGATTTTCACGCTCGGCTCACTTATCCATAACCGTAATTACGTTCAGGATCTGGAAGATCATGGTGTTAAGTCCCTTTCTATTTCCGACGTTGAATTGGTTGTAGAAAGTAACCGCGATAAATGTATTACGTTTGTCATCAGAACACATGGTATTACGAAATCCGACGAGCAGTTTTTAAGGGATGTTGAAAAGAAATACGATCGAGTTAAGATCGTCGATCTGACCTGCCCCTCTGTTAAGCGCATTCACAAAATTGCAGCGGAAAATACAAACGATAACACCTATTTTATTCTTTTCGGTTCACAAACTCACCCGGAGTCTGTTGGAATAATAAGCCACATTAATGGCGATGGACGTATAATTACCTCGATCGATGACCTGAATGACCTTAATTTGCAAGGCAAAGTGCCTATTTTATGTGCACAAACTACCCAAAATTTAATACAATTTATACAAATTAAAAAATTTTTAAAAAAACTATATACAAATGCGATTTTTTTTGATACAATATGTGGTGTCACTGAAAATCGTCAGTATGAGGCAATTGAACTTGCCAAAAAGTCCGACGTTATGATTGTCATAGGCGGAAGGGACAGCTCTAACACGCAAAAGCTTTATAGCCTTTGCAAAGAGGTCTGCCCCCATACTTTATGCATTGAAACGGCGGCAGAATTAACAGCTGATTTTCCTGACAGCGCGAAAAGCGCAGGAATAACCGCGGGTGCTTCCACTCCCGACGGTATAATAATGGAGGTTTTTAAAGCAATGGAAAACTTTAGTCAAATGTTGGAAGGCTCACTCAAAACTTTACATACAGGAGAAACAGTTACCGGTACCGTATTCACTATCGGCCAGAACGAGATCAAGCTTGATCTCGGTGCTAAGTTCACCGGCGTGCTCACTAAAGAGCAGATTACTGATGATCCCGACGTAAAGCTGAACGAAATGTTCAAGATCGGCGACCAGGTTGACGTCTTCGTAATCAGAGTTGAGGACGGCAAGGGTATCGCAACCGTTTCTAAGAAGAGAGTTGACGCTGACAACAGCTGGACCGTCCTTAGGGACGCTCACGAGAATGGTGTTGACCTCGAGGGTAAGATCGTTTCCGCTATCAAGGGCGGCGTTCTTCTCTCCTACATGGGCAATACCGTATTTATCCCCGCCTCTCAGACCGGTATCGCAAAGGGTGGAGATCTCTCCGTTCTTGTAGGTACTACTCAGAAGGTTCGTCTTCTCGAGTTCGACGTAGCTAAGAAGAAGGCTCTTGGCTCCATCAAGGTTATTCTTAACGAGCAGAAGAAGGCTCAGGAAGAGGCTCTTTGGGCAAACCTTGCGGTTGGCAACGAGTACGTTGGCGTTGTTAAGAATCTTACCAACTACGGTGCTTTCGTGGACATCGGTGGTGTTGACGGTATGGTTCATAACTCCGAGCTCTCCTGGAAGAGAATTAAGCATCCTTCTCAGGTTGTATCTGTAGGTCAGGAGCTTAAGGTTTACATCAAGGATCTTGACGTTGAGAAGAAGAGAATTTCCCTTGGTTACAAGACTCAGGATATGGATTCCTGGTACAAGTTCACCCAGCAGTACAATGAGGGTGACATCGTTTCTGCAAAGATCGTTTCTATTATGCCCTTCGGCGCATTTGCTGAGGTATTTGAGGATGTTGATGGTCTTATCCATATTTCCAGAATCTCTACTGAGAGAATCAACTCCCCTGCAGACGTTCTTAAGGTTGGCGATGAGGTTAACGTAAAGATTATCGAGATCGATAACGAGAACAGAAAGCTTGCTCTTTCTATTCGTGCTATTCTTGAGGCTGAGCAGCGTGCAGCTGCAGCAGAAGCTCGTGCGGCTGAGAAGGCTCAGAGAGATGCCGAGAGAGCTGAGAGAGAGGCTGAGGAAGCAGCAGAGGCTGAAAGACTTGAGCAGGAGAGAGCTGATATGGCTCCCTACATTGTAGGCTCTATCTAAGATAAATAATTAAGGCGTACCGAACGGTACGCCTTTTTTTATATAGTTTTCTTATATTCAAGATATTCCTCATAGGTTCCGGGACGGTCGATGTAGCTTCCGTCGGGCAGAATTTCAATAATTCTATTTGCAACCGTATTTAAAATCTCGTAGTCATGTGAGGAGAAAAGAATGTTTCCCTTAAAGTTGCTCATTCCCTGGTTAACTGCTGTAATCGATTCAAGATCAAGATGGTCTGTTGGCTGATCAATGATAAGCATATTTGAGCCAAACATCATCATTCTTGAGAACATACACCTCACCTTCTCGCCGCCGGAAAGAACGTTTACAGGCTTGAATACCGCTTCATTGGAAAACAACATTTTTCCAAGAAATCCTCTGAGGTAGGTTTCGGTCTGATCCTTGGAATACTGTCGCATCCAATCAAGAATAGACTCCTTGTGTCCCTCGAAGAATTTGGTATTATCGTGTGGGAAATAAGATGTAGAGATTGATACTCCGAACTTGAATTCACCGCTATCGGCAGGTATTTCTTCATTCAGAACTCTATACAAAGTTGTTGTTGCAAGCTCGTTCCCGATAAATGCTATCTTGTCACCTTTATATACATGGAAGGAAAGGTTATTAAACAGAAGCTTACCGTCTATTGACTTTGTTAACCCCTCGACGTGAAGTATCTCCTTCCCTGCTTCCCTATCCATATCGAATCCTATAAATGGATATCTTCTGGAGGAGGCTGGCAGTTCCTCGATTGTCAATTTATCAAGAAGCTTTCTTCTTGAGGTTGCCTGTCGAGATTTAGATTTGTTTGCAGAAAAACGAGAAATGAAGTTTTGGAGCTCGGCGATCTTTTCCTCGTTACGTTTATTCTGCATCTTGATCATACGCTGAATAAGCTGGCTTGATTCATACCAGAATTCGTAGTTACCAACGTACATCTTGATGCCCGAATAGTCGATATCAACAATATTTGTGCAAACGTCGTTAAGAAAATGTCTGTCGTGAGATACAACAAGAACTGTTCCAAAGTAATCAGAAAGGAAATCCTCGAGCCAGATTACAGCATTGATATCAAGACCGTTAGTAGGCTCGTCAAGAAGAATAATATCGGGGTTACCGAACAAAGCCTGCGCAAGAAGCACCTTTACCTTCTCGCTTTCCTTCAGGCTTGACATCTGCATATAAAGGTAATCATCTGTTAAACCAAGGCCTTGAATAAGCTTTGATGCATCTGATTCTGCTTCCCAACCGTTAAGCTCTGCAAACTCGCCCTCGAGCTCAGATGCACGTATGCCGTCCTCATCAGAAAAGTCTTCCTTTGCGTAAAGCGCATCCTTTTCCTTCATAATATCGTAAAGGCGTTTGTTGCCCATTATAACGGTATCGAGAACGCTGTATTCCTCGTAAGCAAAGTGATCCTGCTTTAAAACAGACATTCTGACTGTGGAAGGAATGGATACTTCACCTCGAGTGGGCTCAAGCTCACCACAAAGTATTCTTAAAAACGTAGATTTGCCCGCACCGTTGGCACCTATAATACCATAGCAGTTACCGGGGGTAAACTTTAGATCAACGTCCTTGAATAGAAGCTGACCTCCAAATTGAAAAGAAAGATTATTTACCGTGATCATTATTTTACCTTTTAATTATTTCGTTATATACGTCTCGTATGGAATTAAAAATGTATGTTGGCGGTGTACCGCTTCCCTCTGCGTCGGCAATGGTTCCCTCGCCTGAAAGAACAAAAATGGTGTCGATACCTGCATTATAACCTGATGCTATATCTGTGTAAACTCTGTCGCCGATCATTACGGATTCCTCCTTGGAGTATCCGTTTTTTTCCATAGCAAGCGTCAGCATTTCAGGACGTGGCTTGCCAATGAAATGCGGCCTTTTGCCCGTCGCCCTCCAAAGCATTTCTGCAACGGAACCACAATCTGGCACGTAACCAAATGAAGTAGGACAAACCCAATCGGGATTAGTTGCAATATAGATAATATCGTTTAGAAGAAGCTTGCAGGAATCTTCAAGCTTCTTAAAATTCAACTCGTTATCATTACCCATTACAATACCGTCAATGTCGTCACAAAGATCTGTTACAACGTCTATACCCGCTTTTTTGAGCTGCTCATAAAAAGAGGTTGTTCCAAAGCAATAAAACTTTCTGCCCTGATATTTATTCTGAATATAAAGAATTGTTGCGTCTGTGGAAGTAAGAAAATCTTCCTCTTTTGCCTCAATTCCAATAGATTTAAGCTTTCTGACATATGCATCTGTTGACTTAGATGAATTGTTCGTTACGAATAAATAACGTCCACCCTTTGACTTAACTTCCTGTAAAAAATCTAAAGTTCCGTCAAAAAGATCGCTATCAAGATATATCGTTCCATCCATATCTAGAAGAAACAGCTTTTTATCCTTCAACTCCATAATTATCTCCTATCAAGCAAAAAGACCAACACGAGGTCAGCCTTTTTGATTTGTTATTTAATCCTCGGGATATCCGTCAGGATTGTTTCTTTGCCATCTGGCGCTATCCTCACACATCTTTCTGAGGTCACGCTCTGCCTCCCAGCCAAGAACATTTCTAGCCTTTGTAGGATCGGCATAGCACTCTGCAATATCGCCGGGGCGTCTGTCTGTTATTCTATACTTTATGGGAGTTCCCCATACGTCGCCAAAATTATTAACGATATCAAGCACCGAATAACCTTTACCCGTGCCCACGTTAATGTAATCTATACCGTGAAGCTTCTCTGTATACTCAATAGCTTTAAGGTGAGCAAGAGCAAGATCCACGACGTGAATATAGTCTCGTACGCCGGTTCCGTCGTGGGTAGGATAATCGTTGCCAAATACGCTGAGACATTCAAGCTTGCCTACAGCAACACGGGTGATATAAGGTAAAAGATTGTTTGGAACGCCCTTGGGATCTTCACCAATCGTTCCGGACTCATGAGCACCAATGGGGTTAAAGTATCTGAGCGCACATGCAGCAAAATCGGGATTTGCAGCGCAGGTATCCTTCAGAATTCTCTCTATCATGAGCTTAGTTTCGCCGTATGGGTTAGTAGTCGATGTAGGAAAATCCTCACGAATCGGGACGCTTTTGGGTGTGCCGTAAACCGTTGCAGAAGAACTGAAAACAATTCTGTTAACACCATGACTGATCATGCTGTCGAGAAGATTAAGTGTTCCTGTTATATTATTATGGTAGTAAAGAAGAGGCAGTGCGCAGGATTCACCAACAGCCTTGAGTCCTGCAAAATGAATAACCGCATCGATGTCGGTGTGATTTTCAAAAACTTCATCAAGCGCAGCTTTATCAAGAAGGTCGCACTTAATAAACTCGGGTCTCTTTCCTGTTATTTTCTCGATCCTATCAACAACAAGTGCTTTGCTGTTAGAAAGATTATCAACGATAATAACCTTATATCCTGCGTTGAGAAGCTCAACCGTGGTATGAGAGCCAATGTATCCTGTTCCGCCTGTAACGAGAATTGCCATTTCAAATCTACCCTTCATTCAAAGTTATTTTGTAGCAATGGGCGACCCGAACAGGTCGCCCATAACTATATTAGTCAGCGTATACGCTAACCTGCTTCTTGCCACCGGTGATGTGCTCGAACTTAACAACACCGTCAACAAGTGCAAAGAGAGTATCGTCAGAACCGATACCTACGTTAGTACCGGGATGAATCTTAGTTCCGCGCTGTCTTACAAGAATGTTGCCGGCAAGAACAGACTGACCGTCAGCCTTCTTTACGCCGAGACGCTTGGACTCAGAATCACGACCGTTCTTGGTAGAACCAACGCCCTTCTTGTGGGCGAAGAACTGTAAACTAAGCTTTAACATTTCGTATTCCTCCATAATTATTCCTGGCTTGCGCCGTACAAGTTGCGCTTAAATCTTACGCTCGATCTCCTTAACGTCAAGGTAGTCGTAATACTCCTCAACAAGATCCATAAGCTGGTAGAAATAAGCCTGAATAAGACCTGAAACCGCAAACTGTTTCTTTTCATCCTTCTCATATTTGGGAAGGGCGGATTTTGCAATCAGACGAATGTCTGTTGTCTTCTCGTCGATCTGATAATCAACGTTGCAATCATAGGTAACCTCAATTGCATTGATTATAAGCATCGTCATAGCAGAAAGTGCAGAACAAAGAATGTCCTCACCCGACTCACCGTAACCGGTATGTCCCTGCTCCTCGAATCCATAATAGAATCCGTCGGCCTTATAAAATGTGATTGTAGTCATTTGACTTAAGCCTCGATCTTCTCGATCTGGATCTTAGTGTAATCCTGACGATGACCGATCTTCTTCTTTTCGTTCTTCTTTGCCTTGTACTTGATAACGTCGATCTTCTTAGACTTGCCGTTCTTAAGCACGTTAGCAACTACGGTAGCGCCCTCAACGTAGGGAGTACCAACAGAAAGAGTTTCACCGTTAACACAGAGAACCTTATCAAAAGTAACCTTCTCGCCTTCTGCAAGACCAAGCTTCTCTACGAAGATAACGTCACCCTCAGCAACCTTGTACTGCTTTCCACCTGTTACGAAAATAGCGAACATGAAAAAGCACCTCACTTTCGTGTAAATTCGCTATCATAGGCGTTGGCAAATAGCCAAACTTCTCAGCCTATCAATAAGCGTCGATATATTATAACACCACAGGATGTTTTTGTCAATAGTTTTTTTGAAAATATTTTACATTATTATATGTAAATAAGGAGCGGTAGTAACTACCGCTCCGATAATCTCATAGAAAGTATTATTCACAATCCTCGTCGCACTCTGCGCAGTTGCCGTCGCAGATCTCGAAGTCACCGATCTTCTCGCCGCAAGCGGGACAAATAAGATCCTCAACCTCAAGAGAGTCGTCAAAGCAAACAAGCTCACCACAAGAAGGGCATTCGATTTCGTAGAACTCCTCGTCCTCGCCATCGTAATCCTCATCATCGTTGAGATCGTCATAATCGTCATAGTCGTCTTCGCCAAAGTAAACTTCTTCCTCTACTTCGCCGAGATCGTGATCAAGCTCCTCAACGTACTCGTGAAGATCTCTGTTGTCAGCTTCAAGAGCGTTGATCTTATCAGCCATGTCTACGAGAAGGTCGAGCATCTTGGAAATGATCTTTCCCTCCTTGGTATTTACGTCAATCTCATAACCATCAAAAAGACCCTTGATGTATGCTGCGTTTTCACTGATTCCCATAATATTTCTCCTTTTGTTTGTTAAAATGCTCCTCGGTTAACGCGAGGAGCATTTTGTTGGTAAAAGATTAAACTCTCTCTACGTACTCACCGGTTCTGGTGTCGATCTTGAGTACCTCGCCCTCGTTGATGAAGATCGGAACCTTTACAACTGCACCGGTCTCAAGGGTAGCTTCCTTGGTAACGTTGGTAGCGGTATCGCCACGAACGCCGGGCTCAGTCTCGGTTACTGCGAGCTCAACGAATGTAGGAGGCTCAACGGAGAATACGCTGCCCTTCCAAGAGGAAATACGGCAAGTAGTGTTCTCCTTAACAAACTTGAAGTTATCGCCGAGCTTGTCTGCGTTAAGAGGAACCTGGTCATAGGTCTCAGGATCCATGAAGTAGTAAAGCTCGCCATCGTTGTAAAGGTACTCAAGGTCCCTTCTCTCGATAACTGCGTTCTCAAACTTCGCAGTGGGGTTGAAGGACGCCTCGCGGATTGCTCCGGTTACAACGTCACGATACTTGGTTCTAACGAATGCAGCGCCTTTTCCGGGCTTAACGTGCTGGAATTCGATAACCTGGTAAACCTTACCTTCCATTTCGAAGGTAACACCGTTCTTAAAATCACCTGCTGTTAACATATTATGTCTTCCTTTTCTTGGCGAATTTTATTTTTCCCGGGGTATTTATGGTCCGCCACAACCGAATTATGCTTCAAAGGCACAAACACCCACAATTAACACGTATATTTTACACTAAAAACATCTATTTTGCAATAGATAATTGAAAAATTTTTCAAAAATTTATAAAATTTCTATCAATTCCTTGGGAGAATGGGTGAAATTGTGTATTCCGTCCTTGGTAATTGCTACCATATCTTCAATTCTACAGCCATATTTTCCGAAGAGATAGATACCCGGCTCGACTGTTACGATCTCGCCTGCGTATAACTTTCTTCCAAATCCGCGAGAATAAAGTCTGGGGCTCTCATGTATAAAGAGACCAACCGAATGTCCAAGAGAATGTCCAAATGCACCGTTGTACTCGGGTACCGAATTGATGATATCTCTTGCAATCTTATCGGCCTCGCCGCAATCAGCACCCTCACATAGGTAATTGAGTGCTTCGGTCTGCGCGCGGAGAACGGTATTGTAAAGCTTTTTGATGTCATCATCAGCCTTGCCGATAACTATGGTTCTTGTCATATCCGAGCAGTATCCGTCGAACTTTGCACCAAAGTCCATTGTAAGAAATCCCTTTTTAAGCTTTACGTTTCGAGGAGTTCCGTGAGGAAGTGCGGATGCATCACCCGAAACGGCAATGGTTTCAAATGCAAAGGAGTCTGCCCCGCCCTTACGCATTGCGTATTCAAGCTCAACTGCTACGTCGAGCTCAGTCATATTAGGAGTAATCACCTTGAGCAATGAGGCGAGCGCATTGTCGGTTATATCCTGCGCCTTCTGCATTTTATCAATCTCATCCTGAGACTTAATCTGTCTAATAACTTCTATGGTATCGCCTATGTTGATAAATTCACAGGAAGGAAAATCTTTACAATATCTTCTGTAGGTTTCATAAGAAACGCTACCGCCCTCGAATCCTATAGTCTTAATATTCAGGTCGGAAATAACCTTAGATAGGAATTCCTTACGATTTTCAGGCATAACAATTTCAAAGGATTTGTTCGCCTTATTAAGCGCCATTTCGTAGTATCTGAAATCGGTTACAAGATATGCCTTCGCATTTGTTACGAAAAGAAAACCGTCTGTGAAAGCGAACTCGGAAAGATAGTGCTGGTTAAGCTCGTCAAGAACAAGCGTTGCATCAACTTTAAGCTCTTCCATTTTATTTCTTAATTTAGTAAGTCTCATTTCTGAATCTCCTGATAATATTTCTTCATTGCAAGTGCGTCGTCAGACTGCGTGCCTGCTGACTCGCATATAATAGTTGGCGAAAGATTGTTTTTGTATATAGTTTCAATGAGGGGTTCAAAATTTGGGCCGTAAACGCTGTCATCGAAGGTTAGGTGACGCTTTTCTCCACTGCCTGTCCACTCAATTTTCGAGAAATGGCAGTGGAGATTCTCGGCTACGTTAGCACCGAGCGCACGGTCAATTTTGTCAAAAACACGAAGATAATCATCAGCAGAAACAAATACTCCGCCCAAATCTCTAGCGTTGAGATGACCAAAATCAACCACAGGAACAAAAGCTGAGTCAATTCTGCAAAGTTCAAGGACCTCGTCAAGGGTACCAAGCTGATTTATTTTTCCCATTGTCTCTAGACCGATTTTTATGCCGTAAGTATCAACGGATGCAAGCGTTTTGACAAGAGTATCTCCTGCAAGGCGCATAGCCTCGTCACGGCTGATTTTAGCTGCAGATCCGGAGTGAACGACAATGGTGTCGGCGCCAAGAAGCTTGGCGGCATCGAGGCTCTGTCGAATGTAATTAATGCTATTAAGTCGCTTTTCCTCAACCACTCCCGAGAGTGAGATAAAATAAGGAGTATGGAAGGACATTTTAATATTATGTTCTACTGCTTCCCTGCCGATTTCTGCAAGTATTTTAGGTGATGCAGAGAGACCGTTCCCTGCTTCATATTCATAAGCGTCAAGACCAATAGATTTTACCCACGAGGGTGCGTCGATTGTTGATTTATAACCGGCTAGGCGAAAGGCGTCGCTGTTTCCGCCGGGACCAAAAAATGCTGCCATTATTTCTTTCTTCCTTTATCGTATAATTTTAGTATAGGCTTCTCCAAAAGGCGTTTAAAGCGTGTCAATGCGTCCTTCTTATCGTTAATAGGGGGAACAAGTATTGCTCTGATCCCGGCATTGTGCGCAGCCCAAACGTCGGTAAGGACCTGATCGCCTATAAAAATAGTAGTTTCTTTTGTCGAGCCGATATCCACCATGGCATTTTTTAGATTTTTGGGGAATGGTTTCCCCGCCTTGGAATAGGCAGGCATACCGATTTCCTCGTTGAAAATCTCGACACGTTCAGCGTCGTTATTCGACACGATTGCGGTTTTTATATTTGCTTCACGAAGTGAGTTAAGCCATGAGATAACGTGCGCTCCGGGTTTTGAATGTTCGTATGGCTCCATTGTGTTATCAATGTCTAAAAGAACTCCTCTGACACCGATAGAAACAAGGAAATCTGCCGTTACGTCGTTGAAACGATCAAACCTGTATTCGGGTACTAAGGTAAATTTCACTTTTTACTCCTGATTATATTTTTACTTTTTAATTATAACATAAATGTATATCTAAGTCAATGAAAATATATTTTAAAAACTTTCAAAAAAGGTATTGACAAATCTGGTTAACTGTGGTAATATATAAAGGCTGAAATCAATGCGAGTGTAGTTCAATGGTAGAATTCCAGCCTTCCAAGCTGGTCGCGTGGGTTCGATTCCCATCACTCGCTCCAATAGACGCGCCCTTAGCTCAGTGGATAGAGTGCCCGGCTACGAACCGGTAGGTCGAAGGTTCGAATCCTCCAGGGCGCGCCATAAACAGAAAAGACACCGTTGAGGTGTCTTTTCTGTTTATCTATGGCACGTCCCTGTTTAGATCCGAACATTGCGCGTAAAACGCGCGAAGGTTCGCATACCCCGTCCGAAGATCGAAAAGCTTGCTTTTCAGGCGAAGGGAGTGGATATATTCACGAAGTGAATACCCTCCAGAAGCGCCATTTATACAGTGATAACGTTTGTAGCGCCTTTCGCTGCTTTTCTCTTGACAACTACCTGCCAATATGATAAAATTACTGCAAAGGAGGTATTTATCCGTGAGCAAAAAGAAAAAAAGAAGAAACAAGCAAAAATCATACAGTAATAAGTACTCTCCACTTGGTGTTTTAGATTACGCTATCTATATGGTGGTATTTTTGATATTTTTCATAATCATTTTATCGCCACTCTTTATAATTAACATAGTCCAAAAAACGATTGCTTTTAATGAATTGAACGTAATTGCAGCAGATACCAATAATGCTTCTTTGCTATTTTCTTTCCCTTTTATGTTTTCATTTCTTCTCATAATTATGGTTCCGCTGGTTGTCTTATTAGGTAAGGAATGCCCGATAATAGGAAAGCTAAATATATGCAAAGAAAACAACTGCTTCAAAAACGAATTTATACCTGAATTAAAAACATTATTCAATGACATAAAGATGTCGCTTAGCAAGAAGCGTGTTACACTTTTGTGTTCCATATTGCTTTTGTTCTTATGCCTGACTCCGCTTTCGTTGTTTACGAGAACAACAATATCTGATGATTTTTCGATTAATAAATATAACTTATTCAATCAAAAAATTGCAAATTATACCACCGATGATTTTGACAGACTCACGATTGACGTTTATTCACACAGTGGTAGGGGTGGCACAACCTATGGATTTTCAGTAGAAATATATGTGGAAAACGGTGATAGCATCTACATTAGCAATTATGAGTTCAAAAATGTAGAAGGAAAAATAGATTTTGTATTGGATAATATGCTTGAAATAAAGAAAATCTTTTCTCCTGAGTCGGTTACAATAAATGACTATCATAAGTTAAATCGGGTAATCAAGGAATTAGATCTTACAGAAAAGCAAACCGAAAAGCTCTACGAACTCTTCTCCACCCTACAAAATTAAGACGGACACCATTACGAGTGTCCGTCTTTTCTATTATTTAACTACAATATTAATAATCTTTCCGGGAACAACGATTTCCTTAACGATAGTCTTGCCCTCGATTGCAGCGGCAATCTTTTCGTCGGACTTAACGATTGCAAGAATCTCGTCCTTAGTTGCTGCCTTTGCGATAGCTATTACGTTACGAACTTTACCGTTAACCTGAATAGGCATCTCGATAACATCATCTACGCACTTGCTCTCGTCGTATTTCGGCCAAGACTCATATGCGATGGACTCGTTATGTCCAAGAATCTGCCAGATTTCCTCGCCAACGTGAGGAGTGATGCAAGAAAGCATCTTAATGAAGCCTTCCGCGAATTCACGAGGACAGCTACCGTTCTTATAAACCTCGTTTACGAACACCATCATCTGTGCGATTGCGGTGTTGAAGCCAAGAGTTTCAAAGTCCGAGGTAACCTTTTTCACGGTCTGATGATAAAGCTTTGTTAGCTTACCGTCATCGGAATCTGTAAGATTTGCAGGCTCGGTGAAGAAGTTCCATACACGGTTGATGAACTTTCTTGCACCGGCAACAGCGGTAGAGCTCCAAGGCTTGGAAACCTCAAGGGGACCCATGAACATTTCGTAAAGGCGAAGAGTATCTGCACCGTACTCACGAACGATATCGCTGGGGTTAACAACGAACTCAGGGAAACGCTTACCCATCTTAATGCCGTTTTCGCCAAGGATCATACCCTGGTGAACAAGCTTCTGGAAGGGCTCCTTAACAGGAGAAACTCCGATGTCGTGGAGGAAGTGAGTCCAGATTCTGGAATACATAAGATGTCCAACGGCATGCTCGGGACCGCCAACGTAAAGGTCAACGGGAAGCCAATGCTCAAGGAGCTTGGGATCGCAGAGTGCCTTATCATTGTTGGGATCGATATAACGCATGAAGTACCAGGAAGAGCCTGCGGAACCGGGCATTGTAGACGTCTCGCGGATACCCTTGATACCGTTCTTATCATACTGCTTCCACTCGGTTGCGTTCTCAAGAGGTGCCTTACCGTTCTTTCCCTTGTAGTCCTCAAGCTCAGGGAGAACAAGAGGAAGCTCCTCATCAGGAAGGAACACAGTCTCACCGTCCTCGGTATATACGCAAGGAACGGGCTCGCCCCAATAACGCTGACGAGCAAAGATCCACTCACGGAAGTGATAGTTTACCTTACGTCTTGCTACACTGGCATTCTCAAGCTTAACAGTGATAGCTTCCTTTGCCTCTTCAACAGTAAGGCCTGTGAATTCCTCAGAGTTAATAAGCTTGCAGCCCTTTCCGAGATAATCCTGTTTTTCAAAGGCACACTCGGAAACGTCACGGCCATCAATAACCTGAATCATAGGAATGTTGTGTGCGATAGCATACTCAAAGTCACGCTGATCGTGGCTGGGAACAGCCATAACTGCACCTGTACCGTAGTTAGCAAGAACGAAATCACCAATAAATACAGGAACTTCCTTGCCGTTTACAGGGTTAATAGCGTAAACGCCCTTAAGAGGACAACCGGTCTTGGTCTTATTAAGCTCAGTTCTGTCCATGTCACTCTTCTTCAGAGTTTCGGCAATATATGCGTTTACCTCATCCTTGTTCTCTACTCTGTCCATAAGCGACTGAGTGATCTTTCCATCGGGAGCAAGTACCATGAAGGTGATGCCGTAAATAGTTTCGATACAGGTCGTGTATATGGAGAAATCTCCACCGCCCACGAGTTTGAAATCTACCTCAACACCGGTGGACTTGCCAATCCAGTTACGCTGAATTTCCTTGGTGGACTCAGGCCAATCGATCTCGTTAAGTCCTTCAAGAAGCTTCTCTGCAAATGCAGGCTGATCGATAACCCACTGCATCATCATTCTCTTCTCAACAGGATAACCGCCGCGCTCGGACTTACCGTCAATAACCTCGTCGTTGGAAAGAACGGTGCCGAGAGCCTCGCACCAGTTAACAGGCATCTCTATACGCTTTGCGTAACCTGCCTCATAAAGCTTTTTAAAGATCCACTGTGTCCACTTATAGAATGAAGGATCGGAGGTTGCGGTCATTTTTGACCAGTCATAGTCAAAGCCAAGTTCACGAAGCTGCGCCGAGAAGGTCTTGATATTCTCCTGAGTAAAGCCGTTGGGATGATTACCCGTGCTTACAGCATACTGCTCAGCGGGAAGACCGAATGAGTCGTATCCCATGGGATGAAGCACATTATATCCCTGCATACGCTTCATTCTGGACATAATGTCGGTCGCAGTATATCCTTCGGGATGACCGGCGTGAAGACCTACACCGGATGGATATGGGAACATATCAAGTACATAGTACTTGGGCTTGGAAAAATCCCAAACGTCGGTTTTGAACGTTTCATTTTCTTCCCAATATTTTTGCCACTTGGCTTCAATATTTGAGTGTTCGTAATTCATTATATATGTCCTCAATTCTTATTAATATCAAATTTAGCATCAACCTCAGCGACAAGATCCGAAATGTCTATCTCGCTTCCCTCAGGAAGATGTCTGTCGAGACTATAAAAATCACGGGAGACTCTATCGAATACGTTAACAATAACGTCTCCGAAATCAACGAGAATCCAGGCGTTTCCACGTCTGCCCTCGGTACGCAAAGGAGTTCTTCCACGCTCGGAGAGTAGAACGTCTACGTCGTCTGCAAGAGAAGCAACGTTGCTTGAGGATCGACCTGTTACGTTTACGTAATAATCGGTCACGCTGCTCTTTTCTCTGACGTCAAAGAGCTTAACGTCAATTCCCTTCTTTTCAATTAGAATTTTTACTGCTTCACGGGCAAGTGTGCCTGATTCACAGTCAAGCAAATCTTTTTTTATTTCCATTTTCAGCCTTTCTGCTTTTAAAACGATCTCGTCACGGGTTTCTTTTGTTCTGTGATGATAGGAAATGCCGCGAGAGATAAATTCATTAATGTTACGATTAAAGGATTCTATTGCTGCATTGTGAATAGCAAGAATCTTCTTGTTTTGAGTATCTGCATCGGAAAGCTCGCGGAAAAAACTTTCACGAACCTCAACACAATTTTGGTATTTTCTTCCTTCTTCAATATAATCGGAAAGCAAGATGATCTCATCAAAGATCGACATATCAGGAGACCCAACCGTATGATTTACAACTGCCGATAAAATATCGGCGTGACAAAACTCGGGAAATTCTTCCTTGATGGCTGCAGCTGCTGTTATTGAATGCCAAAGCTGCGGAGAAGCTAGGTCCTCATCTGTAAAAGCAATATTATACTTTTTAGCCAATGAAAAAATTTCTGCCTCGGAATATTCCTTGGAAATATCGTGTAGCAGCGCTGCAATCCGAAGCTTGTCTACCATATCAGGTATACATATTTCACCAATTCTGACAGCCATTTTCTCTACTCCAAGGGTATGGGTAAAGCGAGATCTTGATAACCGCTTACCCATTTCCTCACGGAGAGTGTCAATTTGATTTTTCATAAAGATCATATTACGGAAGCTCGATTCTCTTTTTCTTTTCAGATTTCTTGTAAAGAACGAATCTGGAACCGACGCAGCTTACAACCTCGCACTCAATAACCTCTGCAATAATTGAAGCCGCTTCTTTTGCGGTATATCCGCTATTATCCAGAACACGTGCCTTGATAAGCTCACGTGCTTCAAGGGCGTTAAAGATCTGGTTGCAGGTCTCCTCGGTGATACCGCCCTTACCTATCTGGAATATGGTGTCAAGATTTTGTGATAAAGAGCGAAGATATGCTCTCTGCTTACTTGTAATCATATCAATTCTCCTCAAAAAGTGCGCCTGCGAATTCCTTGGAATCGAAGGGCTTCATGTCGTCGATCTGCTCACCAACACCGATAAATTTAACGGGAATGCCAAGCTCCTTTTTAATGGAGATAACAATACCGCCTTTTGCAGTACCGTCAAGCTTGGTGAGAATAAGACCGGTAATCTTTGAAGCTTCCTTGAATTCCTTCGCCTGATAAACGGCGTTCTGACCCGTGGTAGCATCGAGAACCAACAATGTTTCCTTGGCAGCGCTCGGCAGTTCACGAGCGATGACTCTGTCAATCTTAGCAAGCTCGTCCATAAGATTTTTCTTATTATGAAGTCTACCTGCGGTATCAACGATGAGAACGTCTGCGTTTCTGCTCTTTACTGCACTGATTGCATCGTACACAACCGAAGCAGGATCAGCTCCGGCTGCCTGCTTGATGATGTCAACGCCTGCGCGATCCGTCCATACATTCAACTGCTCAGCAGCAGCCGCACGGAAGGTATCTGCTGCTGCGACGACAACCTTTTTGCCCTGCCTTTTTAGTTCTGCTGAAATTTTTCCTATGGAAGTTGTCTTTCCTACGCCATTAACACCAATCACAAGAATGACCGAGGGCTTGGTCGAAAGATTAAGCGGCTCATGTTCTCCGATCATTCTGCGAAGAATGTCAAAGAGCTCTTTCTTAACTTCACCCGGCTCCTTGATGTGCTTATCCTTTACAACGTCACGAAGCTCATCAAGAATCTCCTCTGTAGTATTAACGCCTATATCGGCAGATATAAGCAACTCCTCAAGCTCATCGAAAAGATCCTCGTCAACCTTTACGAAGTGCTTAAAAAGTGCATCAACTTTATCAACAATAGCAGTTTTCGTCTTAAACAGACCCTGCTTTAATTTGTCAAAGAACCCCATCTAAAAGCTCCTTCTGTTTTCCTTCAATTTCGTTGACGTTAAGCTCTATGGCCTGAGAAATACCACGCTGTGGCATGGTAACACCGTAAAGCCTGTCACCGATTTCCATTGTACCTCGACGGTGAGTGATCAGAATAAACTGAGTACCGTCATCAAATTTCTTAATATAATCACCAAATCTGTATACGTTAACCTCGTCGAGTGCTGCCTCGATCTCATCAAGAATACAGAATGGTGTAGGATTAACCTTCAGTATTGCAAAGAGCAATGCAATCGCAACGAAGGACTGTTCACCACCGGAAAGCAACGAAAGATTTTTGATAATCTTTCCGGGAGGAGCCGCCTTGATCTCAATACCAGAGGTCAGAACGTCCTCGGGATCGGTAAGTGAAAGCTCGGCATTACCGCCTCCGAACAGCTCCTTGAAGGTGATACCAAAGTTCTTGTTAATTGCCTCAAATGCCGTAATAAAGCTCTGGCGCATCTCAACCTCGAGTCTCGAGATAATATCAAGAAGCTCGGTCGAAGATGACGTAAGATCATTAAACTGAGTGCTGAGAGCATCGTAACGTGCCTTAACCTCGGCGAATTCCTCGATAGCACCGGGATTATATCCGCCAAGCGCTCTAAGTCTGTTACGACAAGAAACCTGAACAGCTGCTACCTCGTCACGATTTTCGGCAGTAACGGCAGGATATCCAAATCCGACAGCCTCCTCATAGGTTATCTCATAATCATCCCAAAGCTGTGAACCAAGCTTGTCCTGCTTTTCGGTAAGGCCTTGAAGTCTGTTTTCGTTTTTCACAAATGACTCGTAGGTTACCTGACGAGCTGCGTTCTTTTCCTTAAGTCGAAGTCTGATGTTATTGATTTCACGCTCAAACTCATCGTTGCCATGCTCAACGTCAATTCTTCTCTGCCTTAAATTTTCAAGCTCTTTTTCAAGCTTTTGGCATTCAGAACTGTTATTCAACCTAAGTTCGTCAATTCCGCTGCGTTTAGATTCAAGCTCGGTTATGCGCTCAAGCTGAGCGGCTTTATCGTTTTCAAGTTCGAAAATTCTAGTGTCGAAGGAAGAAATCATCTCATCGCAAGCACGAATACTACTCATAAGCTCGGCCGCCTTAAAGCCAAGCTCGGTTGCCTGCTGCATGATTTGATCCTTATTCTCATCAATCACACCTGCCTCAGCACCTCGGCGTTCACGGAAGGACTTAAGTGCGGCAATCCTCTCAAGGTTCGCTTTATAATCTGCCTCGAGTCCAATTAACTCCTCGCCTGCCTTGGACTGCTGACCAATAAAGCTATCGTAATCGGCAGTAAGCTTTTGAATTATGTCGTTATTTGCATTATATTTTGCGTTTGCATTATCAAGAGCAGCAAATTGCGAACGGGAAAGAGTGAGAAGCAGTTCCTTTTCCTGCTCGGCATCACGCATAATCTCTCTTGCCTTGTAAATATCGGAATCAATTGACTCTAGAGCCTTCGTTGTCTTCTGGATATCCTTTCCAATCGATTCAGCGCCATTTTTAAGCTCGGTTATGCTGTTCAAACGGGACAGGATGCCGCTATCTCGCTTTGCGCTACCACCGGTAAATGCACCACCGGCGTTGATTACCTGACCGTCAAGTGTAACTATCTTGACTTTATATCTCAGCTGCTTTGCCGCATCAGATGCGTTGTCAATGTTATCAAACACAACTGTACGAAGTAGCAACCATTCGATAACGGATCTGTAATTCTTGTTGGACTCAACAAGCTTGTCTGCCCTTCCGACGTAGCCCTTCATTCCGGCTGCACGGCGAATTTCGTCGGTCTCGCTTGCCGGAGTGATTGCAGAAACGGGATAGAAGGTTGCACGACCTGCGTTAGCCTTTTTAAGAGCCATAATTGCAGCCTTGGCAGTTCCTTCGTTATCAACGACGATATTCTGGAGGCTTGCGCCGAGAGCAGTCTCTATTGCGGTAATATATTTACCATCAATATTAATAAGCGAGGAAAGCGGTCCGTAAATGTCACCTGCACCGTTGATTGCGCCCGCCTTATACTCCTTCATAACGAATTTTACGCTTTCGGCGTAGCCCTCGAAATGATCGTTCATTCTCTGGAGCATTTCAGCCTTTTGAAGCATTGTATCACGCTGAAGCTTAAGACTATTCAGCTTCTCTGTTGTTTCCTCACGCTTTTCAACAAGCACATTGAGCGCATCGCCCTTCTCGGCGATAATAGAATCCTTCTCAGCGATCTTGGTCTTAAAGCCGGATGCAGCTCTTTCACAACGATCAGCCTCTTCTTTGAGTACAACAGCCTCGGCTTCATACCTCGCAATTTCAGACTTAATGTCTCCTGCCTTGGTACCGCCACTTTCTGCAGAATTTTTAAGCACGTTAATACGCACGTTAAGAGTGGATGCGTTGCCTTCCTCTACGCTGATTTCATCAAGCGCTTCCTCGAGCTCACGCTTTGCCTTCAGAACCTCGCCGGCAAGACGCTGTTCCTCTGCCAGAAGCTCAAGACGGTTGTCCATAACCTCCTTGTGCTCTTTCTCGATCTGAGCCTTTTTAGCGAGATACTCTTTTTTGTTGTTCTCAATGGAAGCCTTTCCTTGCTCAAGCTCTTTAATTCGCTCTCTGCAATGGAAGATAAGCTCTGCAGAGTGTGCAAAATCGTTCTCCGCTACACGAAGCGAGTTGTCAAGCTCGTGAAGCTTGTCGGTTGTAACACGAATGCTTTCAAGAAGCTGCTCGGACAAAGCCTTATTGCTCTGAGCCTTCTCGTAAAGATTCTCGTTTTGTATCTCAAGATCGGATATAAGCTGATCTACAATTTCAAGCTCACGACGGGAAAGTCTGAGCTCTTTATCAGCTAACTCTATATCCTCGCGTATTTTCTTAGTATCAAAAAGCCAGAGAGAAACGTCTGCTCTTTTCTTTTCCTCGTAAAGCGCAAGACCTTTTCTAGCCTTTTCAGCTTCTTTTTCAAGAGGGCCAACTCGTCCCTCAAGCTCAAGGAGAATATCTCTTACACGGTCAAGATTGTCCTGTGTCTGCTTAAGCTTTCTTTCGGACTCCTCTTTTCTGTGACGGTATTTGGAAATACCTGCGGCCTCCTCAAAAATATTACGTCTTTCGTCGCTCTTCTTGGAAATAATTTCAGCAATCTTTCCCTGACCGATAATAGAATAACCCTCACGTCCAACACCCGTATTCATAAAGAGCTCATAGATATCTCTTAGACGTCTGGGCTGACGGTTAATAAGGTATTCGCTTTCGCCTGTACGGTAATAACGTCTTGTAACAACAACTTCGTCGAACTCAGAATCCAGTCTGTGGTCGGGGTCAGAGTTATCGAAGGTAACAGAAACCTCAGCAAATCCCATGGGGCGCCTGTCGTCGGTTCCACCAAAGATTACGTCCTCCATCTTGGTACCACGGATATTACGGCTGGATAGTTCGCCCAGTACCCAACGCATTGCGTCGGAAATGTTTGACTTACCGCTTCCGTTTGGGCCAACTATTACCGTTGCTCCTCTTTCAAAGGAAAGCACAGTTCTATTTGGGAATGATTTAAAGCCATGAAGCTCTAATGATTTTAAGTACATTTGATCTCTCCATTTCGAGTAATGACGGAAATTTCATAACCTGAAATATCGTCTGATTCGGCAAAATTAATGTTGGGAAATTCGTCTCTAAGCCGATTTTTGTTTTTTCCATTCTGTCCAATAGCCTTGGATAACGATCCTCGGCTGACAAGAATATCTATTCTTTCATTTTCAGAAATCTGAGATAAGTAAAGATTATCTCTTATTTTTTTGTAATAGTATTCACCTATGACTAGCTCTCCAAGCGCCGGATGATTCGGTCCTGCAGCATATGTTTCTTCGCTTGCAAGTCTTTCGGAGGAATGCAAGCCAATTCTAAGAACGTCAACACCATTCTCAACGAATAATGAAAAAACATTTGCACTTCTTGAAACGGCAGCATCGATTGAAATTGGTTCGTATACACCATGTTCCATCATCTTGCATAGCTCGGTATCATGAAAAACTACGGTTGGATATATTCTGGCAGCTCGCGCGCCCGCGTTAATAATAAAGCGTGCTGTTCCAAGCTCGCTTTCGACGTCTGCCCCCGGGAGGCCGATCATCATTTGTCCAACAAGATTAATGCCTGAATTAACAATTAATTCGCAAGTTTTCTCCTCTGCCTTGAAATAATGTCCTCTTTTTGCAAATTCCAACACTTTATCGGAGGAGCTCTGCAACCCAAGTTCAACGGTTTTCATACCGTATCTCTTCAGGATATCAATGATTTCCTCGTCAATATAGTCGGGTCTTGTGGAACATCTCAGTGCATTAACAACGCCCTTGTCAATATAACTCTTTCCGATAGAGAGCAGTTCAAGCATCAGTTCTCTGTCAATTCCGGTAAAAGAACCACCAAAGAATGCGATTTCAACGTCATCATCCTTTGAAACAGTCTTTAAAGCTGCGTCAATAATATCTCGAACCGAGGACGGATCAAATTTATCAACGCCGGATATAGTTCTCTGGTTGCAAAAAACGCATTGATTAGGGCAACCTAGATGAGGAATAAAGATGGGAATATTGACGTGTCTCATAATGACACACCAAACAGCTTGAGGGCCATTTTTGCCGCCTGCATTTCTGCAAGCTTTTTTGTTCTGCCCGTACCTACCCCAACCTCATTGTTGTTAATATAGGCAGCTACAGTGAATCGTTTATTATGCTCAGGACCTTCCTCGAAAACCGTTCGGTACTCAAGTATTGCCGAGCCGTCCTGTTCCGCAAGCTGCTGAAGCTTTGTTTTAGCATCTGTTTTCTGCTTTGCAGAATTGTCAATTTCGGTTTTAAATAGCTTTAGAATTACAGATCTGTAATCCTCGCTTTGTATAGCAGTAGAATCAAGATATACCGCAGCAATTAAAGCCTCGAGCGCATCAGCAAGAATTTTAGGCCTTTCTCTGCAATCCAAGTTTTCTTCGCCATTTCCAAGATTGATGTAACTGCCAAGATCAATACGCATTGCAATTTTCGCAAGGGTCTTTTCGCAGACAAGCTGTTGACGCATCTTGGTCAGTGCACCCTCGCGATATTTTGAAAAACAGTTATATAAATGCTGTGAAATAACAAGCTGCAAAACAGCATCACCGAGGAATTCAAGTCGCTCATTTGAATCAGCCTTAATTCCCCTGACGCGCATTTCGTTTGTAAAGGAGGAATGCGTTAAGGCAGTGTCAAGATATGACGTGTCCTGAAAGGTGTATTCGATTTTGTTCTGCAATTCAAGCACGTCACGACCAAGTGCCATAACATACATCCTTTCTGCCTTGATTTAAGTATTAGTAAATAGATTAATTGACTTAATAATCTCCAAGGAGCGAACTCCGTAGGCTTCGTTTCTTGCTTTCTTTCCACCCTTTATTTTCTTTTCAAAGGGAGCGATGATTCCAAAATTTGCATTCATCGGCTGGAAGGATGAGGATACACCGCCTTCGCTAACGTAGTTTGCCAATGCACCGATTTCTGTCTCCTTTGGGAAAATTACAGAATCTCTGCCAAGCGCCTTCATTGCAGCATTTACACCTGCAACGAAACCGGATGATGCGGATTCAACGTAACCCTCAACGCCGGTCATCTGCCCTGCGAAGAAAAGTCTATCCTCTTTTTTTACCGAATAATCGTTGTTTAAGAATCCCGGTGAGTTGAGATAGGTGTTTCTGTGCATAACGCCGTATCTGAAGAATTCTGCGTTTTCAAGTCCGGGAATAAGACCAAAGACTCTCTTCTGCTCTCCAAACGTAAGGTGAGTTTGGAAGCCCACGATATTGTACATAGTTCCTTCTTTGTTCTCACGTCGAAGCTGTACGGCAGCGAATGCTTCTTCGCCTGTTTTAGGATCAGGAAGACCTACCGGCTTCATAGGGCCGAAGCGAAGTGTATCATATCCTCGTGACGCCATAACCTCTACAGGCATACATCCTTCAAATACAGTCAAATCCTCTTGAAGCTCTTTGTCAAACGCCTTGAGGGGCGCCGCCTTTGCACCAAGAAGTTCATGATAAAAGACGTCATACTGCTCCTTGGTCATGGGACAGTTGAGATAGTCCTCGGGATTTCCTTTTCCCCATCTGGAGGCGAAAAATGCAACGTCGGTGTTTACCGTTGAAAAATCAACGATAGGAGCTGCGGCATCAAAGAAGTGTAATTCACCGCCCCCCGTATACCGAGCAATACTCTCGGCAAGAGCCTCGGACGTAAGCGGTCCGGTTGCTATAACACATATTCCTTCAGAGGGTATCTCAGTTACCTCACCGTCAATAACCGTAATATTGGGGTGATTATAAATTTTCTCTGTAATATATTCGCTGAACTCATCGCGGTTAACAGCAAGAGCAGATCCTGCGGGAACCTGAGTGGCATAGGCCGACTCGATAATTAACGAACCAAGAGCCGAAAGCTCTGCCTTCAGGAGTCCAACTGCGTTTGATATGTCGTTGGATCGAAGAGAATTGGAGCAAACAAGCTCAGCAAATTTATCGGTATGGTGAGCCGGAGAGTGCTTATGAGGCTTCATTTCGTAAAGCTCAACCTCAACTCCGAGTCTGGCTGCGGCGTAGGCTGCCTCGCAACCGGCAAGTCCGGCTCCAATAACCTTTATCTTAGCATTATTCATCATTATTCGATTACCGTCATTTCCTCATCGCGCTTATATCCGCAGGCTTTTTCCTTGCAAATAACGCTCTTACGGCTCTTACGATAATAAAGCATACCGCCACAATCCGGACATTTCTCTACAAGAGGCATATCCCAGGTTGAAAAATCGCACTCGGGATATTTTTCACAGCTGTAGAAGAGCATTCTTCCCTTTCCGTGTCTTGCAAGAACTCTGGAATTACACTTAGGACAGTTTACACCTGTCTCGGTAACCTTTTGCTTTGTGAAGGTACAAGTGGGATAGTTCTGACATGCGTAAAAGCTACCGTATCGTCCGTTACGAACGACCATCTCACCGCCGCAAACCTCACACTTGAAGCCGGCAAGCTCAACGACGGTCTGCTCAGGCTCGGCAACCTTTCCGTTTTTATCCACCGCCTTTGTGCATTTGCACTCAGGATAGTTGGGACAAGCGAGGAATTTTCCAAACCTGCCGTTCTTGTACACCATTCTTGCACCGCACTTATCGCAAAGAACGTCGCTTTCCTCTGCGGGCAAGGTCAGTTCAACCTTATTATCGCTGCCCGAAACAGCCTCAAGCTCCTGCTCGAATTTCGTGTAGAATTCCGAAATTACTCCGTTAATGGTATTTTTGTTATGCTCAATGGAGTCAAGCTTATTTTCCATGGATGCGGTAAACTCATAGTCGATAATCTCAGGGAAATGCTGACGCATAAAGTTGGTGGTAATTTCACCAAGAGGAGTAGCAACAAGTGTTTTTCCGTCACGCTTAACGTACTCACGAGAAATAATAATGGAGATAATAGGTGCATAGGTAGAGGGTCTGCCAATGCCATTTTCCTCAAGGAATTTAATAAGAGAGGCTTCGGTATATCTTGCAGGAGGCTCGGTAAAGTGCTGTTGCTTCTTTACACCGGTAGAATGTAGGGTTTCTCCACGCTTGATATTGGGAAGACTCAAAAGATTAAGCTCCTCTGTCTCGTTGTCCTGGGGATCATCGCTTACGTAATCATAAATGGTGAGATAACCTTTGGACTTAATAACGTAGCCACCGGCCTTGAAAATAAATCCGGAGTTCTCAATCTCAACAGAAACGGTGTCAAGCACCGCAGCTGCCATCTGGCTGGCAATAAAGCGTTCCCAGATAAGCTTATAAAGTCTATACTGCTCGCTTGTGAGCATTTTCCTAATAGATTTGGGAGTTATATATACGTTCGAGGGGCGAATCGCCTCGTGAGCATCCTGCGCAGATGCGTTGGTCTTATAGAACCTTTGTGCGATGGGAAGGAATTCCTCACCATACTTTTCCTTAATAAATGATGCGCAAAGATCCTGAGCTACCGCAGAAACTCTCGTAGAGTCGGTACGCATATAGGTAATAAGACCTTGAACACCACCGTACTGCGGTCCAAGATTAAGACCGTCATATAGCTCCTGAGCAACCTTCATAATTCTCTGTGACTGGAATCCAAGCTGCTTTGAAGCTTCCTGCTGAAGTGTAGACGTAGTAAAAGGAGGCGCAGGCTGCTTATATTTAACAGCATGCTTAACGTCTTTAACCTTGAAGGAGCCTGTGCTGATCTTATTCTCAACCTCGAGAGCCTCTCCCTCGGTTGCAAGCTTCATTTTACCCCTTTTGTTGCCATAGAACTTAACGTTAACGCTCTCACCGTCATTTGTAGTCAGAACCGATTCAATAGTCCAATATTCCTGTGGAACGAAGGCACGAATCTCTTCCTCGCGCTCGGTTACAATTCTTGCAGCAACCGACTGAACACGTCCACCCGAAAGACCGCTCTTAAGGTTTTTCCACAAGACCTCGGAAAGCTTAAATCCAACCAGACGGTCAAGAATTCTTCTCGCTTGCTGAGAGTTAACGAGATCCATATCTATCTTTCTGGGATTCTTAATTGCTTCCTTAACGGCACTCTGGGTAATCTCATTAAAGGTTACTCGGCATGCCTTATCCTCGGGAATGCCAAGCTGGCCTGCTATGTGCCATGAAATAGCCTCTCCCTCACGGTCAGGGTCCGTTGCAAGGAAGATCTTAGTTGCACTCTTTGCTTCCTTCTTCAGTTCTTTAATGACGTCGCCTTTGCCACGTATATTAATGTAATGGGGTTCAAAACCGTTTTCGACGTCAATACCCAAGGTGCTCTTGGGAAGGTCTCGTATATGTCCCTTTGAAGCGATTACCTTGTAATTGGATCCAAGATATCCCTTTATTGTATTCGCTTTTGCAGGTGACTCAACAATTACTAAATTAGCCATTTATATCAAGACAGTAATAAACTGCAACCTTTCTACTTAAATTTACGTGCTACCATCTCACCGGGTAACATAATTACGAAGCCCTCCATCTCAAGCTTTAATAGATGCTTCATTAATATCTTCAACGGAAGCTCGTTAGTTATTAGCGATTCAATAGAACAGCCCTCGCCGCGAGGAATCCGCTTATATATACCAAGTGTTACCTTGTCAAAGCTTTCATCGGGCTCCCTGCTATCCGTATCGTCGTTTCGGACGAAAGCAGGCTCGGGCTCTGCCTTTTTTCTCTTGAAGGGTCTCGGGAAGCTAAAAATATCATCTTCAGGACAAGTAGCTGAGACACGATATTCCGACAGGACGCCCATCATGTCAGCCTCCAATCGATCTTTAAGAGCAAAAACGTTTATTATTGAAGGATATTCCTTAACGAAATCGTTTAGTATATCTTCAGCCCGTGTGCACATCTTAGCCCCCTCCTTCAAAAGGAGGTTAGGAGCATAGCTATTCTTCGATTCAACGTTTCCGGGCAGAGCGTATAGTGACCTTTTCTGCTCCTTAGCACACCGACCTGTGATTAATGCACCAGAGCGTTCAGGACCTTCCACGACAAGCACTGCCGATGACAGTGCGCTGATAATTCTGTTTCTTTTCGGAAAATTATTACCAAATGCCTTAGTATTTGGCGGATATTCGGTAAGAACACATCCGTTTTTTACAATTTGCTGAGCAAGGGGCTGGTGCTGGGGCGGATAACATACGTTAATGCCGGAGCCTATAACAGCAACCGTGCTTCCGCAGGCTGCAAGTGCACCTGCCATAGCAACACCGTCAATTCCCTCAGCCATACCGGAAACAATAATTGAACCTGCCGCCGCAAGGTCATAGCCAAAACGGAATGCATTTTTTCTGCCATAATCTGAAAGCTTTCGGGTTCCAACGATTCCGACGTAAAACTTACTGTTAAAATCAGGAAGATTGCCTCTAAAATATAACAGAACAGGCGGATTACTTATTTCACGAAGTCTCTCGGGATAGTTCGAATCTGCATAGGTTAATATGCCAACGTTAAGCCTTTTGCAATAAGATAATATCTCTTTTGCTCTATCAAGACTTTTATCTGCAAGAGCAGTCCTATCAGATGTACGGTAACCAATCACAGAGGCGATTTTTCTACCCTCATCCTCGTATATTTCACGAGCTCCGGGAAATTCCTTGATCAGCTTTCCAAAAGTCGTGCTTCCGGGAGAACAGGCGAGCGAAAGCCATATCCAGTAGATCAATTCTTCCATCAGTCTGTCCTCCTTAAGTCTTAAATATTATTTTGCTCCCACATAATTACTGCAGCAGCTACAGAAGCATTCAGCGATTCAACGCCTTCGGAAATTGGAATATATACGCTGCCGGAGCAAATAGATGAGATCTCGGTCGGGATTCCGTGTCCCTCGTTTCCAATAATGAAAATATCGTCGGATTTAAGTTCAATTTCGTTAATGCTTCTAGCATTCGACGTGAGCTCGGCGGCGTAAACCGATCTACCCGATTCCTTTGCAGCTATAACAAAAGAAGCAAAATTCTGCACAACGGTGACCTTTATGCCAAACATTGTACCCATTGCGGCCCTAACCGTCTTAGGATTATATATATCGGCCGAATCGGACGATAAGATTATATGCTTAACGCCGAAGGCAGATGCGCTTCTGATTACCGCGCCAAGGTTACCGGGATCACGCAAAGAGTATAGCGAAAGGGCTCTTTCACCTTCAAAAGTGAAAAAGTCTTCCTTATATATTATATCCATATTACGGAAAAAGTCAAGATATTTTATTACGCTAATTATTCCCTGAGGTGCTTTTTCGGTAGAAATTTTTGAAAAAGCACTTTCCGAGAGGTAAATTACCTGACAATTTTCGTGTCTGTTATCGAATTCAAATTCAGAGAGCAGGCCGTCAATTCTATCCTGCCTTTCAGTATTTACAAAAATGTGGGTAACAGGCAGTCCCCGTCGAAGTGCCTCAAGAGTAAGCTTCTCGCCCTCGGCGATAAAGCACCTTTCCTTCTCTCGCCCCTTTTTTTCGGCAAGCGATGCTGCCCATTTCACTATTGGATTGTTTCTGCTTGAAATTATATCTCGAAAAATTAACATTTTGTCATTTCCTTTGATTATTAAAAAAAGACCCCGGTTTGCCATTTACAAACGGTAAACCGGGAAAATCTATATTAGAGAGCAGCCTTTGCCTTCTCGCAAATAGCAGCAAATGCATCCTTATCGGATACTGCAAGCTCCGCAAGCATCTTTCTGTTAAGATCAATACCTGCAAGCTTAAGACCGTGCATAAGGGTGGAATAGTTCATGCCGCAAACCTTAGCCTGTGCAGAAATTCTTGCGATCCAAAGAGCACGGAAGTTTCTCTTTTTCTCCTTACGACCAACAAATGCCTTATTGCCAGACTTCATTACGGCCTGCTTAGCCATCTTGAAGTGCTTAGACTTAGAACCCCAGTAGCCCTTAGCTGCCTTGAGTACACTCTTTCTTCTCTTGCGCGTCATCATAGCGCCCTTAACTCTTGCCATTTTACATCATCCTCCAAATTTCTTCTGTGTGCCTTATTACTTGTTGATAAGGCTTCTGTAAGTAGGTGCAAAGCATTCGCTAAGAATAGCGCCCTTGCGAAGACCTCTCTTACGCTTTGCGGTCTTGAGACCGAGCTTATGACGGTGATTGTTGTGGGACATCTTTACCTTGCCACTTCCTGTAAGAGAGAATCTCTTAGAAGAAGCCTTGTGTGTCTTAATTTTTCCCATTTTATTTCTCCTTTTCTGTCGGGAGGTTTACTCCCAATTTTTAATAAACTTATTTCTTTTCGGGCTTAACGGGACTGAGTATGATAGACATAAATCTTCCGTCAAGCACGGGCTTTTTCTCGGCGGTACCTGCCTCGCGGCAAGCCTCCTCAAATCTCATAATAACCTCGCGGCCAAGCTCAGTGTGAGACATTTCTCTGCCCTTAAAACGGATAACAGCCTTAACCTTATTTCCTTCTGCAAGGAACTTCTTTGCATGGTTAACTCTGGTGTCAAAGTCATGCTGCTCAATGCGGCAGGAAAGCTGAATTTCCTTAACCTTAACGATAACCTGCTTTTTCTTAGCTTCCTTTTCCCTCTTATCACGTTCAAAGCAGAACTTGCCGTAATCAATCGCACGACAAACAGGGGGAGTTGCATTGGGAACGATAAGCACGAGATCTACACTGTTGTTATACGCATAGTTACGTGCATCATCAATTTTCATAATTCCGACTTGCTCATTGTCAGGTCCTATAACTCTTACTTCAGAAGCAGTAATTTCCTCGTTGATAGGCAAATCCTTAGAATTGGTGGGTTTTATAGCTCTGTACCTCCGGTAACAAAAAAATGCATACGGAGAATTTCCGCACGCATCATACAATACCCTCTTGAGGGAAAAGTATTTAACCATACGCACCTCTGTGGCATGGTGAGAACGAAAATTCTTCTTTGTTTTAATGAGTTCTTTAAACTTCTAGTGTATTATACCACTCTATTATGCTTTTGTCAAGCGTTTTTTGAATTTTTTTGAAAAAATTATTCTTTTCGCTTTTTATCCAAAATCACGCTCAAAAAATTGTTTAATTTATCATATTTACAAACCATATTTTTTGTATTATAATATATTTGCTGCAAAATACACTTACGGGACTCATCAATCCTATGATGATCATTCCCCTTTGGTGTGGTTATTGGAAACATTGTGGCAGGAGAACCGACACGTGGGGGCGTGGCGGTTCTTTTTTTCGATAAAAGTATTGACAACGAGAATATTTTATGATATCATTATGATATCACAAATAAAGAGAGGATATACTTTATGCAAGAAAAGATTCTTACTAACAAGAAAAACGGTATGGCAGTTCTTCTACTGACAATTCTCGTAATGATTGGCGGTCTCGCACTGATTATTATCGGAGCGGTAAATGGAACCGATGATGCCCCCGCCGGCATCTTCTGGCTTGGCCTTGCGATTCTGGTCGTTGGTTGGATTCCCCTGCCCGGTCTTAAGGTGCTCAAGCCCCAGGAAGCACTCGTTCTGACCCTGTTCGGAAAATACGTTGGAACTCTTAAGGGTGACGGATTCTACTGGGTCAATCCATTCTGCACATCTTTTAACCCAGCCGCTAAAACCAAACTTAACCAAAGTGGCGACGTAAGCACCGCTCACACCCTTTCCATAACCGAAAACGGTACGACAACGAATGCAGCCGTTACGGTTGAAAGCAACAAAATCTCCCTCAAAATTATGACTTTGAATAACAGCCGTCAGAAGATTAACGATTGTCTTGGCAATCCCATTGAGATCGGAATTGCTGTTATCTGGCGTGTGGTTGATACCGCAAAGGCTGTGTTCAACGTAGACAATTACAAGGAATTCCTTTCACTTCAGTGTGATAGCGCACTTCGTAACGTAGTCAGAATCTATCCTTACGACGTAGCCCCCGGTGTTGATACCACAGGCGACGGTATTGCCGATGAAGGCAGCCTCCGTGGCTCCAGCGAGGTTGTGGCAGCAAGAATCAGAGACGAGATCCAGGCACGTGTTAATGAGGCCGGTATAGAGATTGTTGAGGCAAGAATCACTTACCTTGCCTACGCCCCCGAAATTGCCGCTGTAATGCTTCAGCGTCAGCAGGCATCTGCTATCATTGATGCAAGAAGAATGATCGTTGATGGTGCTGTCGGTATGGTTGAAATGGCTCTCGAGCGTCTCTCCGAAAAGGATACAGTAAAGCTTGACGAGGAAAGAAAAGCCACAATGGTGTCAAACCTGCTTGTAGTTCTCTGTGGTAACAAGGATGCACAGCCTGTTGTTAATTCCGGCTCCTTATATTAATTTATGAAGGAAACGAAAGATAACGGCAAAAAGCAGATTCCACTACGAGTTTCTCCAAAGCTCTACGATGCACTGGCAAAATGGGCAGAAGACGATTTCCGTTCCATTAACGGACAAATTGAATATCTTCTTACCGAGTGTGTGAAAAAGCGTGGAATCAAGTTTTTCGACGATGATTTAAACGATTCATAGTTTGTAACGCAATAATGATTGCAGGAGATGGCAAAATTGAAAAGCAATAAAAGAAAAATGCTTGCACCACTTATTGTTTCGGGCATTTTCATAATATACTTTATTGTATACTTCGGTATTCTTATATCGTTGTTAGATGGTATACTTAAATTTGCCCTTGGTATCATTCCGTTGATACTGTCGATAATAATGATTAAAGTGTGTGTTGAAAGAATTGACGAAATAAAGAAAGGTGAAGAAGATGATATTAGTAAATACTGATTACATTAGCGGTAAAGATCTTGAAACTCTGTCCATTGTAAAAGGAAGCACCATACAATCGAAGCACATTGGAAAAGATATATCTGCAAGCTTCAAGACTCTGGTCGGCGGAGAGCTAAAGGCCTACAATGAAATGATGAATGAAGCTAGGGCAATTGCAACAAAGCGAATGGTTGAAGAAGCCGAAACACTTGGAGCAGATGCAATAGTAAACATTCGTTATGCATCATCCGCTATTATGCAAGGTGCTGCCGAGGTTATTGCATACGGCACAGCCGTTAAATTCATTAACAAATAAACATATGAGGGGCTTATGCCCCTCTTTTTTGTATAACGAAAACCACGCGATAGTCGCGTGGTTCAGTATAGGTTAACCGATGAAAAGAATCCTCCGTTTGTGGTATAATTAGAATTGACCTGCCAGTCGAAACTAAAAAACACAAACGGAGGATTATCTATGAAA
>JBGVPG010000008.1:0-131479 GCA_045126855.1 Eubacteriales bacterium | reverse complement strand
TTCTGCCGAGAATTATATAGGCAATATTGTTTTTTGTTAGTACTTCAATTAGGGAAATAAGCTTTTGCTCGCTTTCGGGATAAACGACGGTATCTGCTACGCCACCGATTTTAACGAATGAAAGCTTGCTTAGCGAGGTTTCCCTGGTATATTCAACGACGTTATTTTGAAGAAATCCTAAAATCTCCTCTGTCATCAAATCTCCTTATGAATAATTATCTCTCTCGTCAAGCATATCGCACGCGGCAGCACGCTGCGCATCGGTTACGTCAATTCCGCCTAGAATGCGTGACAGCTCGTTTATCCTTTCCTCACGGTCAAGAACTCTTACCGAGGTCTCCGTAGCACCGTTAACGTCGGATTTGCTGATAAGAAAATGTAACTCACCGAGCGAGGCGATCTGTGCGCTGTGAGTTACACAAAACAGCTGCGTATTCTTCGAGAGACTCAGCATTTTAATGCCTATCTTTCTTGCTGTTTTTCCCGAAACACCGGCATCTATCTCATCATAAATTACGGTAGGAACACCGTCCTTGTTCGCAATAACGCTTTTAAGCGCAAGCATTATTCTGGACATTTCACCACCGGAGGCTATTTTGGAAAGCGGCTGAGGCTCTGCGCCACGGTTGGCACTGATATAAAATTCGACGGAATCAGATCCGTCACGGGTAAGAACCTTTCTGCCGCCCTCGTGGCTTTCCTTAATCTGTGCGTAAAAGACAACCTTTGGCATATCAAGGAATTCGAGGGTTTCCTTTACGTTGTCCTCAAGGCGTTTTGCCGCCTCAACTCTTATATTGTGAAGCTTCTCTGCAATAGCCAGAGCTGCGGCGTATGCCGCATCCTCCTTGCGAGTAAGCTGCTTTATCATATCGTCGGCATTTTCAAGCGAGGAATACTCCTTCATCGCACGTTCTCTGAATGCCAATACCTCGTCGATCGTCAGGCCGTATTTTCTCTTAAGACGGGAAATTTTATCAAGTCTCGACTCAATGTCATTAAGCGTAGCGGTAGGATCGGAGTCAATTTCGCTGAGAACGGCATATACCTCCTCGGCAATATCCTCGACCTGGTAAAGAAGATCCCTTAATCTTTCGGCGTATTCACCGTAGGAAGGAACCACCCCTTCAAGCTGAGCAAGTGCGCTGACACTTCTGTCAATAAGATATGCAACGCTTCCTCTCTCGCTTCCCTTTAACGCCTTAAATACGAACTCGGAATTTTTCGTAATCTTTTCGCTGTTTTTGAGCTTAACCTTCTTATCTACAAGTTCCTCTTCCTCACCGCTATGAAGCGCGACGGAGTCAATATCCTTGATCTGATATTCGAGGATCTCCTTCATTCTCTCACCCTCACGGGAGCGATTAATAAGCTCGGCCTTCTCTCGTCTTACAGACTCAAGCTCGGAAAATGCATTTCTGTACTCGCCAAGCAAATCTGTGCATCCTGCGTATACGTCGATAAGCGAAAGATGATTTTTCGAGTTAAAAAGGCTTTGCGTATCGCTCTGACCGTGAATATTAACGAGATAAGGCATAATGCTTTTCAGAATAGCGAGACTGACGCTCCTGCCATTGAGAGTAATTTTATTCTTTCCATCAGCGCCTAACGTACGCTGAACAAGAATGCTTCCCTCATCATCAGGAGTTATACCAAGCTCAAAAAGTCTCTCACGTGTATAATCCGAAAGCTCCCCAAAAAGGCCGCTGACCATAGCATATGGCTCGCCGTGCCTGATCAGCTCACGCTCACCCTTACCGCCGAGAAGAAGATTTATGCTATCTATTACTATGGATTTTCCTGCACCCGTCTCACCCGTAAGAACCATAAATCCCTCGGTAAAATCAAAATCGCAGAATTTAATTACTGCTATGTTTTCTATATGCAACGAAAGTAGCATTTTATATCTCCAAAGACTCTGCCTTACTTTATCTTGAATATTTCTCTGAGCTCAGCCTCAAGTTCCAATGCACCCTGGCTGGTTTTAACTACAAGGAGGATGGTGTCGTCACCTGCAACCGAGCCGACGATATTGTCCTTGTGAAGAGAATCGAAGCAAACGGCAATAGCGTTTGCCATGCCCGAGAAGGTTCTGACAACAACGATATGACCTGCCGCCTCAACCTTGATAACCGCATCGGTAATGGAGGAATTGAGCACGGGAGTTTTACTTTCGTGTGCTATAACCGCTTTGGGGGCTATGTATTTATAGGTTCCATTGGCAGTAACGCCCTTGATAAGATTAAGCTGTCGGATATCTCTTGATGCTGTGGTCTGAGTTACCGAGTAACCCTCCTCTGCGAGCTTTCGGATAAGGGTATCCTGAGTATCAATATCATACTTCTCAATAAGCTCCAAAATCTTCTGCTGTCTTGCGTTTTTCATAACAAATGCGTTCCTTTCAAGTAAGCATTAAACTTTTCTTTTCTTAAAATGAGCGAGATATTCTGTGTTTCCGTCGCCACCTAAAATTGGCGATTCAATTACGCCAACTGTGTCGAAGCCACAGCAAGCGGCAAAATCCAACACGTCATTTATCGCATTCTTGCGAAGAGTATCATTTTTTACAATACCCTTCTTATTAAGTCCCGATCTTCCCACCTCAAACTGAGGCTTTATTAAGCAAACGTATTCTCCGTCATCCGAAAGAATAGATGCAACGGCAGGAATAATATGCTTTGCGGAAATGAACGAAACGTCCATAACGGCAAGGGTCGGTGTATATTCAAAATCCGACGGACTCATATATCTTGCGTTAAAATTTTCAATTACAGTTACGCGTGGGTCGGCTCTCAACGATTCAACCATCTGCCCCGATCCAGAATCGACGGCAATGACGTGCATGGCTCCACGCTTTAATAGGCAGTCTGTGAATCCGCCGCTGGATGCGCCAATATCGATGGCATATACACCTTCGGTATTGATCCCAAAACTATCAAGGGCTCCCTCCAGCTTCAAACCACCCCTGCTGACGTACTTTTTCGAGCTTTTGTCAACCGTAATCTCCTCGGCTCCATCAACGTCAAAGGCAGGCTTAGTTACGGAGACACCATTGACCTTCACCGATCCTGCAATAATAAACTTCTTTGCATCGGTGCGGCTGTCAACCAAGCCGTTATCGGCTAGATAAACGTCAAGCCTCATAGTCGCTCTCAAAAGGCATATCGGTAATACTGCCGTCAGTTCCCTCGGTCAAAATACGAACTCTGCGCTCCGCCGATTCAAGCCTCTCGTTACACACCTTAACGAGCTTCACCGCTTCTTCAAAGGCCTTTATGGACTCGTCAAGCGACATATTGCCCGATTCAAGCTTTTTAACCTCGCTCTCAAGCTTCAGTATTGCTGATTCAAAATCTATATTCTTCATTCTTTATCTCCCTTAATCTCAACTACCTCGGTTTCTACCCGTCCGTCGTGCATTATGACGGAAAGTTTATCACCCACGTTCAGGTCATTTACTCTCGCAACGATCTTATTATCGTGCTCTGCCAAGGAATAACCCCTGGAAAGCGTAGATAAAGGGCTTAATGCATCTGCCCTTCCTGCAAAAGATGAAAGTCTCTCTCTTTTTTCACGGAGAACGCCCTTCATAAGTAATAACGCCTTTTCCTGAAGTCTGTCGACCTCATCACGCTTTGCTGAAAGCTGACGTAAAAGTACGTCGCCTGCTATACGCTCGGAGAGCGATTCAAGCCTTTCTCTCGCCCGTGTAACAGAACGCACAAGAGCTGCGGAAAGTCTTTCGTCCAGGCGGTCAATCTGCATTAGAAGCTCTCGTTTATCGGGTACGGCAAGCTCTGCTGCCGCTGACGGTGTTGGCGCACGCATATCTGCCACAAAATCGCATATTGTGAAATCGGTCTCGTGACCTACGGCAGAAATAACCGGCGTAACGGCAGAATAAATACGCCTTGCCAGGATTTCGCTGTTAAACGCCCACAGATCCTCTATTGATCCTCCACCACGACCGATAATAATTACGTCGCATAGTCCTGATTTATCAAGATAATCAAGTGCTTTTACAAGACTTGCCTCGGCTCCCGAGCCTTGTACAAGGGCAGGATAAAGATATACGTCAGCCAAAGGATATCTTCGACCCGTGACGTTAATAATGTCACGGACTGCCGCACCCGTAGGAGACGTAATAACGCCGATACGCCTCGGGAAAGCAGGTATAGGCTGCTTATGCGCCTCATCGAACAAGCCCTCCTCGGCAAGGCGAGCCTTCATTTGCTCGTAAGCAAGGTACAGCGCCCCGATTCCGTCGGGTTGCATTGAGGATACGTATATCTGATAGGAGCCGTCTCTTGGGAAAACGCTGACGGAGCCATGAACAATGACCTTCATACCCGACTCGGGCATAAATTTTAGTCCTGCAGCACGGGAACGGAACATAACCGCCCTGACCTGCCCGCCTCCATCTTTGAGAGAAAAGTAAAGATGTCCGCTCCTATGGTTAGTAAAATTGGATATCTCTCCCCTGACGGTGACAGAACTAAGGGTCCTATTATTTTCAAAAATACTTTTTATATACTCATTAAGCGATGATACCGAAAAGATATCGATATTGTCACGCTCTCTGAGTGAATTAATATCAATCACAGTTATTCTCCGATTTGAACGCTCTCAACGCAAGGCATGCGCATCCAACTGCATTGTCGGCGGACATAGCCGGCTCGGCAAACGCAACGTCATATTTCGATGAAAGCATATCCTTTATTATACGATTACACATTACTCCGCCCGCGCAGAGAATCCTGCCCTTGCCATATTCCGTTTCATAGGCATCTATCATAGCAGATATTGCACGTGCAACGTAATCAAAGACAAAAGCTGCCACAAGAGACTTATCATTACTCTCCTTATAAAGCGTTACCGCCATGTTCTCAAGACCTGAAAGGTTTATTTTCATTCCGTTTACAGACAGTTTCTTTTTGGGTATTTTCTTTGTATTGGTAAGCGCCGCCTCTTCCATGTGGGGTCCTGCAGGAAAAGGCATACCAAGATACACACCGATTCTGTCGATAACCTGACCTGCGTTAAGATCTGCAGTTCCTCCCACCAGCTCTGTTTGGAAGCAACCGTCGACGTTTCTAACCCTTACAAGCTCTGTCGTACCGCCGGAAATATGAAAGGCAGCAAAATCCCGTTCAAGAAGCTCGTCGCTTTTCGATGAATAAAGTGCAGCCATAACGTGACCGCACTGATGAGAAAATCGATACAAAGGCAAATGCATAGTCTGAGCTATGCTTTCGGCAGCTGCAACACCTGCAAGAAAGCAAGGCATATACGAGCCCTCGACGTTACGGGGCTTTTCGCTGACACCGATTGCCACAACGTCTTTTCCACATAGGTATTCCCCTGCCTGCTTCATAAGCTGTGGGATATTTACGGTGTGGCTGAATAGTGCGTCAGACTGGCGAAGCCCACGCTCACCCTCCTTAACACGCAGTGGCATTTTCAGGTTTGCAATAAGCTCACCGTTAATGCCGACAATAGCAACAGACGTGGTATAATTGCTGGTGTCAATGCCCAGCACCACAGAATTATTTTTCATTGGCGCTTATATCGTTTGCAACTGCATTAAGCACACCGTTAACAAAGGAGTAGGACTTTTCGTCATCGTATTTCTTGGAAAGCTCAACCGCCTCGTTAATGCTAACCTTGGCAGGAATGTCCTCCATAAAGAGCATCTCATAGCATCCGAGACGTAGCGTTGCCAAGGAAACGGGAGAAATTCTCTCCTTCTTCCATCCCTTGAGGTGCTTCTCCATTTTTTCATCTAGAAGTGCGGCATTCTCATATGCGCCGAAAAATACGTCGGTCACGTACTGGTCATATTCAAGTCCACGAAGCTCGGTAGCCTTGCTGAAAATCTCCTCAGCAGTTTCATCGCTCTTGCAAACGCTCTCGAATATAAGCATAAATGCGTTTTCTCTAGCCTGTTTTCTCTGCATAAATTTGTCCTCGCAAAATAAAAATGTATTTACACTATTATATATCATAAAAAATAAAATGTCAACCGATTTAAAAACATTTTGCATAAAAAACGAATTTTTATTCATTTTGCAACTTTTGTAAAAAAGTACGGATAATTGCAAAAAGCGACTTGAAAAAAACAAAAGAATATGGTATTATATACTTGTGAAATTATGTCGTTAAACGTCTACAATCCTATGACTCAACACGAAGGGAGAAAAATATGTTCTATTACCTGCAGGGCGAGCTTGCATACAGAGATATAAGCTGCTGCGTTATCGATTGCGGCGGCGTTGGATATAAGCTGACAGTCAGCCTTCTTACCTCCGAAGCCTATGCTTCAAAGCTCGGAAAAACCGTTAAGCTTTACACACATCTTGCCGTAAGAGAGGACGGTATTGAGCTGTTTGGCTTTGGATCAAACGAGGAAAAAGAATGCTTTAACAGACTTACCTCTGTGAGTGGAATAGGCCCCAAGGCGGCTATGAGTATTCTCTCCACAATGACTCCTGAAAAGCTTGCAGTTGCTATCTGCACCGAGGACAAAAAAGCGATCGCAAAGGCCAACGGAATAGGCGCAAAATCCGCCGCAAGAATCATTCTTGAGCTCAAGGATAAAATGTCGAAGGAAATGCTCGAAGCAGATATTGCAAGCGGCGACTTTTCCGCTTCTGCCTCGGTTTATGTTCCGAGTTATGCGATTTCCGAAGCCGCAGAAGCGCTTACTGTTTTGGGTTATGACAAGACCACGGCACTCTCTATTCTCAAGGGAATCGACCCCTCTATCACCGACACCGGTGAGATAATAAGACTGGCTCTCAAGAAGCTTGCAAGATAAGCTGAAAGGACTCATTTTTTATGATGGAAGAAGTAAACGAATTCGATTTTGAAAACCGAATTCTGTCAAACGAATATGACTCAATCTCCGACGGAGACGTTGAGAATTGTCTGCGTCCCAAGACCCTCGAGGAATACGTTGGTCAGGACAAGGCGAAATCAAATTTGAAGATATATATTGAAAGTGCGAAGCTTCGTGGAGAGCCCCTTGACCACGTTTTGCTCTACGGCCCTCCCGGTCTTGGTAAGACCACCCTTTCCGCCATAATTGCGAATGAAATGGGGGTCAACATCCGCACTACGTCAGGCCCTGCTATTGAAAAGGCAGGCGACCTTGCAGCAATACTTACGAATCTTGCCCCCGGTGACGTTCTCTTCATTGACGAAATTCATCGTTTATCCCGCGTTGCAGAGGAGATTCTCTACCCTGCTATGGAGGATTATGCCATAGATATTATTATTGGCAAGGGTCCGAGCGCAAGAACTATTCATATGCCTATACCGAAATTCACCCTCATTGGTGCGACGACCCGTGCAGGTCAGCTTACAACACCTCTGCGTGACAGATTTGGTGTTCTGCTGAAGCTTGAGCTTTACACCCCTGAGGAGCTTGCAACGATCGTAAAACGTTCTGCAACCATTCTTGATATTGCAATAACCGACGACGGTGCGTACAGCATCGCATCAAGATCGCGCGGTACCCCGAGAATTGCTAACCGACTTTTAAAGCGTGTACGTGATTTTGCCCTTGTAAAGGGTAACGGAACCATTACGTCCGATATAGCGAAATATGCATTAGAGTCTCTCGAAATAGACGAGCTCGGCCTCGATAATATAGACCGCCGTCTCCTTGAAGCGATAATAAAGTATTACGGCGGAGGTCCTGTTGGTTTGGATACACTGGCAGCAACGATTGGAGAGGAAACCGTGACCATTGAGGACGTATATGAGCCTTATCTCATGCAGATCGGCTTTTTGGCAAGAACTCCTCGCGGAAGATGCGTCACCAAGCTTGCATACGATCATCTTGGCATTCCGTTCGTAACTAACGGGAATCAGGTTTTCGGTCAGAAGATGATGGAGCTGGATAACTAAAGAGTTATAATTAAGACCGTTGTTTACAACGGTCTTTTTTATGTTTTCGACTAAAAATTTAAGAATGTTTAAGAATTATATATATTGACTTATATGCGCGCCTGATATATAATGTTAATGTACGAAAATATGGACAGGTTTTTCAGCAATTTGTCCAAAATATATATTAGAGGTTTTTATGGCTTTAACTTATTCTTTGATTATTATCCTCGCAACAGCCATTCTCACAGCAGGAGCATATTTTGCAAATAACAAGCTTCGTTTCCTTCCTGTTATAAGGAAGATTGCGGTTGCGGCCCTCTGTCTTGTTGCCTTTTACCGATATATGTCGGAGAGAGAGGCGGTCTACTGGGTCCGCGGTCTTAATATGACTCTGCTTCCCGGTTATGAGATCCCATTTGGTGATCAGATGCATCTTACCTTTATCGCAGTTCTCCTCATCTGGTTCACCTGGGCAGCACTCTTCACCATTGTGATGAATGAGTTTTATAAATTTGTTACTCTCAACAATATCGTTCGCTTCTTCTCAGTACCGATTCTTATTCTTGACGTTGCCCTGTTTGGCATCTATGCCACCGGTATCGTAGGTAAGAATGCCTTTACCTCCGGTGATCCCAGACTCGTTTGCCTTGCAATTGAAACCGTCATCGGTCTCAGCCTTGCATTGTCGAACATTCTGACGTCGGACAAGCGACTGCCAACGAAGCATGAGGTTCTGTCTCTGCTCGGCACGCTTCCCTTTGCAATCATTCCCATCATGCCTCCCTACGTTCCCCAGGCGCTCTACGGTTACCTTGATCAGAGTGTCAAAATCGAGGATCTTACCGAGGCACACAGATTTGTAATTTACCTTGGATTTATCATCCCTATCCTCATCTTCCTTTATTATAAAGACAAGAGCTATGAGGTTAAGAGATTTGCCATGATATATCTCATGGTTGCTATGACCTGGGCGTTTATCGAGCATTATTCCCTTGATACCATCTTTGAACCCTGGGCATGGCCCCTGCACCTCTGCAACACGGCAATGTTCATTATTCCCCTCTGTCTCATATTCAAGTGGGACAAGGTGTTCTATTTCTGCCTGTTCATCAACGTTATGGGCGCGTTCTTTGCAATGCTGATGCCCAACACACCGTCTGAGGTCAACGCCTTTGCGGCATACCGCTTCATGTACTGGTGGAACCACTACGCGGCGTTCTTTATGCCCGTGCTACTTATTGCTCTCGGATTGTTCCAGCGTCCGAAATTCAAGGAGTGGCTCTATTCACAGGTATCCTTTGCCTGCTACTTCATCCTCGTGCTTATTTGCAATGCGTGGTTCACCGAGCTTGGTCACAACCCCGACTTCTTCTTCCTCAACGGTGACTTCATCGTTGATAAGCTTGGTCCTTGGGCTGAGAAGATCAGAGAGATTTCCGCCCAGATAACCATTGGCAATATTACAATGACCTTCTACCCTGTATATCAGGTTATTTTCTACCTCGTGTACGTGGTAATTTCCGCAGGAATGTGGTTCCTGTACGCTCTGCTGTTCCAGATCTGGGATAAGGCAGAGGACAGAAGAAATAGAGAAAGAGATTACAAACAGATGAAAAAAGACTTCCAGGAATTCCTCGGTGCAAAATCGGTGAACGAGCCTATTTCGGGCGACGCTTCACCCTGCATTGAATTAAAGCAGTTTTCTAAGATATACGGTGCAAACAAGCACTATTCGGTTGATCATGCCTCCTTCAAGGTTCGTGGCGGCGAGATATTCGGCTTCCTCGGCCCTAACGGTGCAGGAAAGTCTACCATCATCAAGAGCATGGTTGGTATTCAAACCGTTACCTCGGGCAGTATCGAGATCTGCGGTTACGACGTTGAGAAGCAGTCAGTACAGGCTAAGCTCAACCTTGGTTTTGTTCCCGATCACTACGCCCTTTACGAAAACCTCACAGGACGTGAGTACATCAACTACGTAGCTGACCTTTACAACGTAAGCAAGGAAGAGCGTGACGAGACCATTGAGAGAATGGTAACACGCTTCCAGCTCCAGGGCGCATTTGATAACCAGATGAAGACCTACTCCCACGGTATGAAGCAGAAGATCGCTATTATGGCGGCCCTGGTTCACAATCCCAAGGTATGGATCCTGGACGAGCCCCTCACAGGTCTTGACCCCACGAGTATTCACGAGGTTAAGGAATGTATGAAGGAGCATGCTGCCAAGGGTAACATCGTATTCTTCTCCTCTCACATCATCGACGTCGTTGAGAAGATCTGCGACAAGATCGCAATTATCAGAAAAGGTAAGATCCGTGCTGCTGCAAGCGTTAAGGAGCTTGAGAGACGCAATATGGATCTTGAACAATTCTATCTTGATACAATCTACGCCGAGGAAGGCGCTCCCGTCGTAAGCATCGACGGTGACGATATTCTCGGTATTACCAGCGAGGGCAACTAAGGAATGAAAAACTTAATTACACTCGTTAAGATGCAGCTGAAGGAAAAGCTGAATCTCAAGGCCCTCGAGCGTGAGAAGATAAGCCCCTTCCAGTTGTTTGTCAACATAGTGTTTGCTTTGCTGAAGTTTGCGGTGATAACCGCAGTTCTGGCGGTTCTCCTTTATCTCGTGAATTACCTCGGTATATTCAGTTCAGTACAGAGAACACCCACAACCGTAATGTCTATTGCCTTTGGCGTTATGCTGATTGCATCTATAATCTCCTGTACCGCAGGACTTACGAAGGCAATTTACTTCTCCCGCGACAACGCAATTCTGCTCACACTTCCCTGTAAACCTATACAGGTATTCCTTTCGAAGCTCATAATCTTCTTCGCATTTGAGCTGAAGAGAAACTTCGGTTTTATTATCCCACTCTTCTTCGCATACTATATTCTCCACGGTTATCCCGCGTGGACATACCTTTGGATCATAGTTTGCTTCACCCTCGTTTCACTTTTCACAGTAGCAGTCGGCACTATTCTTTCTGTTCCTGCTATGTGGATCTCCAATATTTTCAGGCAGAACAGATATCTTCAGATAGGAACTCTTATTGTTCTTGTTTCGGGTGTTATCGTAGGTCTGTTCCTTGCGGTTTCTCTTATACCCAAGAATCTTGACCTTCTTGCAACATGGCCCATCATCACCCTGAATATTCAGCGAAGACTCGCTCAGTTTGCAGTTGATTTCAAATTCTACTATGATCTGACCCTGATGTTCCTTGGCGAGATATACGATATTATTTACGTAAGCTTCTCCGCTGTGGATACTATTGTCCGTTTCCTTATTCTTCTGGGAATGACCGTAGGCTGCCTTGCAGTCGGTATGATCATCGTGCTCCCCATCTTCTACAAGATGGCAAGTACCCCCTTCGAGTATCTGAAAAAGGCTGTGAAGCCCAGAAAGAACATTGTTCATTCAAAGAAGCTTACAACCTTCTTTACCGAGTTTATTTCTGCAATCAAAAATCCCACGAGAGCATTCTCAAACGTAGGTATTTTGATTTCCATTCCCCTTCTGACCTTCCTTCTTAACCGTCTGTTCTATGCTATGAACACCGACGAAATAGGAGACAGCCTGGTTATTACCTTCAACGTAATGATCATACTTCTCATTGCTCTGAATGCCAACACAACGGCGTCCAGCATTTATTCAAGAGACGGACGTGCTGCGTATCTTATCAAAACACAGCCTACCAATCCCGATATACTTCTCTTCTCCAAGCTTATGCCCGATGCACTTTACTGCATCATTGGTCTTATTGCAACCACGGTTATTTTGATTACACAGTCTAACCTCGGTGCGTTAGATGCAATAGTTCTTATGCTTGGAATTCTCACGATTTACTTTGCACATCTTATGTACTGTGCCGAGCAGGATCTGCTTAATCCTCAGTATGAGATCTATGCAACAGTTGGCGCGACGGATAACAATCCTAACGAGACAAAAGCAACTCTTACCGCCTTTATAATTGCCTTCCTTACCGCAGGCGCGACCTTCCTCCTTCTTCTCGATAAGAGTGAGGCTATAGGCGTTATCAAACTTGGTTCTCTCTCGCTTGATACCGTATATTTAAAGATCTTCCTCGTAGGACTTGGCTGTATGCTTTACAGAGTATACCTCTACTTCTCCACCATAAAGCTTTATTATAAGGAGAATTAAATGAAAAAGTCAGTTGTCATTATTATTGGAGTGATTTACGGCCTTTCTATCGTAGCCGTAACGCTTTTCGGTCTTAAGCACAAGACCTTCAATGAAGTTATATACGTCAGCCAGGTCGAGATTATTGAGGAAAACGCACAGTATACCTCAACGGGATCCAAGGTCGTTATCCTCTCTCCTGACGAAAACGGAAACCGCCAGTACCAGCTTGTATGGGTCGTAACGCCCGACAATGCCACCAACGGCAAGGTTACCTTCAACTACGATAAGCAAAATTCATTCGTTTCGGTCGACGAAAACGGTCTTGTTACTTTTACCTCCAAGGGTACTATCGACATCACCGTAACCTCGGCAGACGGAACTCAACAAAGCGATACAATAAAAATAATTTTTAAATAAAGTCGAAAGACGGAAATGGAGAAAATTATGAAAAAGTTTTTATCCTTAGCACTCCTCCTCATTCTCACCGTGACCCTTCTTCTCACCGGCTGTCGCGGACAGAAGCAGGTTCAGAGCATCGAAATCACCGAAGGTCTTAAGACCGAGTACACCATTGGCGATACCCCCGATTTCTCCGGTGTAAAGGCGATCGTTACTTATAACGATGGCTCTACCGAGAACGTTGAGGCATCTCAGCTTACCTTTGGTACCATTGACACCTCCACCGCTGGTAAGAAAAGTCTTACCGTTAGCTACAAGGACTTCAGCACCTCTTATGAGGTAGTTGTAAACGACAAGGCTATCGGAACAAATCGTACCGTTGAGAGTATTCAGTATCTCTCCGGTATTAACACCAACGTCTTCCAGAACGACATTATCAACTTCGACAAGATCGTAATTCTTGTTAAGTATAACAACGGCACCGAGGAAACTCAGGAGGTTGCCACCAACGCTAACATCAAGCACAACGGCGGCAACATCGATACATCCGAGCTCGGCACTCAGACTCTTACCATTACCTATATGGGCAAGAAGACTGAGCTTGAAATCACCGTGCAGGAGATCCTCCTCACCGGTATTGAGATCGACGGCGACAGCATCGATACCGTTATTACCGAGGGCACTGAGTTTGTTTACGATAATATGATCGTATATGCAAACTATAACAACGGCGCAAGACTTAAGGTTGATCTCAAGGACCTCACCGTTGAGCAGAATGGCACTCTTGTAACCGTTACCTACAAGAATCAGACCGCAGAGCTCACCCTTTCTACCACTCCTCCCGTAGCTGTTTCCATGGTCATTAAGACCACCGGATACGAGGCTGCAAACGGCAAGCTTGTCTTCGGTGACAAGATCGACACCAGCGGCGTAACCGCTACCGCCACTCTTAATAACGGTACTACCAAAACTATTGAGAACGCAAAGCTTTCCTTCTCCTCCCTTGAGGTTACCGAAGCCGGCGAGTTCAAGATCACCGCTAAGTATCTTGATGACGAAAGCATTACCGCTGAGTACACACTCACAGTTCTTTCTATCAAGAAGATCACCATTAACACCAACAGCGTTAAGGTTGAGCATCCCGTTGGCGAGGCATTTGATGCTAGCACTCTCTCGGTTCTTCTCACTCTTTCTGACGACTCTGTTGTCACACGTAGCGTTCTTGACGGTGTTACAGTTGACCTCAGCCACCTTGACGTAGAAGTAATCAGCAACGACGATTACTACATCACCGCATCCTACGGCGGCGTTGTATCCGAAAAGCTTACTATCGCAGTTATCGACCCTAACATCAACTACTATATCTTCGGCGTAGATATGCCCGCCTCTCTCTCCGGACTTGACTCCAAGAAGGAACTCTTCCTTAACAAGGAGTACGGCTACGTTGTAGGCGATGACAATCCCTTCATCTTCAAGCTTTCTCTTACCATTCTTGATGAGAATGATAACTACGTTGAAGGCTTCTCCTCTTACGTAAGCTATTTCGAGATCGTTCTTAATAGCGTAACTCTTGAAGGCGATGAGCTTGACAAGTACGTTGTTATCAACGCAGAAAAGAACAGCATTGATTTCACCGAGGAAGCAATCGGCAAGACATTTACCATTAAGACACGTCCCCTTCACGGCGTTGATGGCAATGAGGCTGAAATGACCAGATCTCTCGACGTTACCGTTGTTGACGGTTATAACATCTACGAGGCTTGGGAGCTTAACTATCTCACCAACGCAAATGAAACAAATATCGGTGATTGGCTCACCGGGGAAACCAGAACTCAGCCCCAGATCGTTGACGACTTCCTTAAAACCAAGGGCGCTGTAAGACCCGAGAATCTTGCAGGTCTCGTAATTCACAACGACCTTATCATCAAGACCACCGATATTCCTGCTGAATACTTCGTTGGCGCAAACCGCAACAACGAGCTTTGGGACTATCTTACTATTTTCCACCACGTAAACGACAGCCCCACAAAGACCTTCAGTCTTTACGGTAACTACTACACCGTATTCTCCTATAACCTTCCCAACGTATGTGCCCCCGGAACAGGTAATCAGGGTGACACCGTATCTAACGGTCAGCTCTTCAGATTTACCGCACCCGCTACCGATGGCAACTACGATCACACTCAGTACAAGCTTAACATCAATAGCCTCTATATGAGAGACGATAACCCCAATACCGACAACGTAATGACTGCAGACCGTGATATGAGAGGTCTTATCGGTATGAAGGTTATTTACCAGGAAGCAAATCTCGAGAACGTAAGAATGGAAGCCTTCTACATCAGCTTCTTCATCGACGGTGACTTCACAACCGCAAATCTTAATGAGTGTAAGCTTTACAACTCCTGGCAGAACCACATTTTCATCTGGGCAACAAACATCGTTCAGTCTGAGGATGAATATCCCAGAGAGAACTACCCTGCAGCAACCCTCAACGTTACTAACTCCTCTATCACCAAGTGCGGCGGTCCCGTAATTATTTCTCAGACCGCTCACACCGGCGAGAACAGAACCGATAAGTGCGGCGGTGTGGTAAACATCGATGCTGCAACAGAAATCTGGACCTTCGTAACCGGCGAGGAGGCTTGGTTTAAGGCAATGGGCGTTACAGGTACTGCTCAGCAGATCAAGCAGCTGGGTTATATCCTTCAGGGCGTTCTTGGCACCACCTATATCACCCAGGAGGATGAGAACGGAAATACCTCCGGCGGCACCGTATATATGAACATCGTAATGATCCAGCTCGCTCAGGGCGAAACCGTTGCCGAAATGATGAACGGCACCGACGACCTCGACGGCAGCTTCACCAAGGGTGGCATCACCTATATGGATATGAGTGATAAGTACACTGCACCTCACGCAGGTACAGGCAAGCCCATCGGCTATGGCAACCAGTTCGTTGCTCAGGCAGTTGCTTCCACTGGCGGTCAGGCTCCCGTCTTCAATACCTGCGCAGGCGGCGTTGGTATCTTCAACGGCGAGACCCTTCTGACAGCCCTTACCGGTGATCCTACAATGGACGCAATGAATCACGAGGGCCTCAAGATGGGAGATTACATTGCAATGCATCAGAACAACATGGGCTTTGTGCTTGGCTACGGCTACACCGTTGCAATGCCCGCAGCACAGTAAAACCAGTAATTAGATCAAAAAAAGAGGGACACTTCGGTGTCCCTCTTTTAAATATTCTGTAATTACTTGCAAAGCTCTGCAAGCTTGTCCGCAATGTCGGTCTCTTCCCACTTTACGCCAAGCTCTTCTCTACCCATGTGTCCATAGGCTGCGAGCTGCTTGTAAATAGGCTTTCTAAGCTCGAACTTCTTAATGATTGCTGCAGGACGAAGATCAACGAGCTGATTTACAGCCGCAACGATCTTCTCCTCATCAACGGTTGCAGTGCCGAATGTATCGATCATAACCGATACGGGCTTTGCAATACCGATTGCGTATGCGATCTGAACCTCGCACTTCTTAGCAAGACCTGCCTTAACGATATTCTTGGCAACGTATCTTGCTGCGTAGGATGCACTACGGTCAACCTTTGTGGGGTCCTTGCCGGAGAATGCGCCACCGCCGTGACGGGAGTAACCGCCGTAGGTATCAACGATGATCTTTCTACCCGTGAGGCCTGTGTCACCCTGAGGACCGCCGATTACAAAGCGGCCGGTAGGGTTAACGTAAATATTAACCTTTCCGTCAAGAAGCTCACCGGGAATGATAGGAAGAATAACCTTGTCAATAATATCCTTACGAATAGTAGCGCTGTCAACGTCAGCAGAATGCTGAGAGGATACTACGATAGTGTCCACACGGCTGGGAACACCGTCGATATATTCAATGGTAACCTGGGTCTTTCCGTCAGGACGAAGGTAGGAGAGCGTTCCGTTCTTTCTTACCTCGGTAAGGCGCTTTGCAAGCTTGTGAGCAAGAGAAATGGGCAGAGGCATAAGCTCGGGAGTCTCATCACAAGCATATCCGAACATAAGGCCCTGGTCACCTGCACCGGTGTCCAGCTGGTCGTACTCGCCCTCCTTTGCCTCAAGGCACTTATCAACGCCAAGAGCGATATCCGCGCTCTGCTCGTGAATAGAGCTGAGAACGGCACAAGTACCTGCATCAAAGCCGTACTTTGCCCTGTCATAGCCGATCTCGGTTACCGTGTCACGCACGATCTTCTGAATATCAACGCGCGCCTTTGTGGTGATCTCACCCATAACGGTAATTATACCCGTTGTGGCAAAGGTCTCACATGCTACACGGGACATAGGATCCTGTGCAAGCATTTCATCAAGAATTGCATCCGATATTTTGTCGCAGATTTTGTCGGGATGTCCCTCAGTAACAGACTCGGATGTAAAAAGAATCTTTTTCATATTGTTTCCTTTCGTATATATCAAAAGCTCGGGAGGCACTTGACCCCCGAGCTTTTGAGCACAACTCATCTATCGGGAATTAGCACCTTGAAAAAACAGGTTGCCGGGTTTCACAGGGCCAGTCCCTCCACCACTCTTGATAAGCATTATTTTTTTCGATAGCATTATATCATATATTAATACAAAAATCAACCCTTTTCACAAAAATATCAATTAATTTTTGATTAGCTGAGAGCATCGTACATTTTGTAGTTAATATAACCGTGCACACCCTCTAAGCCACCGGGAACAAGCTCCCGGATCATAAGGCAATCGGGATAGAGTAGGATCAAACCTATCGTTGCCTTTTTAGTAGGTGCATTTTATCTTAGCAACAAGCGGTTGCTTGCTAACCTATAAAATTTATGATATAATGTATTCAAATCACTGCTAATAGGAGCTTTTTATGAATACAAAAGACGTAATTTTTGAACTAAGAACAAAAAACGGCCTCTCGCAGGAGGCACTCGCTGAGAAGGTATTTGTGACAAGACAGGCTGTTTCACGTTGGGAAAACGGCGAAACAACACCGAATATTGAAACTCTCAAGCTACTCTCGCGGTTGTTTGATGTGTCCATAAACACTCTGCTCGGCTCTCCAAGGGAGCTTTTTTGCCAATGCTGCGGAATGCCTCTCGAGGACTGTAATATCAGCCGGGAGCTTGACGGACTGTTTAACGAGGAATATTGCAAGTGGTGCTATGCTGACGGAGAGTACACGCTTGATATCTGGAAGCAGTACGCAAAAATAGGCGGAAAAGAAAAGCTCGAGGAATTCAAATCGCAATTAATAAACGAGTTCAACGCACTTTTGAAAAACGAAGGATTGCCGAAGGTTGAAAACCTTAACGTGCTTTCGGGCGAATTTATCAATATGGAATACACTCTCCCTAACGGGAATATAGTCAAATTCCTTGACGATAAGCAAACCTATCTCGGCAGTCAGCTTGAAAGTGATTTTGGCGGTAGATGTATTGGTATTGCAGCGAATATGGATTTTCTTCTGATATGCAGTTATGAGGAAAACGGAGAAAACCCCGAGTTGATCATCTATAAAAAGAGATAGTTTCCCATCTTATCGAGGTAATACAATGAATAAACAAGTACAGGATCGTATCGAAAAATATCCCATTTATACATTTTCACAAAGAAAAAAAGGCAGACCGTGGAAACGGGACTTGATTCTCGCGCGAACTACGCGCTCGGTCTTCCGCGGCTCTGACAGTCCACCGGACTGTCATTCACTACCGCTTCCCCTTCAAGCCCGTCCCCATACCAACAAAAAAAGCAGACCGATTGGTCTGCTCTTTTTGTTGGTGCGGGAAATGTCAAGCGTTAAGAAAACGATTGATAATCGTTTTTAGCTTGAAGTTTGAAGGCTTGCCTGAAAACTGTCCCGTTTCCTATCCAGGTAAAGACCAGGCATAAACAAAAATAAAGACCAAGATTTTCATCCTGGTCTTTACCTGGTGCGGGAAACGGGACTTGAACCCGTACATCAAAGATACACGCCCCTCAAACGTGCGCGTCTGCCGATTCCGCCACTCCCGCGAACATTTGATATTATATCACATAGTTTTCCATTTGTCAATAGCTTTTTACAAAAAAATCCCCGAGAATTTTTGTTTCTCGGGGATAAATATTTAGAATTTGAAGTAATTCTTTGCGTTGTAGTATGCAATGCCTGTTACGATCTTCTCGAGAGCCTTATAATCCTCAGGATACTCGCCCTCGTCTACCCACTTACCGATGAGGTTACACATAATACGTCTGAAGTACTCATGGCGAGGATAGGATACGAAGGAACGGCTGTCGGTAAGCATACCAACGAATGCGGAAAGTGTGCCAAGGTTTGCAAGTGCCTGCATCTGAGCCTCCATGCCGTCACGCTGATCGTTGAACCACCAGCCGGAGCCGAACTGGATCTTACCTGCTACGCCTGCGCCTTGGAAGCAACCGAGCATAGTACCGAGAACGTAATTGTCCTTGGGATTAAGAGTATAAAGAATAGTCTTGGGAAGACAATCTGCACACTCGAGGTGGCTCATGAATGCGCCAAGATCCTCTGCGATGCAAAGGTCGTTGATGGAATCAAAGCCGGTATCGGGACCAAGCTTAGCATACATCTTCTTATTATTATTACGAAGTGCACCGATGTGTAGCTGCATTGCCCAATCGTACTTAACGTATTCCTCAGCGCACGCGAGAAGCATAGCGGTCTTGAAGGAGTCGATCTCCTCCTTGGTAAGCTCGCCGCCTGCCATACGCTTGTCGAAAGCAGCCTTAGCGTCACCGGTTGCAAAGGGAACGTACTCGAGAGCGTGGTCGGAAAGCTTGCATCCATACTCGTTGAAGTATGCGATACGGCCCTTGATCCAAGCAACAAGCTCGTCGTAGGACTTAACGCCTGTAGACTCAATGTAAGGAATGAAGGTCTCCTTGCCGATCTCAACCGCCTTATCGGGACGGAAGGTGGGAAGAACCTTGGTAGAAAAGCTCTTGAGAGCTGCGTGGTATTCAAGTGTGTCGACGGGATCGTCTGTGGTGCAGATGATCTCAACATTAGAACGGCGAATAAGCTCCTGAGCACGGTATTCGGGCTTTGCAAGGCACTCGTTTACCTTATTCCAAATGCGCTCGCAGGACTCCTCGTTAAGAGGCTCGTCGATATCAAAATATCTCTTGAGCTCAAGGTGTGTCCAATGATAAAGGGGGTTGCCGATAAGACCGGGGATGGTCTTTGCAAACATCTTGAACTTCTCATACTCGTCAGCGTTGCCGGTAATAAGCTCCTCGGGAACACCTGCGGTTCTAATCTGACGCCACTTATAGTGATCACCGCCAAGGAAGAGATCAAATGCATTCTTGAACTGATAGTTTTCTGCGATCTGCTTGGGGGAAAGGTGACAATGATAATCTATAATCGGAAGATCCTTTACCATAGAATAAAGCTTCTTTGCGGGCTCATTTTTGAGCATAAAGTTGTCGTTAATGAAACTCATAGCGTTACACCATCCTTAAATATTGAGATTTCTCTATAATTATTTATTTCGTTCTGTGTTTCTCTGCCCTCTGCTACACTGACAACGTACTCAAAAAGCTCGTCTGTAAGGGGCTTGCCCTCGAGAGTGGGAGATGCGTCGAAGTCGATCCAATTTGCCTTGCGAGTAGCAAGCGAATGATTGGTTGCGATCTTTACGGTAGGCACAGGTGCTCCAACGGGAGTTCCTCGACCCGTGGTAAAGAGAATAATATGCACTCCTGCCGCCATCAGGTTGGTTATTGCAACAATGTCATTACCGGGACCGTTAAGCAGCGAAAGTCCGTTTTTGGTCAACACGTCACCGTAATCAAGGACGTCAACCACCTTGGAAAGTCCGCCCTTCTGAACGCAGCCAAGCGACTTTTCCTCAAGGGTTGTAATTCCGCCCTTCTTGTTTCCGGGCGAGGGGTTTTCGTAAATAACCTGATTATGACGGGTATAATAATCCTTGAAATCATTGATAAGCTTGACGGTCTTATCGAATATTTCCCTACTCTCGCACCTTTGCATAAGAAGGTGCTCTGCGCCGAACATCTCGGGAACCTCGGTAAGAACACAGCTACCGCCGTGAGAAATCACCTTATCCGACAGTCTGCCGACAAGGGGATTTGCGGTTATTCCGCTATATCCGTCGCTACCGCCGCATTTAAGACCTATGCGAAGCTTGGATACGGGAACGGGCACACGCTCAAATCTTGCAGCGTATTCCCTCAGCTCGTTAATAAGAGCAACGCCTGCCTCAATATCATCGTCAGCATCCTGAGTATTGAGGAATTTCACCCTATCAGGATTATAGTCGCCGAGAACCTTTTTAAACACGTCGATATTGTTATTTTCACATCCAAGACCAAGCACAAGAACGCCTGCGGCGTTGGGGTGATTTACCATTCCGCGCAGGATCTTCTGCGTTATGGTCTGGTCGTCTCCAAGCTGAGAGCATCCAAAGGGGTGTGGAAAATATCTTGCGCCTGTGAGCTCGGCAAGTTTCTGGGAAATCTTATTAACGCAACCAACCGTGTTAACGATCCAAATCTCGTTTCTGATACCGACGTCGCCATTCTCACGAACGTAGCCCATAAAGGTACGGTCGGTAGGCTCTGCCGGCGTATCGTAGAACTTGGGCTCATAGGTATACTCGAGATTGCCGGAAAGATTAGTTTTTACGTTGTGAGTGTGAACGTGCTCACCTGCCTTAATATCGCAGGTAGCGTGTCCGATGGGGTTACCATACTTGATAATATCCTCTCCTGCCTTTATGTCTCGAAGAGCATATTTGTGGCCATCATCAAGGTTTATATCAACGTTATCAAGCTTATTTATTAACATATTTCTCTACCTCGGGTGTAAGATGAGACAGATCCTGTCCCCAAAGAGCTTCGTTTGCAAGAATTGCCGCAGTATCGTTGTTCTTCATAAACTCAACAACGTCGGCGTCGTCGTTTGTCATATCGGTCTTGTAGAAGTCAATAAGCTTTGCAAATGCAAAGAGGAGTGTCTCGGGCATCTTGTTATATCTCTTTATGTATTCAAGAATGGAAGGAAGAACTCTTACCTTAAACTTGGATACCGAGTTAAGGGCGATGGCAGAGAGATAGTGCTTTATATACGGATTGCTGAAACGCTCAACAACGCTGTTTGCATAGGAAAGAAGCTCGTCGTGAGGAAGATCGAGAGTAGGAATAATCTCATCAAAGACGCACTTTTTGAGATGGGCGCTCATCGTTTCATCATCAAGACAGCTCTTAACCGTGTCAAGGCCCGAAAGAAGCGCATAAGGAACAAGCGAGGTGTGAGCACCGTTCAGAATACGAACCTTTCTGGTGCGGTACATCTCAAGCTTATCGGGAGTAATAATCACGTTAAGGTCGGTTTTGCTGAAGGGCATCTCGGCATCAAGATCGAAGTCAGTTTCAATAACCCAAAGATGGAAGAACTCGGAGGTATTTGCCATGTTATCCTCATATCCGAGGCCGAGGTCCTCTCCTCTGGGATAGCCCGTATTGATTCGGTCAACAAGAGTGTTGGTGAATACGTTCTCCTGCTCTACCCAAGCCTTGAAGCCGTCGCCAAGAGACCAGAGGTCTGCATACTGAAGAATACACTTCTTCAGGTTATCGCCGTTACGGTTTATAAGCTCGCAGGGGAGGAAGATAAATCCGCCAAGACCAAGCTCGTATCTCTTCTTGAGAAGAAGGGTAACCTTTGCCGGGAAGGACTTAGGAGGCGCATCGGTAATCTTATCATCAGCCGAGAAAACAATACCGCTTTCGGTAGTGTTGGACACGATAAAACGCATCTCAGGCTGCTCTGCAAGCGCAAGATAAGCGCTAAAGTCCTCGTAGGGCTTTACGCATCTGGAAATAACGTCAACAACGGTGGTATCAACGCCCTCCACTCCTCGGCAAACGTGAGTGTAAACACAGTTCTGCGCAGAAAGCATATCGCACATTCCCTGCTCAATGGGCTGAACGACAACAACGCTACCGTCAAAATCGGATTTTTCGTTTATTTTCTGAAGCATCCAGTCCACAAAGCCACGAAGGAAGCCGCCCTCGCCAAACTGAATTACTCTTTCTGTTCTCTGTTTTTTCTCAAAATTCATGCTAAAAAAATCCCCCTATGAGTATTTATTTTAAAAACTTATAGTGTGCTATTCTTATTATAAAACAATAAGAGATCAAAAACCTTAATTTTTTTGACTCCGTTTGCGCCTTTTTACAATCAACCTTAGTTTTTTTGATATAACGACAAAAAAGGCGATGTGAAAAGAGCACATCGCCATCATCTTTTAGTCATTCAAGGTATAGATATAGCTTCTTCCTCCACGCTTGTCACGATTGAAAAAGCCTATTTTAAAAAAGAACGCAAGCGCGGCGTGGAGATTGATATTATGTAGCTTTGTCAGTTTTTCAAAATCCTTAGATCCAAATTCATTCGGAAGATTTTCGGGCAATAATACACGATAATCCTCGACACCATGAAGCTCTACAATAGAATTAATCGAGGTTGGGATCGCATCAAGCTTTTCTGTTCTCTTTCTCCCTACACGTACGGTTTTGCCGTCCATTCTTGCTTCGGTTGCATCAATAAAAACAAGAAGAATTCTAAGATTTTCATTGGGAATAAACTCACGAAGCTTAGCAATTTCCGCCAATGCATCTATGAAATTTCCCTTCTTTGAACTCCTTCTCAAAGAAATTGTCTCGCCGCTATTGACGTCAATCCTGAAAATCGTTTTATTTTCTATGATCGGATATACTACGGTAACGGAATTGCTTAGTAAATATGATCTCAACTTTGGAATAAGTCTATCAAAGGATCGGGTTTGAATTTCAATAATCTCGCCGTCCTTTTTTATATCGCAGACCATAGGTCCGTATTTTACCTCGTGATAGCTGCTGTCAGGCTCAAAATAATGCTTCAGAGTACGATGTATCGTCTTTTCGCCAAGACGTCCGATTCCCTGTCTGGCCTCATTTACCGCCGTCTCATAAGCTATGGCAAACCGTAAATTGTCAATTTGCATTTCTGAGAGATTCTATCGCCGCCTTTTTATCGGCAGCACCAAATACGCTACTGCCTGCAACGAGGATGCTTGCACCGGCAGAAATAGCCATGGGGGCATTGCTGCTATTAATACCGCCGTCAACCTGAATTTCAACAGAGAGTGAGCGATTTACAATTTCTGCCCTGATTTTACTTACCTTTTCTAGAGTTTCAGGTATCAGCTTCTGTCCACCATACCCGGGCTCAACCGTCATAACAAGAACCATATCGCACTCCTCAAGGAGAGGAAAAACCTCACTTACATCCGTACCTGGCTTTATAGAAATTCCTGCCATAACGCCCTGAGCTCTAATGCTTTGAAGCAGTCCAACGGGGTCCTTGCAGGCTTCGAGATGGAAGGTAAGGATATCCGCACCGGCCTCAATAAAACGGTCTGCATATCTTTCCGGCTCTTCAATCATCAGATGAACGTCAAAGATCAGATCAGTCTTATCCCTCAAGGACTGTATTACTGGGAGTCCGAAGGAAATATTTGTAACGAACATTCCGTCCATTACGTCAAGATGCACCATATCGGCTCCGCAACGTTCAATCTCCTTTACTTCATTTGCAAGGTTGGAAAGGTCGCAGGCGAGAACGGAAGGGGAAATTTTAGTCATATCATTACCTTTCTTAAGTGTCATTTTGTGGTTAAATTCATAAAATGCTATAGAGCCGTTTTGCGGCAAATAACGGCATGAACTGGCTGAAACGACGGAAAAGTAAAAGACGTTTCAGAATAAATTCAGTCAGTTCAGCCTTATGATTGGGGTGATTATCACCCCTTATTTTTTTATCAGAGCAACGGCGTGACAGCTTACGCCTTCCTCTCGTCCGGTGAAACCAAGTTTTTCTTCGGTGGTTGCTTTTATGTTCACTCTGCCTGGATTTATATGCAGAATATTCGCAATATTGAATATCATCGAATCAATATAGGGGGCTACCTTCGGCTTCTGCATTACAAGCGTTACATCGATGTTTTCCACCGAGTACCCCTCATTTGAAAGTATAATAGCAACCTTTTCAAGAAGTGTCAGGCTGGATATATCCTTGTACTGACCGTCTGTATCGGGAAAATGACGTCCTATATCACCAAGCCCTGCCGCACCAAGAAGCGCATCCATAACGGCATGTGTCAGAACGTCGGCATCCGAGTGACCGAGCAACCCAAGGCTATGAGGGATCTCAACGCCACCGAGAATCAATTTTCTTCCATCAACAAGTCTATGAACGTCATATCCATGGCCGATTCTGATTTCACCCACAGCACGTCTCCTTTCAAGAATATATTCAGCATAGCCAATATCGTCGGGCGTAGTAATCTTAATATTCTCCCTGCCCGTTTCAACGGCGTAAACCCTGCCGCCTATCCTTTCGACCAGCATATTATCGTCTGTCATTATTTCGCCCAGATCAATGCCGCGTGTTGCACGGTCGTACAGTTCATAAGAAAATACCTGTGGAGTCTGTGCTGAATATATACCGTCTCGGGAAAGTGTATGGGCCACGTATCCATCTTCCCCTACCTTCTTCAAGGTGTCGGTTATTTTGCATGCAGCACTTGCCGCCGAGGTCTGGTATGCAGTACGTACTACTGCGTTGATCATCTCGGGGGTAACAAGGCATCTTGCGCCATCGTGAATAGCAACGAAATCAGTATGAGAATCCACTGCAGAAAATCCAAGATATGCCGACTCTGCCCTGTTTTTTCCACCTGAAATCACCGTCTTTACCTTGGGAAAATCACTATTCAACTCTTCACTTGCCCACGCAATCTCATCAGCACGAGAGACAATTACTATCGAGTCTATTTCCTCGGCAAGCTCAAAGGCGCGAACGGTGTGGCGAAGAATGCTTTCCCCACCTATTTGAATCCTTTGCTTAGTTATTTCACCACCCATTCTGCTACCACTACCGGCAGCCAGAATTACGGCGGTTACGAAGGATTTCTTCTTTCTGCTCAAAAATTCGTCCTCCAAATTCACATTTACTGCTTATATTCTATCACATTGAGGGCGAAAATGGAAGACTTTTTTCACTTTTTACCACAAAAATTACTAAAATTCAAAAAATTGTCAAAAAACTTTGAAAATCTGTAAACTTTTTTTAGAAAAGGTCTTGATTTTTCCAAATATATGTATTATAATATATGCGTGGTGAAAAGTGGTGATAAGTGTTAACTTATGACAACTTTGTGGCGAATTATTCCCTTGTAAGACCACAAAATATTATTTTGAGAAAAGGAGGCAGTCCCAATGGCGTTTTTAGGTTCGAGCACATACTCTCTTGACACAAAGAATCGTGTCTTTGTTCCCGCAAAATACCGCGAAGATCTTGGAAACACTTTCTACGTAACAAGAAGTGTTGACAGCTGCCTCACCATATACACCGAGAGCGAATGGTCGCTTTTCCTCGAGAGGCTTGACAGAATTCCCAACACAGCAGGAGCTGCTGCAAAGGAATACTTCATGTCAGCTGCACAGAAATGCACTCCCGACGGAAGCGGCAGAATCCTTCTTGACGATACCCTGCGCACGCACTCTCAGATGAACAAGAACGTTGTATTCGTCGGCGCAGGCCGAGTAATCAACGTGTGGTCTGAGGAGCTTTGGTCGAAGCGCGAGGCTACACGCGATCTCGAAAGCATTCGTTCTATACTTCAGCAATACGAGCTTTAATATATTTGAAAGGAAGATTCTGCGATGAACAACTTCTCTCACGTATCGGTTCTTCTTTTCGAGTGCATTGATGCTCTTAACATCAGAGATGGTTACACATACGTTGATTGCACAACCGGTGGTGGAGGTCATTCGCTTGAAATAGCGAAGCGCCTTGGTCCAAATTCCAGACTTATCTGCTTTGACAGAGACAAGGACGCCATTGCGGCGGCTAAGGAAAGACTTAAAGACTATCTCGACAAGATCACCTTCGTAAACGACAACTTCTCCGGTCTTGAACGAGTTATCAAGGAATACGGCATTGACAACCTCGGCGGCGTTCTTGCCGACCTCGGTTGCAGCAGTTATCAGTTTGATACTCCCGAAAGAGGCTTCAGCTATATGCACGATGCAAGGCTGGATATGAGAATGGACACCGATTCTCCCCTATCCGCTTATGAAATCGTCAACAGCTACTCGGAGGAGGCACTCAAAAGAATCATTTATGACTACGGCGAAGAGCGATTCGCCCCCAGGATCGCATCTGCAATTTGCAAAAGCCGCAGTGAACATCCAATAACCACGACACACGAGCTGACAGAGATCATCAAGGGAGCGATCCCCAGTGCGGCGAGAGCAGACGGCCCCCACCCTGCCAAGCGCACGTTCCAGGCCATCAGAATTGAGGTTAATGGTGAGCTGGACGCAATCACCCCCTTGATTGACTCTGCAGCTAAAAACCTTGTCCCCGGTGGAAGGATAGCAGTTATTTCCTTCCACTCGTTGGAGGACAGACTTGTTAAGCAGGGCTTCAAATCTCTGCTCGGAGGATGCACCTGTCCCAAGGACTTCCCCGTTTGTATTTGCGGCCGCAAGCCCGTAATCAAAGAAATTTCGAGAAAACCCATTTTACCCACAGAGGAAGAATTAGAAAATAACCCACGCTCCAGAAGCGCAAAGCTTCGCGTGGCGGAGAAACTTTAAGAGGAGATAAGAAAATGACACAGACAACTAACAATTACGATAAGCTTTATAACAATATGAAGCAGAGATTTACTGTTTCTCAGAACGATACCGAATACACTCTCGGCGAGTACATGCTTATGAGAGCCGACAGCAAGAAGACCGAGACTACTGCCCTTCCCGTTGCGGTTCAGACTGCCGTAACCAGAAGCGAGGTTGCAGTTTCTAACATCGTATCCTTCGTTGACGATAAGCTCACAATTAAGCAGCCCCCTGTAAAGGATAAGACTATCAGAGCCTTTCCCTTCCGTGCATCCGCTTCCGCATTCCTTACCGCAAGTGTAGCGTGTGCATTCCTTCTTTCCTTTGTTCTTATTGGAGCAAAGTCCATGAACAATCAGAAGCCCGTTGCTAACGATACAGTTATCACCGAGCAGGCAGAAAACAACGGAGTTGGATTTGTAGAGGATCTTTTCAGATAATTGATTTTTCTATCTTCTCATAATTCTCTCCTTCTGTAAATAAGATATAGCGATAGACTTTTTGTCTGTCGCTATATTTTTTTATTTTCGAGGAATCAATGAGTCAAAAGATCAAGAGTTTAACCGGCAAACGAGTGGTAGCAGTCATGCTGCTGTTTTCCTTTATGGCTTTATTTTTGCTTGTCAATATATTCAGGCTATGCTATATAAAGCACGATTATTATAGAGATCGCACTTATGACCAGATAACCACCTCTTCGGTGCTGAAGGCGGAGCGCGGAAAAATCTATGATTCAAATATGAATATACTTGCAAAAAGCGACACGGTCTGGCGTGTTTTCGTGTCCACAAGAGATATTAAAAAGGCAGAAAAAGAGCAAGGCGTCGACTATTGCCGAATTATTGCAGACGGGGTATCACCCATTTTATCTCTTGATGCAGAAAAGCTATACGAAAAGATCAAGGGATCCTCTGTGCTTGACGTTACAATCAAAAGGGCTGTTTCTGAAGAGGAATACCTTAAAGTTCTTGAATTTATGAAGAAGGAGTCCTTGGAAAAGCTTATTTACACAGAAGCCGAAACCTCGAGAAGCTACCCTGAGGGTACTCTTGCTGCACACGTCCTCGGATTCACGGGAAGCGATGGTCAGGGACTGTACGGCCTTGAATATTATTACGACGATATTCTGTCAGGTGAAGACGGATATTACCTTTATGCCAAGGATGCAGGCGGAAGAGCACTGGATACCGAATATACCGACTACATCCCGGCAGAGGACGGTTACAGTATAGTAACCACCATAGATTCCTATATTCAATCCGAGCTGGAGACGATCATTGAAACCGCACGGGTAAATCACGGAGCGCAAAACAGAGTTTGTGGCATAGTTATGGACACCACAACGGGCGCAATTCTTGCTATGGCAACCACCTCGCCCTTTGATCCCAACTCCCCCTTTACCCTTGACGCACAATCCCAGGAAAAGCTTGCGAGCTCGGGGCTTGTCAACGGAACGGACGAATACAAAAAATACAGAAACGAGCTTCTGCAGATTATGTGGTCAAACAAAGCAGTAAGTGAAACCTACGAGCCCGGATCAACCTTTAAAATAGTAACCGTTTCCGCAGCGCTGGACCTTGGTGTAGCAACCGTGAACAGCACCTTCTCCTGCAAGGGATATCACCAGGTCGGCGGCTGGAAGATCAAGTGCCATAAAACGACGGGACATGGATCAGGATTCAACCTGGCATACGGTTTACAAATGTCCTGCAACCCTTGTATGATGACGCTGGCGGAAAGAATAGGCGCAAGCAATTTCTACGATTACGTAGCGAAATTCGGTTATTTTGAAAAAAGCGGAATTGATCTGCCAAGCGAAGCGACGACAATATTCCATAAGGAAGAAAACATCGGATCAACCGAGCTTGCCACAGCCTCATTTGGTCAGCGCTTCAAGGTTTCCATAATTAACCACCTTACGGCAATTTCTGCAGTAGCAAACGGAGGAAGGCTAGTAACCCCATACGTGGTTGAACAGGTCATTGACAATAAAGGCAGAATTATCTCAACTCACGAAAGCGATGCGAGAAGGACCGTGGTCTCCGAGAACGTAGCAAAGACCGTCTCGGATATTCTGGTGGAGGGTGTAAACGGAAATGGAGGCGCAAAGAACGCAGGTGTCATCGGGTACGATATTGCCGCAAAAACAGGTACCTCACAAAAATTCGACGTTCTGGACGAGAATGGTAATTCATATCTGCGCATTGGTTCAACGGTAGCATATTCCATTGACGGTGATAAGGGTATATCAGCAATTATTGTCGTCGACGAGCCAAATTCAAACGTAAAGTACGGAAGTGTTGTAGCAGCTCCGTACATATCCGCACTGATGGAAAAGGTACTTCCCTACCTTGAGTACAAATCGACGGCAGAAAACGTAAATATCAGCGTAGGAAATTACGTTGGACTCAGCGTAAAAGCAGCCGAGACAGAGTTAAAAAGGCTTGGTATCGCCTATGAAATAGTCGGCGACGGATCGGTTGTTCTGGCACAAACCCCGAGCGGTGGTGACATCATCACCACGGCATTATCAAAAGTAATACTGTATACAAGTAACACTTCTCCGGTCAATATAAAGGTTCCAAACCTCAGGGGTCTAAGTCTGACCGAAGCAATTATGCTTGCTCTAAGCCATGGCTTCAACATCAGACTCTTAGGCAATTCCGCCCATTTCCCCAACGCAGACGACGTTGTATTTGAGCAATCTCTACCTCCTGATATGATGGCAAAGCACGGAAGCGTTATTACAATCAGGGCAATAGAAAATAATTTCGAGGATTAATTATGAAAATAAGTGATATTATTTTTAAGGGAGAATACCTGTATTCCGAAGTAAATGATGATCTTGAGTTCGATCGTCTTACAGTAAATCCGAGCGAAGTTACCTCGGGCGATATTCTGATAATACCAAACTCATTAAAGCTTTCTCATAACATAGATAAGAATCCACCGCTCGCAGTAATTTGCGATCAAAATGCCGTTCTGCCCCACATTATTCCTACGATTCGAGTTGAAAACCCAAGGCTCGCTATGTCAAGAGCCTTTTATCGATACGAGGGTGTAAACCTAGAGGGGGTAAAGCTCATTGGGGTTACGGGAACAAACGGAAAAGGTACTACGGCAGAATTTATAAAAAACGTGCTTTGCGAAATCGGATATCAGGTCGGCATGATCGGAACGGGTAAAATAGAGATCATGGGGAAAACGTTAACTGATAAGTATTATTCTATGACAACGCCAGATCCTCCTCTTCTCTATAAGTCCCTTGCAGAGATGATCCGTGAGGGCTGCAACGCTATAATTATGGAGGTCTCCAGCCACGCTCTCGCTCTTGACAAGCTGGCTCCGCTTAGCTTTGATTACGGTGTTTTTACCAACCTATCCCATGAGCACTTAGATTTTCACACCGATATGGAAGGATATTTTCAGTCAAAGGCTAAGCTGTTTTCGAGCTGCAAGTGCGGAGTTTTCAATATCGATGACGACTATGGAAAACGAATGTATAATCTTTTTGAACGAAAAAGAATATCCACCGGAATACTATGGCGCGGAGATGCTTGGGCAAGCAATATTGAAAACAACGGATTAAAAGGCCTGAGTTATATATACCACCAAAACAACTTTTCCTTCAGAATGGCTCTGAACACCGCAGGAATATATAACGTGTATAATTCAATGCTGGCGGCAACAGTTTGCATTGATATGGGGTGTCGCCCCTGCGAGGTTAAAAGGATTATTGGAGAAATCTCCGCCCTGCCCGGTCGTTTTGAGATAATAAACGACGAGGTTTCGGTAATAATAGATTATGCGCACACAATTTCAGCCTTCAGAAATATTATGAAGGAGCTTAGCGCAGTCAAGGCAAACAAAAAGCTTACCGTTGTATTTGGTTGCGGTGGGAACAGAGATAAAGAAAAGCGTCCCCAAATGGCAAAAATAGCAGAAAAATATGCAGATCGTGTGATAGTTACCTCAGACAACTCAAGAAGCGAGGATATAAAGGATATTATATGGGACATTACCCGAGGATTTGAGGGTGGAAATTATCGCGTCGTTGAAAACCGAAAAGAAGCCATAAGAACCGCCGTGTTAAGCGCAGACGAAGGCGACCTTGTAGCGGTGATAGGCAAAGGCGTAGAGAGATATTACATTGATCAATCCGGATATCACGATTACAGCGAGAGCGAAACGATCCGCACCGCCCTGGCAGAAAGAAGGTCGCTTAGATAATGCGAATAAAGCTTGGAATACCATTCAAACTGTCCTTCGTTGCCGATTGCCTGTCAGGAGAGCTCAACGTCGCTGATAGGTTAATAACGCATATTTCAACCGACACTCGTGACTTATTTCCCGGAGACCTATTTGTTGCCATAGCCGATGGAAGGAAATATATCGAGGAAGCAAAAAGCATCGGCGCTTTCGTTGTTTTCTCTCAAACGGGTTCAAGCATTGAGATTAGCGATGATACCGAAGTTTTACCAACCCTTGCTAAGAATTACATCAAAAAGCTTCCTTATATATTATATAAGATAGCAATTACGGGAAGTGTTGGAAAAACAACCACTAAAGAGTTCACGAAAATCATTTTGTCCGAACGCTTTAAGGTTCACTCAAACGAGGGGAACTACAACAATCATATTGGTCTTCCAATGTCGATTCTTTCTGCCCCATGGGATACACAAATTCTCCTTATGGAAATGGGAATGAATCATCTTGGAGAGATAGAGGGGCTATCGAAATGCCTCGAGCCTGATATTGGAATAATCACTAATATCGGAAGCTCACATATCGGTAATCTGGGTAGCAGAGAGGCTATTGCAGAGGCAAAATTAGAGGTACTGAAAGGAATGACTAACGGTCAGCTTTTCATCCCCCTCGGTGAGCCTCTTTTGAAGCCCGGAGCAGGAAGATCCACCGTATCACATGAGAGCCTTGATGCAGACTATACGCTGATTTACCAGGACGGAGATGCTATTCTTTTCAACGGTGGTGATGAAATCTATCGCTCTCCCTTTGCTTTATGCGAAAGTCATCACCTGAAGGCGTTGGCATTCGCCACCTCATTGGGTTCGTTTTTAGGAATGCTGCCCGAGGAGCTGGGGACAGGAACATTACAGATTTCGACAGATAATACCCGGCAGACAACGATTTGCAGGTCCGGATACCATTTTGTTGCAGATTGTTACAATTCATCATACGAGTCTGTTCTGGCACTTATCGAAACCGCAAATCTTCATAAAAAACTTGGCGAGAGTTCGGTTGTAATCGGAGACATCTTAGAGCTTGGAGAATACTGTGAGGCAATACATCGCATGGTAGGCGTGGCCGTGGGAGAGGCGTCTTTCAGACACGTTTTCCTATTCGGAGAAAATGCAAGGTATCTGCTTTATGGACTAGAGAGCACGGGATTTCCTCCTGAGTTTATTCACGTTAACGAGGATCTTACTTCTCCCGAAATTACCGCAGATCAAATAAAACGATTCTGTCAAAACAACGAAGTGATCTATATGAAGGCTTCACGCTCGGTCAGACTTGAACGGATTATAGATTACTTTAACTAGAGGAAAAATGATAATAATTACCTTTTTAATTTCCCTTTTACTTACCCTTGTAATAGAACGAAAGATTATTCCCTACCTCAGATCCCGTGCTGCCCAGCCTATTTATGAGGAAGGTCCTTCCTGGCACATGGTAAAGTCCGGCACACCAACAATGGGTGGTATCGTGTTTATTATTTCCGTTGCCATCTCCTTGATGCTCTATCTGTTATTTTCAAAACCCGATCAAACCACAGTTGCTTCTATATTAATCGCCGTGGCATTTGCCGTCGCAAATTCGATGGTCGGAATTATGGACGATCTGACCAAGCTAAAAAGAAAAGCAAACGGTGGACTGAAGCCTTACGAGAAGCTAATACTCCAATTACTGATCGCAATAGTATTCCTTATGGCACGAAGGCATTTTCTCGGTGACGAGACTCATCTCAATTTTTCCTTTGGAAATATTGAGCTTGGTTGGTTATACTATCCGTTAGCCATACTCATTATTCTTGGTACAACTAATTGTGCCAACCTCACCGACGGAATTGACGGTCTTGCATCATCGGTTGCTTTGACCATAGGTTTTGCATTTGTCATTCTGGGTGCTAATCGCAATGCATCCATCGCTCCCATTTCTGCCGCAATTATTGGCACTGCTCTTGGATTTTTGTTTTACAACCGCCATCCGGCAAAAATTTTTATGGGAGATACGGGATCTTTATTTTTCGGTGGACTAACCTGCGCTCTGGCCTTCACCTTTGGCAATCCAACGATTATCCTCTTTCTTGGAGGCGTATACGCTATTGAGGGGCTCTCCGTAATTCTTCAGGTTGTTTTCTACAAGATGACGAAAAAGAGACTGTTTAAAATGGCTCCCCTTCATCACCATCTTGAAAAATGCGGTTTAAGCGAAAACAAGATCTGCATTTCTGCAACGATAGCGACCTTGCTCCTCAGCGTTGTCGCGGCATTTATTTACTGATATGAGATTTCCCGTACTAAAGAAAGGCGAAGGACGGGCAGACGCATTATTTGCCCTTCTCGTGATTATGATAACCCTTTACGGTACGCTGATGGTTTTCAGCGCCGGAACGGCATACGCTGAGGCAAGATACAACGACCAATACTATTTTGTCAAAAGGCAGGCCATATGGCTGATCCTCGGATTTGTAACTATGTATTTTGCCTCTATGATAGATAGCAAATACTATAAAAAATATACTCCACATTTCTATATTCTGACCCTCGGTCTTCTTGCTCTGGTTCTTGCAGTTGGACTTGTTGGTAACGGAGCCCAGCGCTGGATCTCTCTCGGTCCCATTACTATCCAACCATCGGAGATAGCAAAGCTTTCAATGGTAATGATGCTTTCGCTTTATTTTTCAAGCAACGAGGAAAAAGCAACCGATAGAAAAAAGCAAAGCAATATTCTGATATACGGAACGCTTATTCCTTGCCTTATAATGCTCGCACCAATAATTCTCGTTATGCTGCAAAAGCATCTATCGTGTATTATTATTCTCGGTACGATCGGTCTCTTGATGATTTTTATTTCAGGGGTAAACCCTAAATACATATACGCATTTTGCCTTTTAGCGGTAATAGGTGTTTGCGCGCTTGCATTTCTTACGGATTACACAAAAGAGAGAATCACCGTATGGCAAGACCCGGAGGCATACAAGCTCACGGGTGGCTGGCAAACCCTGCAAGGGTTAATGGCAATAGGATCAGGAGGACTTTTCGGCGTTGGATACGGGCAAAGCCTATTGAAGCATTGCTACGTTTCCGAGCCTGCCAACGATATGATATTTGCAATTCTCTGCGAGGAGCTGGGACTTGTTGGAGCAGCCCTTGCGCTTTTGCTATTCGCATTACTTATAGCTCGCGGATGCCACGTTGCGCTTCGTGCCGAAGATAAATACGATAGACTTCTAGTGCTTGGTATCTCGATAAAAATGGCTGTGCAGGCGTTACTAAACGTTGCGGTTGTGACAAACACTATCCCAAACACAGGAATATCTCTTCCCTTCTTCAGTTACGGCGGTTCGTCCTTGATAATGCTTTTTCTGGAGATGGGTATCGTCCTTTCGGTATCACGGAAGGCGACAATCTCGAAATAGAAAGGAGAAAAGATGAGAATAATACTATGCGGTGGAGGAACGGCAGGGCACGTTAGTCCGGCAATCGCTATTGCCGAGGAATTACGCGAGGAAACACCCAAAAGTGAAATTCTATTTATCGGGCGAACCGATGGTGGCGAAAACCGTGCGGTCGTCAATGCAGGTATCAAACTTGAAACTCTTGCGGTTAAAGGGATAAAAAGGTCAGTAAGCATAGAAAACGTAAAAAGAATGAAGATAGCCATAGAAGCGAGAAAAAAAGCGAAAGAGATCATCGCCGAGTTTGCTCCCGACGTAGTTCTTGGCACGGGTGGATACGTTTGTTGGCCGGTAATAAGCGCAGCAAAATCAATGAATATTCCCGTTGCTATTCACGAGTCCAACATAACTCCCGGTCTGACCACAAGGCTCCTTAGCAGAAAATGTAACGTGGTATTCCTGAACCGAAAGGATACAACGTCGTATCTATCTAAAAAAACGAAAATAAGAATCGTAGGTAATCCTATAAGAAAGGAATTCAAAAAAACAACCCGAGAATTTGCCAGAAGAAAGCTCGGGCTAAATAATGATGATTTTTTCATTCTATCCTTTGGCGGAAGTGGCGGAGCAAAAATAATAAACGAAATTATGATTTCGATTATGAAGGAATACACCTCGAAGGAAAAGAACACACGTCACGTTCATTGCACCGGTGAAAAATATTATGCCGCTATGGATAAACAAAGCAAAAGCTTCAACACCAACGGATGCAGAATAAAAGACTACATCGAAGATATGCCGACCTATATTAAGGCTGCCGATCTGGTTATATGCCGCAGCGGAGCAATGACATTATCCGAGATATGCGAGGCAGGAACAACAGCCATTCTGATACCTTCACCAAACGTCACAGGCAACCACCAATACCTGAATGCACGCCATCTTAGCGAAAAAGGCGGTGCAATACTGATTGAGGAGAAAAATCTCAGCAAAGAAGTGGTAATAAATGCCATAAAAGACATAAAAAACGACAAAAACGGACGAAAAAAGAGGGCAAAAATTTTAAAAGAGCTTTCAACCCCAAACGCAGCTAAAGATATCATAAACGAGTTGGAATTGCTAAAAAATGGGAACAAATAGGCGGTTTTTTATCCGCCTATTTGTTTTTTTGCTTTTTGCTTCGATGCGAATTGTTCATATTTATTTTTCTGCCCTGCTTTTAATTTAGATTTTGGTTGTAATTTGTTAATTGATAGCCAAAATATTTTAAATCTATTGCATTTAAAAAACAGTTATGATATACTATAGAAGATAAATAATTTTAAAATAAATACTATATGTTGAAACAAATCAGTAATAATGATGGAGGTTTAAAAATGGAATTTGATTTCGAACAGGTATATGACAGTGGTGTTAATATAAAGGTCATCGGTGTCGGCGGCGGCGGAAACAACGCTGTTAACCGTATGATTTCCACAAACATCCGTGGCGTTGAGTTTATTGCTATCAACACCGACAGCATGGCACTCGATACTTCTTGTGCAGCTAAGAAGCTTGTTATTGGTGACAAGATCACCCACGGTAAGGGCGCAGGCGCTAACCCCGAGGTTGGTAAGCGCAGTGCAGAGGAGTCTATCGAGACCGTTCGCGATGCTCTTCAGGGCGCGGACATGGTATTCATTACCGCAGGTATGGGCGGTGGTACCGGTACAGGTGCAGCTCCCGTTATCGCAAAGGCTTCCAGAGAGATGGGTATTCTTACAGTTGGTATCGTAACCAAGCCCTTCTCCTTCGAGGGTAAGAGAAGATACGCTCAGGCTGAGCTTGGTATCGCAGAGCTCTCCAAGTACGTTGACTCTCTCATCGTAATTCCTAACGAAAGACTTAAGCAGGTTGAGGATACTCACATCACTCTTGCTAACGCATTTGAGATCGCAGACGACGTTCTTCGTCGTGGTGTTCAGTCTGTTTCCGAGCTTATCAACGTTCCCGGATTCATCAACCTTGACTTTGCAGACGTTACTTCTATCATGAAGAATGCAGGCTACGCTCACATGGGTGTTGGTGCTGCTAAGGGTACCGACAAGGCACAGGTTGCTGCAATGCAGGCAATTTCCTCTCCCCTTCTTGAGACTAACATTACCGGTGCTACCGGCGTACTTGTAAGCATCACCGCTTCCGAGGACATTCAGCTTGACGAGATCGACGCAGCTTCCAACATGATCTACGAGGAGGCTCATCCCGATGCAAATATCATTTGGGGTGCAGCATTCGATCCCACACTCCAGGATGAGATGCGTGTAACCGTTATCGCTACCGGCTTCATCGCTGAGAACGCTGATCAGAAGCAGCCCGAGCCCGCAAGACCCGCTCCCAGCATCGAGAACATTGTTGCTCAGCCCGCTCCTGCTCCCATGCCCTCTTTCGAGGAGAGTTTCAACAAGGTTGAGATCGCTCCCGTTCCCGAGGCACCCAAGGCAGCTCCCGTTGTTGAGCCTGTTCGCGAGGCAACCTACGAGAGTGTTTACGGCAACACCTTCACTTGCATCACCAAGAATAAGAAGAGATAATTTCTTCTGACAATCTACATAAAAAGAGGCACGAAAATCGTGCCTCTTTTTTTCTTTTCAACATTTTGTTTTTCTCAAATGTTGAGAAAAAATAAAAGTGTATTTTTCCGTTTTGCCATTTTGTTGACATTTTGATTTTCGTTTTTTCCGATGTTGCCGAAATGAATTTTCCACACCTAGATTATATCATTTTCGTTATATTTTATTTATTTTATGAATGAATTAGTATCAAATATCGGAATAATATACTTTTTTCACGGAAGGTTTTCCACACCTTTTCTTGAACAAAAAAGTGCAATTTTTGATTTTTTCGTTTTTTTCCACATTCATCAACAGATCAGACACCTTGAAACGGAAAAGTGTAATTTGCCCATTTTGACAAAAAAATGGCTCCCAAACAGGAGCCATTTTTTTTGTTCTTTCACTTACTGAAGAAAATAGATAATTGCTATTGCAAGCACACTGACAATCATAAGACCAGCAAGAATACCTGCCATAATTTTAACGAAAAGAGAATCTTTTTTCATATGTATATCCTTATCCTTTATTACTTATCCTTGTAATATTCGCTAACCTGATCGGTAACGTTTTTCTGTGATGCCCTACCCTTCACAGGGATCTTTGTATTGATTAAGGACAATCCCTTTGCAACAGAATCGATGGGGCTATCCGGAATGGTTACGTTGATGCCAAGCACCTTGCTCATCATCAGATCCATACCGTGAATCATAGCACCGCCACCGGTGAGAAGAACACCGTTCTTAAACACCTTCTCAACGCTGTCAAGCGGAATGCTCTTGATCGCCTGGGCTACTGCCATAAGAAGCTTATGCAAAGGTTTCTCGAATACACCGACGATGTCCTCTGAGGAAATAGTCATCTGTACTCTGTTACCCGTAAGAGCGAGAGTGCCCTCGATATCCACGCTGGACTCTTCCTTCCCCTGCCAAACCGAACCAAGCTGTTCCTTTATCGCTCGAGCAACCGAGAGTGATACGTTAACTCCACCTCTATCGCTTATGTACTGCTTAACAGCTTTGTCGAAATCCTCGCCGCCGACCGCAGCTCTGTCAGCATATACAATCTTACCGTCGATCATAACGCAGATCTCGGTATGTGCCGCACCGACGTTAACGGAAACGATATTTTCAAGAGGGGAGTGCCCTGCACCTATAAGTGCAGCAAGCGCACGATTAACCGCATAACAATCGGTTATACCTGCCTCGGTAAGAATGCTGAATATCTCCTTTTCCTGCTTTGCCACAAGACCCGAGGGCACACCGATAACACAACGAATGCGCTCGTCCTTGGGTATGGAGCCAACAACCTGCTTTACAACGCTCTCGGTAATCTGCCTATCAAAAAGAATGCCGTTCTTGAAGGGTCTGACAAGCATAGCAGCATCCCCAAGCTCCTCACTCTTTTCAACAGCCGTGTTTCCTACAGAAATAATACGGCGACTGTCTCTGTCAATCAATGCTATAGATTGCTCACGATAAACACCTGCCGCGGTATCGCTTATAGTAATATTGGCGTATCCGAGGTCAAGACCGATCTTTGTAACCATGCCGCATTCCTTTCTGTGTCATTTTTCAGCTATAATTTTACAGCTACATCATATTATACTACATCTAAGTAGAAATTTCAAGTATATTTTTAAAGATAATCAATAATTTTGTCCTTTAAAGCGGTAAATCTCGTAATCTGCCTGTCATTTTCGGTCATTTTACGAGGTATATCCGTTCGTCCCACCAAAATAACCATCGACTTGGCACGGGTCACCGCCGTATAAAGAAGATTCCTTGCCATAAGCATAGGTGCGCAGGCGTACATGGGAATTATAACAACAGGATATTCGCTTCCCTGACTTTTGTGCACGGTGATAGCGTAGGCAAGCTCAAGCTCCTCCAGCATATCGAAATCGTATTCGGCAACTCGGTCGTCGAAGCGAATGCGCATTTTTTCACGCTTATCGCTGATTTCCTCAATGATGCCAATATCACCGTTGAAAAGTCCAACGCCAACAGCACCGTTCTTTTCCCACTCTATATCATAATTATTCACCGTCTGCATTACGCGATCTCCCTCTCGGAAAATAACGCCGTGAGAGGCTCGCTCTTTCTTGAATGACGTCTTTGGATTAAGTCTGTCCTGAAGAATGGTGTTCATCGCCTCAACACCGCCCGCACCTCGCTTTGACGGAGTAATTACCTGTATTTTCTCTTTTATATCCTTGCCATAGGTTTTGGGAAGACGGTTATCAATAAGGTCGGCAACCGTCTCGGCAATATCCCCCTCCCTCTCACGTCTGACGAAGAAGAAGTCGCTGTCTGCTCTATTGATGATCGGAGGAGTTCCTTCGTTAATCAGATGAGCGTTAGTTATTATAAGGCTCTCCTTTGACTGACGGAATATCTCAGTAAGGCGTATTGTTTTTATACGCTCAGAGCCGATAAGATCCGACAGAACGTTTCCTGCGCCAACGCTGGGAAGCTGATCCGAGTCACCGATAAGTATAAGCCTTGCTCCACGCTTCATTGCTCTGAGAAGTGACGCCGTCAGCGACAGATCAAGCATTGATGCCTCGTCTACAATAACGACCTGCTCGTTAATGGGATTTCTCTCTCCCCTGCCGAACCTGACGTTGCCGTCAATTCCTCTCTCCATCTCCAGCATTCTATGTACGGTTTTAGCCTCCTCACCCGTAGCCTCGCTCATTCTTTTTGCGGCGCGGCCGGTGGGAGCCGCGAGGACTGTAGACAATCCCACGCTATTGAATATGGAAAGCATAGCACGCACAACCGTGGTCTTTCCCGTACCGGGGCCACCTGTAAGGATCATTACACCGTTTTCAAGAGAAGCGAATATAGCCTCTCTCTGCAAGGGAGCAAAGCTGATACCGAGAGTTGTCTCTACCTTCTCAATAAGCACGGATATATCCATCGCACCAAAGCGTCCTGCAGACCTCATAATGCGAGTCAGGTTTCTGGCTACGGTATCCTCGTCCTCTGCCGTTTCGTTCGTCATAAGGAAGGATTCGCCATTCTTTTTGTAAAGCGACAGTTCACCGTTATCGATTAGCTTATCAAGGATATTTTCAACCTTCTCTATATCAACGCCCAAAAGCTCGGAGGCGGCGGTTACAGTATCGCCAATAGGATAACAGGTATGTCCGTTCTGGGCAGCCACGTTGCGAAGCACGAAGCTGATTCCGCTGAGTATCCTCTCCTTAGAATCAATAGGCGTACCAAGACTCATAGCAATAGCATCTGCCTTGGCGAAAGGAATAGACAATTCACCGTTACAAAGAATATATGGGTTGTCCTTGATTATTCCAACGGCACCTGCACCGAACTTCTTATAAACTCTCGAAACCTCGCCTGCCGCCATATAGTCCTTGCAGAACATCATTACACCACGGATACCTGCCTGCTCACGGAAGGATTCGGAGATCACCGCCGCATTTTTGCGTGTTATTCCGGGAATATCTGCAAGCCACTCGGGACGATGCTCGATAACGTCGAAGCTATCTGCACCGAAGCGATTAACAATCTTCAATGCAGTTACGGGTCCCACGCCTTTTATAGTACCCGAGGAGAGGTATTTAAAGATACCGTCAACGTCATCCGGCAGAGTCTTCTCAAAGGACTCGAAGGCAAACTGCTTACCAAAATCCTTGTGGTAGGTCCAGCTTCCGCGAAGCGATACTATCTCACCTTCAAAGGACATAGGAATAGTGCCTACCGCGCAAACCAGCTCATCGTCATCCGTTACTATTTCCATAACGGTGTAATCATTCTTGTCGTTGCGGTAGACCAGGTTTTCAATTGTGCCCTTCAAGGTAAGCTTTCCCGATGCCTGTGCCATAGGTTTTCCTCTGCAATTTTATTCAATAACATTATACCAAGTTTTTTCTTTTATTGCAACCTTTTTCGGCGAATAAAAATAATTTTTGCGGGCAAAAATAGCTTTACGGAAAATGGAAAACGGAAAGGATTGGTTAATAATGAAAAAAATATTTTCTACGCTTCTTATCATAACAGCGATATGCTCTGCCGTGTTTTGCGGTGGGATGTCCGTCTCGGCGTTCTTCGGCAGCGGAGCCGAGGTGATCGCATCCGACGTAAATCTTATTAAAACAGGGCTTTTGGGTCAAAAAATCTGCTTCACGGACGGAGATTTCAAGTCTGCACTTGTGCTGTTGGATTTCGATAGCATTACCATTACCGAGATCCCCTCGTCAACCGAGGGTACCCTTCTGGTCGGTGGCAGACGTGTTGGGAAAGGACGTGTAATAAAGCGCAAAAGTATCGGCTCTATGGTGTTCATTCCTGCATCGGACACGGTCAACGAATGCAGCTTCAGATTTACGGTGAACGGCTATGCCGGGGGTGCTGAGATTGAGTGTATTATGAAGTTTATCGATAAGGTCAATTACGCACCCGAGGCGGTGGGAGATTCCATTGGTGTTGCAAGTGTCGTAACCCAGGAGTCCATCTCGGTATGGGGCAACCTCGAGGCACACGACCCTGAGGGCGATGCCCTTGAGTATATCATTGTATCCTATCCTAAGAGAGGCATGCTTACCATCAGTGATGAAGACGGAAGATACTGCTACACTCCCGTTAGCGGTTATACCGGCAAGGATAAATTCACCTTCGTGGTCCGTGATGAATACGGCAATTACTCCGAGCCCGTGACGGTCTCCGTCAGGGTTAACGAGCGTATGTGCGAGACGGTATACCGTGATATGGAGGACAGAGAGGAATACAACGCCGCCGTGGCGGTAACGGCTATGGGTATTATGAACGGCAGGCAGGTTGGTGACGATCTATACTTTGAGCCCGACCTTACGGTGAGCCGTGCGGAGTTTGTAGCAATGGCAATGAAGTGCTGCGGTATTCGAGCCGACTCTACCCTGACCCACACCTATTTCGACGATGACGGCGACATCACCCCATCGCTGAAGAGCTATATAGCCACCGCACAGCGTGTTGGAATCGTCAGCGGTGACTTTAAGGACGGAAAGCTCGTCTTCGCGCCCGGTGAAGAAATAACACGCTATGAGGCGGCAAAAATCATGGCAAGCCTTGTGGCAAACGGTAACGAGGGTGAGGAGAGTGTATTCGCCACCGAGAGTGATATTCCCGTGTGGGCGAGAGCAGGTGTTTATGCCATGTGCTCTCTTGGGATCTTCGATTCAAACGACACGGGCGCTCTCTCCGAAAAGGTGACCCGTGGTGACGTTGCAGAATACCTTTACAGAATCATGCATATGCATTAATCAAAAGGCGCGTCGGTAAAAAGCCGACGCGCCGTTAAAATTTCCACTTTACAAATCCAATTTTTTGTGGTAGAATAAAATAAAAAGGGCTGGTGAGATTTATGGCAAAAAAGATTCTTATCACTATTGCGAGACAGTACGGCAGCGGAGGACGTGAAATCGGAGAGCGTGTTGCGGCAGCACTCAATATTCCAATCTATGATAAGGTGCTTATCACAGAGGTAGCGGCAAAGGGCGACCTTAACGTTGAGGTGCTCAAAAGCGCAGACGAATCCTCGGCGAACAGCCTGCTCTACACCCTTGCTATGGGATCAAACACCCTAGGAACAGCTATGCATTTCGGCTACAAGATGCCCCTTAACGACAAACTCTTCCTTCTCCAATCGGAGGTTATTCGTGACTACGCAGCACAGGGCAGCGGCGTGTTCATCGGCAGATGTGCAGATTACGTTCTGAGGGACGAGCCAAACGTCATAAGGCTCTTTATCTACGGTGATCTTGATCACCGCAAGGAGAGAGTGGCTATGAGACACCCTGAGCTGAAATCCTCTCAGATAATCGACGCTATCAACAAGACAGACAAACGCAGATCTACATACTACAACTTCTACACCGGCAACAAGTGGGGCAAGTATGACAACTACGATATGGCTATCAACTCCTCCACCCTCGGTATCGAAGGAACGGTAGAGCTTATCTGCCAGTTTGCGAAAATGAAAATGGAATAATCCGCAAAGCAAAAATCCGATTTTAAAGTAAATATGTTTATAGATAATCTCATCAGCAAAGAAATTATAAACAAGGGCTGGTCGGGAGACAAAAAATATCGTGTAAGCTCATCCGATGGAAGCGTGTATCTGCTTCGTATTTCACCTCTTGCAAAGCACGAACGCAGAAAACGAGAGTTTGACAAAATGTGCGAGGTGGCGAAGCTTGGTATTCCAATGGCGGCACCACTAGAATTCGGTATATGTGACGAGGGCGTTTACACCATTGAAGGTTATATCGAGGGCTTTGACGCCGAGGAATATCTTCCCACGCTTTCCTCTGACACACAGTACTCCTACGGACTTGATGCAGGAAAAATACTGGCAAAAATTCACACATTACCTGCCCCGGATGATATTCCCTACTGGGAAGATCGATTCAATGCAAAAATTGACCGCAAAATAGCAATGTATCAAGCCTGTGACCTGAAATATGAACGGGGGCATCTTTTCCTGAAATATATTGAAGACAACAGGCGTTTACTCGCAAACAGACCGCAAACATATCAGCACGGAGATTACCACATCGGAAATATGATGATAGACAAAAACGGAGTTCTTAACATCATTGATTTCGACCGTGATGATTACGGAGATCCGTGGGAGGAGTTCAACCGTATAGTTTGGTGCGCTCAGGCTGCTCCAGACTTTGCTCGCGGTATGGTTGACGGATATTTCACTCACAACGTTCCTATTGATTTTTGGCGTTTGCTTGCGCTATATATTTGTTCAAACACTCTCAGCTCCCTTCCTTGGGCAATTCCATTCGGTGACGATGAAGTAAAGGTAATGAGAAGGCAAGCGGACGAGATTTTGCAATGGTACGATAATATGACAAATATTGTGCCAACGTGGTATAAATAAATACAAGGCGACGGAGTGATCCGTCGCCTTTTTTCGTTTTTTATTTGATTATTATTTCGTCGCCCATTCGCTCAAGGGATGAGGAATAGAGGGCGGTGAGCACCTTTACCATATCGGTAAGGTCGCTTACAGCGGCGGTTTCGGTTGCCGAGTGCATTGCAAGCTGAGGCAGACCGATATCAACGGTGGAAACCGACACACGGGTGTTGGATATCGAACCGAGGGTGGAGCCGCCGACCATATCCGCACGGTTGGAGAACTTCTGAAGCTTTGCGCCTGCACGCTCTGCAATGGTGGTGAAGATGCCGTCGGAAATCGCATCGGTGGTATAGCGCTGATTTGCGTTGTACTTAACCACAACACCGCCGCCGAGGTGGGGAGCATTGGTGCCGTCATAAAGCTCGGGGTGGTTGGGGTGTATAGCGTGAGCGTTGTCTGCGCTTACCATAAAGGAGTTATGGAGCATCTGAGAATATCTGTTGCCTGCTATTGCGCCGAGGGTCATATCAAGGAAGGTGGACGCGGCGCCCTGCTTTGTCTCTGAGCCGACCTCCTCATTGTCAAATACCGCAAGGACGGAAACGTTTTTGCTCTCGGGTGCGTCAAGGAAGGCACGAAGGGATGCGTAAACGCAACCAAGATCGTCAATTCTGGGAGCGAGAACAAGCTCATCGTTAATACCGATCACTCTGCCCTCCTCTGCGTTATAAAGATAAAGGTCGTGGGAAATGATATCCTCGGGCTTTGCATTCGCCTGAGCTGCGAGAGCAGTCATAAGCGCGCCCTTTGCCTCTGCCGTGCCAAGAAGGGGGAGAAGATCGGTTGCAGGGTTGAACTTATATCCGTCGTTCACTCCTCTATTTAGGTGGATCGCAACGCTGGGAATGGTGAGAGCCGCCTTATCGAGATTAACAAGAACGCCCTTAACTCCTGTGGGAGTCTTAACGACCACTCTGCCCGCAACGGAAAGAGGACGGTCAAGCCAGGTATAATGAATCATTCCGCCATACTTCTCGGTAGCAAGACGTGTGTACCTTGCTCCTGCAAGCTCGTCCTTAACCTTAAAGCAGGGGGAATCGGAATGGGATGCACAGATCATAAAACCATCACCCTTACCCTTAAAGGCAATAATTGAGCTTCCGCCACGAATGACGAAATGCTTGCCGCCGTCGGAAAAGGCCTCGGGATTACTTTCGCAAAGCTCGGTATAGCCCTCTGCCAAGAGAGCACGCTTCACACTGTCAACGGTATGGTGGGCGCTGGGAGACGCCTTAATAAAATCTATAAGCTCGTTTACGTATGCCATAAATAAACCTCGCACGTTTGTTTTTATATATTTTACAACTTTTAATAAAAAAAGTCAACTTACTCCTTGAAAAATCTTCATATATGTTGTAAAATAGTAATAAAACCAATGAAAAGGAGCAAATATGTTAGATTTTCATGACTATCCTTCCTCCGAAAAGGCTCTGAGATTTTTCGAGGAATTTTCTAAAATACCAAGAGGATCCGGTAACACTAAGGCTATTGCAGATTACCTTGTTGCCTTTGCTAAGAAGCGTGGACTTGAGTGCTACCGTGACGAGAGCGACAACGTTGTAATCAGAAAACCTGCTACCGCCGGTTACGAGGACCGTCCCGGTGTAATCCTTCAGGGGCACACCGACATCGTTGCCCTCAAGACTCCCGACTGTCCCATTGATATGGAAAATGAGGGGCTCGACCTTTACCGTGACGGAGACTATCTTCGTGCAAGAGGCACCACCCTCGGTGCTGACGATGGTGTCGCTATGGCATACGCTATGGCTATTCTTGATTCCACCGACCTTGCTCACCCCGAGCTTGAGGCGGTATTCACCTCCGACGAGGAGGTTGGTCTTCTCGGTGCGACAGCTCTTGATGCCTCGGTTCTCCACGGCAAGATGCTTATCAACATCGACTCCGACGAGGAGGGCATCTTTACCGCAGGCTGTGCAGGCGGCGCAAGAGTTGACATTAACCTTCCCATCAAGACAAAGACTCATATCGGTCAGATCTACACCCTGAAAATCGAGGGATTCAAGGGTGGACACAGCGGAGTTGAAATACACAAGAACCGTGCAAATGCGATAAAATGTGCGGCAGAAATACTTTCTGAGCTTGACGGAGTTCGTCTCGGAAAGACCTTGGGCGGAAGCGCCGACAACGCAATTCCCTCCGACATTATCCTTATTTTCAATACTAAATCCTCGATTTTTGAGATCAGCGAGGTGATAGACAACGCTAAGTCTGCCCTGCCCGAGGATGAGTCTGATGCAAGGTTCAGCGTTGAAATGAACATCTCCTCCGCAAAGCTTATGAGCGTCGAGGACAGCCAGAACCTTATAGCACTTATTAACGAAATGCCCAACGGTGTTACACGCATGATGGAAGATATCGAGGGACTTGTTGAGACCTCTCTGAACATGGGAATAATCAGACTTGACTCCAAGTCACTTGATCTCACCGTTTCGGTAAGAAGTGCCAAGGGTGAGGAGAAGTCAAAGCTGATCGACAAAATTCGCAGCGTGGTTGCAGCTCACGGCGGTGAGATCTCCGTCCGTGGCGAATACCCTGCCTGGGAATACCGCAAGGAATCCCACCTCCGTGACGTAATGTGCAAGGTTTACAAGGAAATGTACGGCAATGATGCTACCGTAGTTACGATCCACGCAGGACTTGAGTGCGGTATTTTCTCTGACAAGATGGACGGCCTTGACTGCGTTTCTATTGGACCTGACAACCACGATATTCACACCCCCGACGAGAGGCTTTCGCTTTCCTCCTTTGACAGAGTGTACGGATATATTATTAACGTTTTGAAAAATATTTAAGGAGACATAGAAATGAACAAAACAAGACTTAGAAAATATGCCAACCTGATCGCTCGCTGCGGCGTTAACGTGCAGAAGGGTCAGGAGGTTATTATAAACGCAGAGCTTGACCAGCCCGAATTCGTGGCTATGGTCGTTGACGAGTGCTACAAGGCAGGCGCATCCAAGGTTTCTGTTGACTGGTCCTATCAGCCTCTCACAAAGCTCAACGTTCGCCATTGTTCCAAGAAGGTTCTCGGCAACCTCGACAAGTGGCAGCTTGAAAAGTGGGAGCATCAGGCAGAGGTTCTTCCCTGCAAGATCTACCTTATGAGCGAGGATCCCGACGGACTCAAGGGCGTTAACCAGAAGAAGTACGCAGGCGCTATGGCATCCCGTTCCAAGCTTATTAAGCCTATCAGAAACAGAATGGAAAACAAGTATCAGTGGTGTATCGCCGCTGTTCCAGGCAAGGGCTGGGCAAAAAAGGTATTCCCCGGTGAGAGATCCAGCGTTGCAGTTGAAAAGCTCTGGGAGGCTATCCTCTCCACCTCCCGTGTAAATGAGGATCCCGTAGAGGCGTGGAATCAGCACAATGCAAACCTTGCAAACAGATGCGCATACCTTAACGGTCTTGGCATCAAGGAGCTGAAGTACAAGGCGTCTAACGGCACAGATTTCAGAGTTGGTCTTCTTCCCAACGCCACCTTTATGGCAGGCGGCGAGGAGACTCTCGGCAGAGGTGTTTACTACAATCCCAACATCCCCACCGAGGAGGTATTCACCTCTCCCAGAAAGGGCGATGCAGACGGTATCGTTTACTCCTCCAAGCCCCTTTCCTATGGTGGTCAGCTTATCGATAACTTCTCTATCAGATTTGAAAATGGCAAAATTGTTGAGGTTAAAGCTGAGCAGAACGAGGAATTGCTCCGTGAACTTGTAAATATGGATGAGGGTGCATCCTTCCTTGGCGAGGTTGCTCTCGTTCCCTACTCCTCCCCCATTAACGAGTCAGGACTTCTCTTCTACAACACCCTCTTTGATGAAAACGCAGTATGCCATCTTGCCTTCGGCAGAGGCTTCACAAACGTTATCAAGGGATACGAAAACTACACCGAAGCAGAGCTTCACGAGATGGGCATCAACGACTCCATCGTTCACGAGGACTTTATGATCGGTACAGCCGACCTTTCCATCACCGCAACCTGCGAGGACGGTAAGGAGATCGCCATCTTCAAGGACGGCGAGTGGGCGTTCTAATATAAAAAAATGCCTTTGGTCACAGGACCAAAGGCATTTTTTATAGCCTATCGATAAACTCGCCAAATCGAGTAGAGAGAAACAAAATATTCTTACTGTCAGCCATGGTATCCTTTGCAGTGTGGATTCTGCCGGTAACAAGCTTCAGCACCTTTCCCTTTCTTGCCGCCATAACTCCAACCGAACCGGGAAAGCTCTTGTGATCGGAGTTTCCGAGACTCTTTTTGAATGGAATCTGATGCACACTAAAGCCGTCCGTATCACCCGAGAATACCTCGGATAGAAGTTTATACTCCTCGGAATCAATAATTTTTTCCTTTGGAATAAGCACAATCTGATCGCCGTTGCCAACGCAGTCAAGGTTTACTAGGAGTTTATCTTCCATCATCTTCTTGTATTTCTTGTTATACGCCTTCGAACCAAGAAGACCCTTTTCCTCGTTGTCAAAAAGGATAAACGCTACTTTTTCATTGTTATATTTCGCAGCGATAGACATTACCGTGGCAACACCCGAGGTGTTGTCATTTTTGTTATGCTTGTTCGGTACAAGTCGCGTAAAGAAAAATATGGAAAAATAAAATACAAGATATAAAAGCACACACTCGTTGTTATCAAACCCAAGCAAGTCACCTACACCAAATCCCAAAAGCAGGCTGATAATCGCAACTGCCAAGGGATAGCAGAAATTAATCAAGGTTCCAAGAACCTTGTTTGCAGGAATCATAAAGTTTGGCATAGGAGATGATGCAGGTGTGTCATAATGCGCTGTAAAAATTGCCTTCGCACTCGACGGATCGCCAATAATAATGTTATTGTTGTTCTCAAGCTGCTCAATCTTCACCCTGTCACATCCGAGATCTGAAGCAACGTAGTCGTAAAAAGCCTGTTTTTCTTTGTCAGATTTCCTTATGGGAAATTTATCATTAATTTCGTTTAAATAATCCTTCATAATACCCTCCGTTGGCATTGATTATACCACAGTCGGGTTTTTCTGTCAACCGAAATTTCCACGGCTTATAGATTTGTCAGACAATGTAATAATTTTTTTATTTTTTTATTAAAAAGGTATTGACAAATTAAATATTATGCTTTATAATAGTAAAGCGCTCGCGGGAGTGGCGGAATCGGCAGACGCGCACGTTTGAGGGGCGTGTATCTTTGATGTACGGGTTCAAGTCCCGTTTCCCGCACCAACAAAAAGAGGTTGACCTTTGGGTTGACCTCTTTTTGTTTGCGTGGAACGGTGACGAAGAACCCGTTGTTTGCCGTAGGCAAACTTACGGGCTAACGTTTTCTGCTTTTGCATTGCAAAATGACGGTGTCTAACCGTCAAAGAAAACTTAGTGGAGTTCGTAAACGAACTCCATTCAAGATCCCGTTTCCACGGTCTGCTTTTTTTGTTGAGCGGGAACGGGACAGACTTCAGCTATCGCTTCAGTCTTCAGGCTAAAAACTCTTATCAAGAGTTTTCTTAACGCCTGACATTTCCCGCACCAAACAGTATAGTACGAACCCAGAGTAATCAGGGTTTGTACTTTTTCTTTACAAGGGATTACTTTGGTATTCAAATCGCTGGATAAATTAATTATTTAATGCAATTCTTCTTGAAGAATTGCTTTTTTGTTGCATTATTTGGAAATATGTGCTATACTTGTTTTAGAAAATAATGAGAGGTGAGAGTATGCCGAATTTTGATAAAGTTCATTTTAAGGGTAGTTTTCGCGACTATCAGCAACGCGTCCTTAGAAATGCTGAAAAGTATCTTAAAGACGGAAAAATCAATATTGTAGCTGCACCAGGTAGTGGAAAAACTGTTCTCGGTATTGAATTGATTCGCCGTTTGGGTTCACCTTGCATTGTTTTGTCGCCTACAACAGCAATTCGCCAGCAGTGGGGAGAAAGATTTAAGGATCTGTTTCTTGATAATTTAGAGGATTTTCCAGTCCTCTTTTCGAACGACCTACATAATATCAAGCTTGTAAACTCGATAACATATCAAGCTTTATACACTGCTGTAGATAAGGTATCTGCAACCGAATACGAGGATATTGACTGCTCTGATGTTGATATCTTTGCTACTATGAGAGAATTCGGAATAAAAACCGTATGTCTTGATGAGGCGCATCATCTCAAAAACGAGTGGCAGAAGGCACTTGAAAAATTCATTTCTGCACTTGACAAAGATGTGAAAATCATTTCTCTCACAGCTACGCCTCCGTATGATTCTGAAGGCTCTGAGTGGAGCAGATATATGAACATCTGCGGCGAGATTGACGAAGAGATTTTCGTTCCTGAGCTTGTCGGTCAAAACACCTTGTGTCCGCATCAGGATTATGTGTACTTCAATTATCCGACAGAATTGGAAATAGAAAGCTTCCGTACCCACAAGGAGCGTGCATTACTTGCTGTGGCGGATCTCGGAAAGCTTGATCTATTTGATCATGTATGTCAATCCTTAAATGCAGAACGGGACTACGATATACTGTTTTCGGATGCCAAGCAATATATAGCTCTTGTAACGTTGCTTAAATATTATGGCTTTGAAATTGATAATAAACTGATTCGCGAGCTTACCGCCAAAAGAGGACTTCCCACGTTTAAAATGCAGTATGCCGAAACGGCAATCGGATTTCTTCTTAACGGAGATTTGCTTACTGAAGAACAGAAAGCAGAGATCATTTCGATTTTAAAGGATCATTCTGTTTATGAGAAAAAGAAGGTCACGCTTGATCTGAACGAGCGTTTGAAAAGAACTCTTATCTCATCGGTAGGAAAGCTTGAGAGTATAAAGCGTATCGCTTCCAATGAAGTTTCGGCAATGGGTAAGCGACTTCGTATGCTCGTCCTTACCGATTATATCAAGAAAGAGAATCTTACTAAAATTGCATCTGCTGAAGAATTCAATTCGGTGAATATCGTCAGCATTTTTGAAACTCTCCGTCGTGCAAATTTGAACGTAAACATCGGAGTTCTTTCGGGATCTCTCGTTATTCTTCCAAGATCCGTTGATCTTTCAGATATTAAACACAAAAAAGAGGATATTGCGGATACCGATTACTGTACGGTTGAATTTGCAGGAGCACTCCATCGAGGCGTTGATTACGTTGGAAAGTTGTTCGAGGAGGGGAAAATCCAAATACTCATCGGAACAAAATCGCTTCTCGGTGAAGGATGGGATTCCCCTTGCATTAACTCGCTTATTTTAGCAAGCTTTGTCGGTAGCTTCGTTTTGTCCAACCAAATGCGCGGACGTGCGATTCGCATTGACAAAAACGATCCCGATAAATCGGCGAATATATGGCATCTCGTAACGGTTGAACCGGAATATTTGTTCAAAGATAAAGCTACGGAAAGGATCTCTGCATACCTTAAAGAGGATTACAAGGAGCTCCATTCATATGACTATGATATTTTAAAACGCCGCTTCGATTCCTTTATGGGACCTAATTATTCTACTGGGACGATTGAGAGCGGAATTGAGCGAATTACCTTGATCAAGCTGCCTTATGATAAAAACGGCATCGAACGAATTAACGAGGAAATGCTAAAACTGTCTGCCGACCGCGGCGAAGTAAAAAACAAGTGGCGTGGAGAAGTGGCAGACGGAAGCTTTGCGGTCGATGTAGAAACTGAAATTCCAAAAGAGGCAAGAATTCCAGTATTTACATTTTGGAATTTCGCATTGAATTCAATTATTGTTGCAACAGAAATTTTATTATTGCAACCATTAATGAGGCTGATTGCGAACAATAACGTTCCGATGACATTGGGAACTCTTGCGGTGATGATTGGATTGTTTGTTGTTTTATACCATGGTGTAAAGAAGATGGTGTTGCATTTCAATCCGGCCAACTCAATCAAAACGCTTGGTGTTGCCGTTTATAAGACACTGTACGAATGTGATCTGATATCATCCTCTGCAAAGGTTGAAACAACTGCGCACAAACAACTCTATGTCGTTGCTTTACATTTGAGAAACGCATCGATTCACGATCAAAATGTTTTCAATACGGCTATGGCAGAAATGCTTTCGCCTATTGAAAATCCTCGTTATATCTTGATTTCTAAAAACATATTCAAACGCTATAACTATGAGCTTTCTTTCGCTTGCCCTTCTATTATTGGCAAAAAGAAAGAGTATGTAGAGGTGTTGGCGAAAAAATTGAAAGCCACAACGGGCAACTTTGAGCCTGTTTATACGCATCGTGAGGACGGCAGGCGGCTGATTTTAAAATGCAGAAAGCGTTCTTATATCACTTTCAATGAAAAGGCCATGGGAAAGAAATATAAGGTTTCTCATTGGAATTAATCTTAAATAATTCTCTACAAAAGGTTCGTACATTATCTTCTCTGGCGCACCAGGTAAAGACCAGGATGAAAATCTTGGTCTTTATTTTTATGCAAGGTCTTTACCTGGATAGGAAACGGGATAGACTTGATTTATTTCCCGAGGTGTGGTATAATTAGTAAAACAATCGTAACGAGGTCGGTGTAAGAAAAAGTATACGGAGGTTATCTCAGAATGAAGAGTGTGGGCAAGCGCCTGGAAATAGCAAATCACGGAGTCAAAAATGAAAATGAATCCTAATGAATTACACATTTCCCTCGTGGATAACGAGTGGCCATTTGAATACATAGACCACGACAGAGAGATCGTGAGGGCTATTGTCTATGATGATGAGGGATACTTTTACTTCGTACACGCAGAGCGTGACGACGACTTCGGCAAATGCTCCATAATCGAGACCTCGGGCGGTGGTGTTGAAAAGGGCGAGGAGTTGATTTCTGCAATTCGCCGAGAGCTTCGGGAGGAGCTTGGAGTCGAGGTTGAGGTCGTTTGTAAAATCGGTGTTGTTGAGGATTATTACAACCTCATTCACAGGCATAATATCAACAACTACTTTCTATGCCGAGTCATATCTTTTGGCGAAAAAAATATGACCGATGATGAGATAAATACCTGGCATCTCACGACAATGAGATTGACCTATGACAAGGCTGTGGCTGAGTACGAAAACTCCAAGGACTCACGCCTTGGAAGATTGATTGCCAACCGTGAATTGCCTATTCTCACAAGAGCTAAAGAAATAATGACCTAAGCCGTGGCTTAGGTCATTTTTATTATTCGGGAAGGTTTATATTCTTCTCGGGTTTAAAGAGCCTGCCAATGGCCCTTATGGGATGATTGTTTGCAATATCGAGAAGGAAAACTGCAAGCTGGTGAGAAAGCCTGCCCTCACTGCAATAGCAGATCGATCTGAGACTCATGGAGTTAATTGTCCTCCAGGTAAAGTAGGCATTCTTAACACGGGTTTCCTTATCGGGAGTATTCTTCCCCAGCTTCTCCATATTGTATGCGGTCTTGAAGGCGAAGTTAAGCATACCGAAGAGCATACGTCCTCCCACCGTGCGATAGGAACGCATAGGGGTGTTGAGATCATAGGGGCGTGTCACCTCGGGAGAGGCTATTTCCCTGCCTATAAGGCGGTCAAATTCCTCGTCGGTGATAGAGAGAAATCTCTTATAGTCAGAGCCGTAAAGCTGGATGTAGATATCATTTTCCCTCACCTGCTCGTGGCTATCAATATGAGCCTTTGCAGAGATAATCGGTGTATTTGCATCCAGGCAGAGCTCGAAGGTGTATTCGCCGCCCTCAAGTCGCCAGTCACCATCAATATAATAGCGAAGGCTATCCACGGGGATATCCACCGAGGCACGTTTTTTCTCGCCTGCCGAAAGATATACCTTATCAAAGCCACGAAGCTCTCTGAGAGGCTTAATAACCTCGCTCTTTGGAGCATTGACGAATATCTCCAGAACAGTAGCACCGTCACGATCGCCTATGTTCTCGACGTCAACCTCAACGTGTACCGTATTATCGCTGACCTCGGCGGTCATATTACTGTATGCAAAATCGGTGTAGGAGAGGCCGTAGCCGAAGGGATACTTCACGGGCATATCAAAGCTCGTGTAATAACGGTAGCCGACGAAAATGCTCTCCTTATATCTATCGTTGGTGGTTAGGGTGAACTCCTCACCGAAGGGAACGTCATCGTAGGACACGGGCCAGGTCTCAACCAATCTGCCCGAGGGATTTGCCTTACCAAAGAGAAGGTCGTGGGTAGCTTCACCGCCACTCTGACCGGGGAGATACATATTAAGAATGGCGTCAACAGAGCGGTCAAAGCTCATATCAACGGGGCTGCCGCCGTACATCACAAAGACGATTTTCTTGCCACTCTTTGCAAGCGCAAGAAGAAGCTCCAGCTGGTTTTTGGGTAAAGAAAGGGTCTCTCTGTCAAAGCCCTCGCTTTCGGCATCCTCCGAAAGACCGCCAAAGAACAGGATTGTATCGTAGCTTGCGGCACGCTCGGTTGCACGACTGACAAGCTCACCGTCTGCTTCAAAGGAATCCAGGTCATAGCCCTTGCAGTACTCGTATCTGATGCCGTTGGCATCAAAGGCATCCTTGGGAGAGGTGAGCTTATAGGGGCGAATAAGCGAAGAGCCTGCGCCCTGATAACGCATTTTGTTAAACATCTCACCAACAACCAAATACTGTGCCGTATTGTCAAGCGGAAGGATTTTGCCTTCATTTTTGAGAAGAACCGCACCCTCGGCGCTGATAGCCTTTGCAAGCTCGGAATGATCGTTAAATTTATCGGGCAGCTTACCTGCACTAACGGTGGTGTTGTAGATCATATTCAGCACTCGGCGAACGGCTCTGTCAAGAGTTTCGTCGTCAAGGCTTCCATCGTTCAACGCATCGAGAATGACCTGTCGGTTGTAGCTGACGTCGCCCGGCATTTCAAGGTCAAGTCCTGCCTTGAGTCCCTCTACCCTATCGTTTACCGCGCCCCAATCAGACATAACCAGTCCCTCAAAGCCCCAATCATCTCGAAGGATCTCGGTAAGAAGTAGGTGATTTTCGGAGGCGTAGACACCGTTTACCTTGTTGTAGGCACACATAACCGTCTGAGGTCTGCCCTCCTTGATTATAGGCTCAAACGCCTTGAGGTATATCTCACGGTAGGCACGCTCGTCGACGATAGAGTCACCGAAATAGCGGTTAGCCTCGTTATTATTGCAAGCAAAGTGCTTCACGCTGGTGCCGACGCCCATATCCTCAATTCCACGAGTGAGGCGAGCGCCAAGCTGACCTGCAATATGAGGATCCTCGGAAAAATACTCAAAATTTCTGCCGCAGAAGGGGTTACGCTTAATGTTTACGGCAGGACCGAGAATTAGATTTACGTCATAATAACGGCATTCCTCGCCCATAGCGACGCCCAATTTATAAAGCAGATCCTTATTCCAGGTGCTGCCACTTGTGCACGCCGCAGGAAAACAGGTTGACGGCTCGGTCTGACCGAGGCCTGCCTGCTTATCATCCATCCGCTTTTTTCTGAGGCCGTGGGGTCCGTCGGTCAGCATGATCGGAGAAAGGCCGACACGGGAGACCTTATTGGTAAACCAGGATTTGTGGCCCGAGAGAAGGCAAACCTTTTCCTCCCTCGTCAGCTCGCTAAGTATTTTATCAACGTTAATCATTGTTTTGCCCTGCTTTTTACTTATTTTAATAGATAAATTATATCATTTTGTGGAAGGTTTGTCAATCGCATATTGATTTTTTGCGACCGGTATGGTAAAATAAAGAAAAGGAGGTATACGATATGTTTTTTGATAAGCTTTTTAAGAAAAAGGAAACCTACCCTGAAATAGCAAAGTACAAGAAAGGCGACTTCGTAAATTTCAAGCGCAGAGGTGACCTTTGTTTTGGATACATATATGAGGCCTTCGTCGGTGAAGACGGCAAGGTCAGCTATACCATTCAGATAGGCGGTCAGTGTCCTGCCATGCTTTACAACTGGAAGGAAGAGGACATAATGGGGCTCAAAACCAAATAATGTTGGACTTAATTTAAAGCAGAAAGCCTCCGCATCAAGCGGAGGCTTTGATTTTTATTTACTTATAAACATCTGCGTCCAGTAATTGCCCTGTGAAACGTAACCGACGCCTATGTGAGTGTATGTTGAATTCAGTATATTTGCCCTATGTCCCGGGGAGTTCATCCAACCGTTTACGACAGCCTCTGCAGTTCTGTAACCCTTCGCAATATTCTCCCCTGCCGTGCGATAGCTTATGCCAAAGCTCCTCATCATTTCAAAGGGCGAGCCATAGGTGGGGCTTGTATGCGAGAAGTATCCGAGGTCTGACATGTCCTGTGATTTATATCTTGCGACCCTTGAAAGCTGCCAATCCATAGTAAGAGGCTTCAGGCCGTTTTCCCTCCTGATCTCATTAACCAATCTCACAACCTCTTTTTCATAGGCAGTTACCGTGCTGTCTACTGTCGGGATAATAATAATCTGACCGGGATAGATCAGATCATAGTTTTTAATCGTAGGATTTGCCGCCTTTATTTCGCTGAGGCCAACCTGATATTTCACGGCGATCCTCCAAAGGCTATCTCCCTTCTCCACCTTGTGGGTAGTAGCGGCAAACGCCTCCGTTGCAAAAGCGGCAAGAAGCATAACCGTTACTAAAATAATGCTTAATATTTTTTTCAATATGTTTTCCTCTCTTTCTTTCTGTTTTGTCGGACATTATTCCGACGCGACCGTGAGTCACCTCCCTCTTTCCTCGGAAACAAAAAGCCGTCGCCGAAAAGCGACGTGCCACCCAAATTTCTTACGCATTAAGTATACCATATTTGGGAGGAAAAGTCAAATGCAATATATGGAAAAGGGGATGTCACATTTGGTGAGACAGCCCCTTTGTTTATTCTTGGTTTATTCTTGCAAAGCCTTCTCCTGTTTAATTCTGAAGGTGGCTTTAAGAGTAAGTATCCACTTCATAACTATATCAGGATTGTCGGGTATGATGCGGTAAATCTGCTCGCCGTGCTGGATCTCAAAATATGCACCGGGACGGAACGGAAGAATCGGAAAGGCAGAGGTAGGAATTTCCTCGGTGAAATCCTCTCCCATATACGTTCCCTTCATAACAAACTTATTGAAATTGAAGGATATCATACCGAATCCAACGGTTTCGTATTTATGCTTTTTCTCGTTGATAACACGAATCTCGGCATGAGTTTCGTAATGGAAATTAGGATGCTCCTTTACGAAATCGTATACCGAGTCCTCTATGTATTTATACCAATCGCTGGGATACTTGAATACGGCATCGCCACCGCCAAGAAGTGATAGCATACCGTAAACGTCGCTCTTAACGGTGTATCCGCAGGACTCGCAATAAAGCTTGTTCTTGCCTCTGGCAATAATTGAGAATTCCTGCCCACAGACCGGACATTTATAGAGAACGTAGTCAAGGCCCTCCACGTTATCACCGTTTTTGAAGGGGACACGCTCCTCGTCATTCTGTCTGTACGCATCAAAGGAGAGATGCTCCTCCACAAGAGCTGCAGCCTCCTCATCTGAAAGCGCCTCAAACTCCTCCTTGGAGGCGAGCTTATAAAGGTCGATAGTGATCTGTCCACGACGCTTTACCTTCGCCCACTTGGGGTTGGTAAGATATGTGCCGGAAACACGGGATACGTAGATATCCGACTTGAACCATTTGAGCACCTTGGCGGTCGCCACGGGAATGGGTGTGGATGCGCCGCTCTCGGTCATAAGACCTGCGGGATAGAGCATCAGGGGTTCGTCGTGGTCAAGTACGGTTTTCATCCTGCGCATATCAAGTGCGCTGGTCTGGAACTGGTTTTTGCCGATAGCACCGCACATCTCCATAAGAGGAGCAATGGGCATAGACTGCATCATCGCCTTACTGACGACGAAATGCGTTTTATCGGGAACGACGGTAAAGGCAGGAAGAACGTCGATTATAGACTCGTGATTTGCTATAATAACGCATCTTCCCGTTTTACCGCGAAGCTCGTTTCTAAGGATTTTTACGTTAAAAACAAGCTTACATAGAACTCTTGAAATAAGTCTTGCAGTACCGAATATAAATGGATTCGGTTCTCTGTAGGATTTTTTCTTTTGGGTATTCATAGATTATAGCTTTCGGGGGTGAGCGCACGAAAAATCGCCACCGTTGACGTCAAATTACTTCAGTGAAATCATGCTTTCGTCCCACATATCGGGGGCATCGTATCCAAGCATATTTACGGTAGTAGCTGCTACGTTGGAAAGTCCAAAATCAGCTCTGCCCTGCTTTAAGTCGTAATTATCGGAATAGAAGTTGTCGTACACGATGAAGGGAACGGGGTTGAGTGTGTGGCTGGTCTTAGCCTTGAAGGAGCCGTCCTTATTCGCCTTGGGAGCGCCGCTCTTCTTGTCAATCTCGTACATTTCATCAGCGTTGCCGTGGTCTGCGGTGATGAGAGCTACACCGTGAAGCTCGTCTACAACCTTGAGAATTCTCGCAAGCTGAAGGTCAAGAGCCTCCATAGAGCACTCGGTTGCAAGGAAGGAGCCTGTGTGACCAACCATATCACCGTTGGGGAAATTAACACGGAGATACTTATACTCTCCGCTTCTGAGGCACTCGATAAGCTTATCGGTGATCTCAGCGCACTTCATCCAGGGTCTCTCCTCAAAGGGAACGACGTCGGAGGGGATCTCAATATAGGTCTCAAGCTCCTCGGAGAACTTACCGGACTTGTTACCGTTCCAGAAATAGGTTACATGGCCGTACTTCTGTGTCTCGGAAATTGCAAGGGACTTAACGCCTGCGCCAACGAGATACTCTGTCATAGTGTTGGTGATCTCGGGAGGAGAAACGAGATAACGGCTGGGAATGTGAAGGTCGCCGTCATACTCAAGCATACCTGCGTAAAGAACGGCAGGAACACGCTTTCTGTCAAATTTATCGAAATCAGCACCGCTCTCAAATGCCTTTGAGATCTCAATAGATCTGTCGCCACGGAAGTTGAAGAAGATAACGCTGTCGCCGTCCTCGATAGTACCTACGGGCTGACCGTCCTTTGCGATTACAAAGGGAGGAAGATCCTGGTCAATAACCTTGTACTCTGCTCTGTAAGCGGTGATAGCCTCCTCTGCGGAAGCGAAATGTCTGCCCTCGCCGAGAACGTGAGTCTTCCAACCGGCGTCAACCATTGCCCAGTTAGCCTCGTATCTGTCCATGGTGATCTGCATTCTGCCACCGCCCGATGCGATCGCAATATCAAAATCGTCGGAACGGAGGGAGGAGAGAAAGTCCTCGAAAGGAAGAACATAATCAAGAGCGCTGGTCTCACCAACGTCACGTCCGTCAAGAAGAATATGAATTCTAACTCTCTTAACACCCTCCTCCTTGGCACGGTTGATAAGTGCGGTAAGGTGGTCTATATGAGAGTGAACGTTACCGTCGGAGAAGAGACCGAGGAAATGAAGGGTGGAGTTGTTTGCCTTAACTCCGCCAACGAGGGTCTGCCAGGTGTCGGAGGTAAAGATCTTGCCCGACTCAATAGACTGGGAAACAAGCTTTGCACCCTGTGCAAATACCTGACCTGAGCCAAGGGCGTTATGTCCAACCTCGGAGTTACCCATATCGTCGTCGCTGGGAAGACCGACGGCAGTTCCGTGTGCCTTGATCGCAACGTTGGGATAGTCTCTGAGAAGTCTGTCAAGAGTGGGAGTGTGAGCTGCCGCAACAGCGTTTGCACCGTTGTCGGGAGCAATACCAACACCGTCCATTACAATAGTAAGAAGGGGTCCGTCAATACCCTTGAATTTTGTGGATTTATTAAGAGTTGCCATATATTTTGCCTTTCTGCCTTGAATTATTACTTAAATATCTGCATCTTTGATGTAAAGATGACCGTAATCGGTTATAAATTTCTTTCTCTCCTGAAGGGCGTCGCCAAGTAGAATATCAAACATTCTCGCCGTCTCCTCCGCATCGGTGGGGGTAACGGCAACGAGTCTTCGTGTCTGGGGACACATGGTGGTACGCCACATCATATCAGGCTCGTTCTCACCAAGTCCCTTTGATCGCTGGAGAGTATATTTTTTGTTGCCAAGCTTTGCCAAAATCTCCGCCTTTTCAAACTCATTATAAGCGAAATAAGTTTCGCCACCGGAGGTGATCTCAAACAGAGGAGACTCGGCAATAAATATCTTACCCTTCTCGATAAGAGTGGGAAGAAGTCTGTAGAACATGGTGAGAAGAAGGGTTCTGATCTGGAAGCCGTCTTCGTCAGCATCGGTACAGATGATTATCTTATTCCACTTTAAAAGGTCGTAATTGAAGGTGGTAAGCTCGGACTTCTTGCCCGTCTTAACCTCAACTCCGCAGCCGATTACCTTCAGAAGATCAACGATAATATCGCTGGCAAAGATCTTATCATAGCTGGACTTCATACAGTTAAGGGTCTTACCTCTTACGGGGATGATAGCCTGGAACTCAGCGTTTCTGCCGAGCTTACAGCTGGACATAGCCGAGTCACCCTCTACTATGTAGACCTCACGGATTTCGGGGTCCTTAGAGCGGCAAGGAACGAACTTTTCAACACGGTTGGAAACGTCCATTGTTCCCGTAAGCTTCTTCTTGATATCGATCTTCGTCTTTTCCGCAGACTCCCTCGCGCGCTTATTTACAAGCACCTGATTCACTATGGTGTTGGCGCTGGTAGCATTCTCGGTGAGATAGATCTCAAGATTTGTCTTGATAAAATCTGTAAGAGCCTTCTGAATAAAGGCGTTGGTTATAGCCTTTTTCGTCTGGTTCTCGTAGGAGGTCTGAGTAGATGCCGAGTTAACTATTACCGCAAGGTTGTCGGCGATATCCGCAAAGGAAATCTTCGACTCGTTTTTGGTATACTTATTATGTCCCTTTATGTACTTGTCTATGGCGTATGTGAAAGCATTTTTAACCGCCTTATCAGGTGCGCCACCATATTCAAGGAAGGATGAGTTATGGTAATACTCCGTCATACCCGTCTTGGCAAAGCAGAAGGTGATCTCCGCCTTGACCTTATACTCGGGAAGGTCCTCACGGTCTCGTCCCTGGGTCTCGAAGCTCCAGAGAACGGGCTGAGTCACCGCAATACCCTCGGTAATTTCGGCGATATAATCCGCAACGCCCTTTTCGTAGTAGTATTCGGTCCTCTCAAACTTCCCCTTCTCATTTTCAACCTCAAGGATGAATCTGATGCCTGCGTTTACGAATGCCTGGCGGCGGAGTGTTGCCGAGAGAAATTCAACGGGAATATCGATTTCCTTAAACACCTTCAGGTCGGGACGCCATCTGATGATAGTTCCGCGCTTTTTCATCCCCTGCTGAATATCGCTGACCTCAAGCTTACCCTTAACGTTACCGCTCTTGAAGTTGATCTCCGAGAGAGTCTTTCCGTTAAAGGACCTGACGTTCATATACTCCGAGGAATACTGTGTTGCGGTTGCGCCGAGACCGTTAAGACCGAGAGAAAATTCGTATGCCGAATTTCCATCGTTGTTGTCGTACTTTCCGCCTGCGTAAAGCTCGCAGAATACAAGCTCCCAGTTCCAGCGCTTCTCCTTCTCGTTATATCCGAGAGGAACGCCACGGCCGAAGTCCTCAACCTCAATAGAAAGGTCCTGATATTTTTTTACAATAATCTTATCGCCGAAGCCTTCTCTTGCCTCGTCAACAGAGTTCGCAAGTATTTCAATAAAGGAATGCTGACAGCCGATAAGGTCGTCAGAGCCGAAGATAACGGCAGGTCTTTTTCTTACTCTGTCCGCACCCTTCAGGCTTTTTATACTTTGGTCGTCATAGTCTTTTTTTACTATTTTCGTTGCCACTTTATTTCCTCCACATTATTTTCCAAAGTACATTATATCATTATTATTTTGATTTGTCAAGATTTAAAAATGTAAGTATTGCTTGACATTATGACCTACGAGTGATATAATGATGGCATGAAAAAACTGTTTTGTGAAAGGGCTGCCGAGGGAGAATTTCCCATCACGATGAAGGATTACCTGCGCCGCAGGGGTATCTCGGTAACGCTGATAAAGAAAGCCAAGTACGGGGGCATACATCTGAACGGCACTGCCGTCACCGTACGCGCCTTGGTTAATCGGGGCGATTTAATTGAAATATTTGCCGACGAAGGTGTAAGCGACGGAATACCGCCAATGGATATTCCTCTCACCGTTTTATACGAGGACGACGACCTTCTAGCGGTGGACAAGCCGACCAATATGCCGACTCATCCGTCCAAGGGCAACAATCTCCCTACCCTTGCCAATGGGGTTATGGGCTACTACGGCGGAGACTTTACCTTCCGCTCGGTAAACCGCCTTGACCGAGATACCTCAGGCATCGTTATTATTGCAAAAAATCAATTCAGCGCAGGTATGCTTTCGGCCTCTATGAAAAAAGGTCTATGGAGCAAGAAATATCACGCCCTAGTGTCGGGTGTTCCCTCACCGAAAAGCGGTGTGATTGATGCGCCTATCGACCGAATCGAGGAAGGCAATCTCAAGCGTGCAGTAATGGCTGGCGGAAAGCATGCAATTACCGAATACAGCGTTGTGGAGGAGTATTCCGACAGCTGCCTTTGCGAGCTTCGTTTGCTTACAGGAAGAACACATCAGATAAGAGTTCACATGGCACATATAGGTCATCCGCTGGTGTCGGATTACCTCTACGGAACGCCCTCAGAGAAGGAATATTTTCTCCGTTGCAAGGAGATCTCATTCCCCCATCCGAGAAGCGGCGAAGTCATAACCATAAAAGCATAAAAGGCAGAGATTAAACATCTCTGCCTTGTTTTATTATCCGTTTATTAAAGAAACCAGTCCGTCCTCATCAATGATGTTAACGCCAAGATCCTTTGCCTTCGTAAGCTTGGAGCCTGCCTCCTCGCCTGCAACGACGTAGGATGTTTTCTTTGAAACGCTACCCGAAACCTTGCCGCCGTTTTTCTTGATCAGAGCCGAGGCTTCGTCTCTTGTCATAGTGGGAAGTGTACCCGTAAGAACGAAGGTAAGACCGAGGAATTTCTCTCCCCTTTCCTCCCCTGTTGCCTGAGTGTTGAGACCGAGCTCTTTCAGTCTTGCACACAGCTCCTGAGTCTTTTCGGATGCGAAGAATTCTACCAAAGCGGTAGCGGTGATATCACCGATATCCTTTATAGATGAAAAGTCCTCAAAGCTTGCGGTAAAGAGGTTATCAAGAGTTCTCATTTTACCTGCGATCTCCTCTGCCGCGACCTCACCGACCTGGCGTATACCGAGGGCGAAGAGAAGTCTCTCGAGTCCACGGGATTTAGATTCATTAATCGCATTAACAAGATTTTCGGCACTCTTTCTGCCCATGCGGTCAAGTCCCTCAATATCCTCAACCTTCAGGGTATAAAGATCAGCGATATCCTTGATCTTTCCTGCCGAAAGAAGCAGCTCAACCACCTGAGGACCAAGTCCGTCAATGTTCATAGCGCCCTTCGAGGCAAAATGCGTAATGCTTCTTGCCGTCTGAGCAGGGCAAGCAGGGTTAACGCATCTTACAGCAGCACCCTCGCCGCACTCGTCACGGACTACTCTGCCGCCGCAGGAAGGACAAAGCTCGGGCATAAGGAAGGGCTCTTCACTTCCGTCACGCCTTTCGGGAATAGATCTGATGATCTCGGGAATTATCTCGCCCGCCTTACGTACAACGACGGTATCGCCGATGCGGATATCACGCTCGGAAATAAACTGTGCGTTATGAAGGGTTGCACGGGATACGGTAGTACCTGCAAGTCTTACGGGAGAAAGGTTTGCCGTTGGGGTAAGAACGCCCGTTCTGCCCACCTGAATGTCAACCGAAAGAAGCTTGGTTTCCTTCTCCTCGGGGGGATATTTATAGGCGACTGCCCATTTAGGCGTGCTTGTTCCCTCGCCTATGGTCACACGGGCGTCAAGATCGTTGACCTTCACAACCGCACCGTCCATATCGAAGGACAGCTCGTCGCGGTGGTCGCCAAGGAACCTGATGTGTTCGGCAACCGCATCGTAGCCTTTAAGCTCGGCACGATGAGAGACCGTAACAAATCCCAGCTCATCAAGGCGGTTCAAAGTTTCAATGTGAGTCACGGGCCTTCTGCCATCGGGATAAAGCTCACCCTCCTGAAGGTTGAACACAAGTATCTCAAGCCTACGGGAGGCTGCGATCTTAGGGTCAAGCTGACGAAGAGAACCTGCCGCCGCATTTCTGGGATTGGCGAAAAGAGGCTGGCCTGCCTCTTCCCTGACCTCGTTCAGCTCATGGAAGACCTGCTTGGGCATATAAACCTCGCCTCTGACACATAGGTAAGGAAGGTTCTCATTAAGCTTCAGGGGAATTGACTTTATAGTTTTGAGATTTTCGGTAACATCCTCTCCGACCTCACCGTTTCCACGGGTAGCGCCCTTGACGAATACTCCGTCACGGTATATAAGAGAAACCGAAAGACCGTCTATCTTAGGCTCGACCGAGTACTCGACCTCCTGTCCAAGCTCCTCTCTCATTCTGTCGGTGAAATCACGAAGCTCGTCATAGGAGAATACGTCGGTAAGGCTACCCATTCTGACGGTATGGACGTATTTTTCAAACTTATCAAGCGCCTTACCGCCAACACGAACGGTAGGCGAATCGGGAGTTTTTATATCGGGAAATTCAGCCTCCAGATCCTGAAGCTCACGAAACATCATATCGTACTCATAGTCCGAGATCTCGGGAGCGTCATTCTCGTAGTAAAGCCTTGAATTATATCTAATCTTCTCGCGCAGCTCTTCTGCACGAAGCTTTGCCTCATGAAGGGTCATTTTTAGTACATCCTTCCAAAAAATACTGTAAGTATTTTACCACGAAAAAGCTCTTTTGTCAATGTATTTATTTGGGGATTGACATTTGGATTTTTTAGAGTATAATTATTTTAGATAATTACCATTTTGACGGAGGTTAAAATGAAAAAAATACTTCCAAATTTTAAAACCTTTGCTTTTATGAATTTCGGAATACTGCTTATGGCACTGGGCATTTATTTCTTCAAAACCCCAAACGGCTTTGCGACGGGCGGTGTCAGCGGTATTTCCATAATTCTTGCAAATATGCTTCCCGTTTTGTCGCAGGCGACCTACATGCTTATTATCAACATATTTCTTCTCATCGTTGGCGTAATAGTCCTCGGTAAGGAGTGCGGCGCTTTGACTATATATTGCTCGCTTATGCTGTCCCTTGAGACCTGGGTGCTGGAGTTGCTGATTCCGCTTGACGGTCCGTTAACCATATATCCCCTGATGGAGCTTGTCTATGCCGTGCTTCTCACGGGCATTGGATCTGCCGTGATCTTCAAATGCAAGGCATCCTCGGGCGGTACGGATATCGTTGCACTTATTCTAAAAAAGTATACCAGCATGAACGTTGGAACCGCTCTGCTTTGCAGTGATTTTCTGATTGCTGCCGTAACCTTCATAAGATTTACAGCCGACGGTGTGGTGTTCGACCCCAAGACCGGTCTGTTCTCTATGCTCGGTCTGTTCGCAAAGGTGTTTGTTGTTGACGATATCATCGACTCCATCAATATGTGTAAATCCTTCACCATCATCACAACGAAGCCCGACGAGATAACCACCTACATAATGCAGGATATGCGTCACGGCGTAACCACCCACCCTGCCTGCGGTGCTTATACCGGCGCAGAAAAAACGGTTATCATCACTGTTTGTAGACGCTCCGAGGCCATTAAACTTCGTCGCCACGTCCTGTCCGTTGACCCCCACGCATTTATAATTATTAACAAAACCAGCGAAATTATGGGCAAGGGCTTCAGAGATAACGTAAATTGAAATAGAAAATGCTGTCTCGTTTCGAGACAGCATTTTCTATTTAGTGAGTGCCGTAAACTATCAAGAGATAGACGTAAGACGAAATTACAGCTGCAAAAGTAAAAGGAATTCCAATCTTGAAGAAATCCTTATTCTTAACCTCATAGCCTTCCTTACGGAGAATTGCGGTACCGGTAATATTTGCCGATGCGCCTATGGGAGTACAGTTACCGCCGAGGGTCGCACCCGAAAGCAGACCGAAGTAAAGAAGCGTGGGGTTAATTCCAAGTCCCGTGATAATGGGAAGCATTGTTGCAACGTAAGGAATGTTATCAATAAATGCAGAAATAAGAACCGAAGCCCAAACGATGATAGTAAAGAGAAGGAACTCGTTACCGTTTCCAAGCTTAGCAAGAAGGTCCGCCGCAGCTGCAATAACTCCCTTTTCGGTAATACCGCCGATCATAAGGAAGAGACCGAGGAGAAGACCGAGAGTCTGGAAATCTATCGCCTTAACTGCGCTGAGAACGGTTTCCTTGTTCTTGTATCTTACATAGTTACAGATCAATCCAATAACGAAGAGAACGCAACAGATAAGACCGTTTGTGACGTCGGGCTTATTCTCGATAAAGGATGCACCGATAAGAAGCGCCAGCATCAGGAGCAGGAGTACGGTAGGAACGTAGTCGGTTACCTTTGTGGTGGATTCCTGCTTGGGAATAGGCTGCTTCTCTTTTCTGAAGATGAATGCAAGGATCAAGGCGGAAGCAACAGCACCAAGCTCAACCGCAAAGAAGATGCTGGGCTTACCCTCATACCAGAAGAAGTCGAGGAAGCTCATGCCTGCCTCACCGCCAAGCATAATTGCGGTGGTATCTCCAACGAGGGTTGCTGCACCCTGGAGGTTAGAAGAAACGGCAATACTGATAATGAAGGGCACGGGGTTTGTATTCAGCTTCTTGCAGATCTGAATCGCAACGGGTGCGACCATAAGAACGGTAGCAACGTTATCAACGAAGGCAGAGATAATTCCCGCAAAAAGTGCGAGGGCAACGGCTGCCATCTGAACGTTCTTAACCTTCCTGATGATGATCTCAGCCAGAAGATCGGGCATCTTCGAGTCAATAAAGAGCTGAACAAGACCCATGGATCCTGCTATCATAAGCAGAACGTTAAAATCGATTGCTCCAACGATCTTATCGAGCGGAAGCATACCGCTTGCGATAAATACGACGGCTGAGCCGAGAGCAATGTAGGTGCGGTAGTTACTGAATGCGAGCATCAGCACGTATGTAACCGCAAACAGAATAATTGCAAAAATCACTTTGTAATCTCCTTTTTTGTTATATCTAAATCATTTTATCATAAACACGGTTAAGAAAGAGCAAAGAAGATAAGTTTTATCCTTTTTGCGAACCTGTGGGATTAAGGATACTGTATCAGATGTTTACAAAGAAAGACGCCGCTTTTCAGCGGCGTCTTACGTTAGTTATCATCCTGCAGGCGATATCCCACGCCCAGCTCGTTTACGATGTATTTGTTATCACCCGGTTTAAGTCCCAGTTTCTTTCTGATATTAGCCATATTGACCTGAAGTCTTTTTATGTTGTTTTCGTCGGGGCATTCTCGCCAGATCGACTTGATAATAGCCGAATAGGTCATCATTTTGCCACAATGCTCGGAAAGAAGAGCCAATATGTTGTACTCTGTTTGAGTAAGCTTTATTTCCTCGTCAGAAATGAATAATCGACGGGCATCGTAATCTATAACCAAATCGCAAAGCGTGAATTTTCCACCAGGAAGCCTTCCTGTTTCACTGCTGTGACGGGAGTTACGCAAAATGGATCTAACCCTTGCCAAGAGCTCAGCCGAACCAAAGGGCTTTGTAACAAAATCATTCGCCCCCAGGTCAAGAAGCCTTACCTTTTCAGCCTCGTCGCTTCTTGCAGAGAGAACGATAAAAGGGGTGGTATCGTTTTTTCTGACGTCACTTAGCAATTTACTTCCGTCCTCATCGGGGAGACCAAGATCTAGAATAACAAGATCGGGAACGTAGGAAAAATACATGGTTTTTCCCTCTTTATAGCTGCCTGCCAGAATGGTCTGATAACCGTTAGCCTCCAAAAGCGCAGACACAAAGGTCCTGATATTTTCCTCGTCCTCGACAAAAAGTATTTTATATCTGTTATTGTTCATATACTATCTCCTTTTCGGATATATCCAAGGAAAAGCTGACTATCGCTCCTCCATCCTTGGAATTACCGGCATGAATACTCCCACCATGAGCCTTGATAATACTGGCGCAAACCGACAGCCCTATGCCTGCATTTCTGCTCTTGTTATCTCCCGTCAGGCTCACAGATGGCATCTGAGCCGTAAATAAGGTGCCAAGTCTCTCGTTGTCAATGCCACATCCGTCATCTATCACTTCAAAGATCGCCTGCTTTTTCTCCGCAGTTATGCGCAAAGTGATCTTTGTCATTCCGATGGCGTGATGAACAGCATTTTCAAGCATATTGATTATAACCTGCTCTATGAGAATAGGGTCCATTGGTATAATCAGAAGCTCATCGGGTATTTCGATCTCAACCCTCTTGTCCGGGTAGCGTTTTTTGAACTTAATGATCACCGAATCTATAAGCTCCTCGAGAACGACGGGAGTCTTGATCAGCTTTACGGCGCCGCTGTCAATTCGTGTTATTGACAAGAGATTTTCAACCATACCAACCAGCCACTGAGAGTCCTCTTTTATGCCTGCAATCATTTTCTGCTTGCTTTTATCGCTGAGATTCTCAAAATTATCCAAAATTGCGGAGCTTGAACCGTATATAGTTGTGAGGGGTGTTCTCAGGTCGTGAGAAACTGCTCTGAGGAGGTTTGCGCGCATTTTTTCACGCTCGCCCTCCGCCTTTATTTCCTGCCATCTTTTCAGCTTGGTGGTCAACGCACTTGTCATAAGTGAAATAATGATCATAACGAGAGCCGAGATGGCGTTCTCTGGAATGCTGAAATTAAGTGCAAAGTATGGGAAGGTAAAGGCGAAATTTACAGCAATCATGCCCAGAAAGGCCGCTACTATTCCGTAGGCATACCCATCAGTCATCAGAGAAACAAGAAATACCGCAAAGACGAAGACCGTAGTAATGTGCTCATCGACGTCCAAGACGTTTTGCAAGAAAATGCTGACGGCAAAGGTTAGCGTTAAAACGACCAGCATAACGGCGATATTTTTTGCTATGCTTTTTATCTTCATAACGAGATTTCTCTCCTTATCATTATACAAGAATAATTATACCATTTTGTTGGTAAAGATTTGGTTAATCTTTATTTCAAAAAACGAGGCATAAATCAATTCTGCCTCGTTTTTTCGTTTATTTTTTCAAATACACCTCAAGTGCTGCGAGCTTAACGGTAAGGACGAGGACTTTCGTTGCTACCTTCACCTCTTCATCGGCGGGATAGGTGGGTGCTATACGAAGATTCTTATCCTCGGGGTCGATGCCGTAGGGATATGTTGCTCCAACGGCGGTAAGGGTCACTCCCGCATCGCCCATAAGCTGATATACCCTTTTTGCAGTTCCCGGAAGCACGTCAAGGCTGACAAAGTATCCTCCTCGCGGCTTGTTCCACTCTGCTATTCCAAGGCCCTCAAGTTTGGAAAGCGAATTAAGGGTGATGTCAAACTTTCTGCCAATGAAATCGGCAAGTATCATCATATGGCGGTGAACCGCCTCCTTATCCTTGAAATAGGTGGTATGACGAAGCTGATTGAGCTTGTCATAGCCAATGGTCTGCACGCCAAGGAATTGTTCGATCTGCTTCAGATTTGCAGGAGAAGCGGCGAACATAGACACGCCTCCACCGGGGAATGTGATTTTTGAGGTAGAGGTAAAATAGAAAATTCGGTCAAGGGTGCCGTACTTCTCTGCCTCGGTGAAGATATCGAGAAGCTGATCGCCATCCTCGGTAAGATCGTGAACGGCATAGGCGTTATCCCACATAATGCGGAAGTCGGGTGCTGCGCATTCCATAGATGCAAGGCGGCGTACCGTCTCGTCGGAGTAGGTGTTACCCGTGGGATTAGAGTACTTGGGAACACACCAGATACCCTTAACGGTAGGATCCTTAACGATGGTCTCAACCATATCCATATCAGGGCCTGTGGGAGTCATGGGAACCGAGATCAGCTCAAAGCCAAACAGCTCGGTCATCTTGAAATGTCTGTCGTAACCGGGGGTTACACAGATCCATTTTTTTATGGGCTCCTTACACCAGGGACGTCTTGAGCCGAGAACGCCGAAAAGCATTGCTCTGGCAAGTGTGTCGTACATCAGCTGAAGAGAGGAGTTTCCGCCAACTGTGATGTACTCGGTCTTGATGCCGAGCATATCGGCAAAAAGCTGCTTCATCTCGGGGATACCGTCAAGCACTCCGTAGTTTCGGCAGTCGACGCCGTTTATGGAAAAGCACTTCTCTCTCGGTCTGGCCTCCGAAAGCAGGGGAAGGCTTATGTCCAGCTGGTCGGAATTGGGCTTTCCTCGTGAAAGGTCGAGCTTCAGCCCAAGGCTCTTATATTTTTCGTATTCACTGACGATTTTATCGTATTCGTTTTGAAGCTCCTCTTTCGTGAGCTCTGCATATTTTTTCATTAAAACTTACCTTTTTGAATGATTTTTCCCTAAAAGTTTCAAAAATCAGGGATTTTTTGCAAAATTACCCCTCTATTATAGTATATTATGAAGGATTTTTCAAGTGATTTTGCAAAATTTGTTAAAAAATATTTTAAAACAAAAATCTCTTTTCAAAAGTAAAATATCTTGACAAAATTTTGGATTTGTATTATAATAAATCTGTATGATTATTTTTTGAAAGGACAAACCTTTTTATGGCTGCAAACGCAAACAAAGACAAAAAGTTAGTTACCGAGATTACCTCTATGGACGAGGATTTCGCCAAGTGGTATACCGATATTGTAAAGAAGGCAGACCTTATCGACTACTCCAGCGTTAAGGGCTGCATGATCATCCGTCCCTACGGATACGCTATCTGGGAGAACATCCAGAAGATCCTTGACGACAAGTTCAAGGCTCTCGGCCACGAGAACGTGTATATGCCCATGTTCATTCCCGAGTCCCTACTTCAGAAGGAGAAGGACCACGTTGCAGGCTTTGCCCCCGAGGTTGCCTGGGTTACCCACGGTGGAAGCGAGAAGCTCACCGAGCGCCTTTGCGTTCGTCCCACATCCGAGACCCTCTTCTGCGAGCATTATGCAAACGTAATCAAGTCCTACAGAGATCTTCCCAAGCTTTATAACCAGTGGTGCTCTGTTGTTCGTTGGGAAAAGACCACCCGTCCCTTCCTCAGATCCCGTGAGTTCCTCTGGCAGGAGGGTCACACCATGCACGCTACCGCTGAGGAAGCGCGCGAGGAAACCATTCAGATGCTGAACGTATACGCAGACTTCCACGAGCAGGATCTCGCTATTCCCGTAATCAAGGGCGTTAAGACCCCCTCCGATAAGTTTGCAGGCGCTGAGGACACCTACTGCATCGAAGCTCTTATGCACGACGGTAAGGCTCTTCAGGCGGCTACCTCCCACTACTTCGGCGACGGCTTTGCAAAGGCGTTTGATATCACCTTCACATCCAAGGACAACAAGCTTGAGTATCCCCACCAGACATCCTGGGGCTGTACCACCAGAATGATCGGCGGTATCATTATGACCCACGGTGACGACAACGGACTCGTGCTTCCCCCTGCGGTAGCTCCTATTCAGGTCGTTATTATTCCCGTTGCTATCCACAAGGAGGGCGTGCTTGAGAAGGCACAGGAGCTCAAGGAAAGACTTGTTAAGGCAGGCGTAAGAGTTAAGCTTGACGACAGCGATCAATCCCCCGGATGGAAGTACTCCGAATATGAGATGAAGGGTGTTCCCCTTCGTGTTGAGATCGGTCCCCGTGACATCGAGGGCGGTCAGTTCGTAGTTGTAACAAGACATAACAGAGAAAAGACCTTCGCTCCCATTGACAATCTCGAAGAGATCGTTAAGCAGAAGCTCGTTGAGGTTCGTGGCGGTATGTACGAGAAGGCTCTCGCTAACCGTGAAAAGCGCACCTATGCTTGTAAGTCTATCGACGAGATCAATCAGGCTCTCACCGCAGGCGACGGCTTCATCAAAGCAATGTGGTGCGGCGACGAGGAGTGCGAGGACAAGGTTAAGGAGCTCACCGGCGTAGGCTCTCGCTGTCTCCCCATGGAGCAGGAGCTTATCGACCACAAGTGCGTATGCTGTGGCCGTGAGGCAAAGAAGCTCGTATACTGGGGCAAGGCGTACTAATCAACTAATTAGATTAAAACAAATTTCAAAGGAGGTTTAGCGATGGCGCAAGAATCGAATAAGATCGTATTCCGTGCATCAGACGGCAACACCGTCAGGCTTGAGCACCGTGAATCGCTTCCCTCCGCAGCGGCGCTGGCAAAGGAATACGCTAATGCAGGCTACCCCGACAGATACGCCGTCTTTACCGAAAAGCAAACCGCCCTTTCGGCATGCGGTGCTCCCCTCTCCGATAACGAAATCGAGAGCGGTTTGTTCGTCAGCTGTATTCTCCGCCCCTCAATCTTCCCTTCCCAGGCAGGCGCGATCGGTGCGCTGAGTGCCGTTGCCTTTGCCGCAGCTCTTGAGGAGCACACCGTAAAAAACATCGGAATCGGCTGGGTAAGTGATATTTTCTGCGATGGCATTAAGATTGGCGAAACAACCGTTGAGGGTAAGCTTGACAACTTCACCTCCTACGAGTATCTTATCGTAAGCTTTTCGGTCAGAATGAGCGAAAAGAACTTCCCACCAAGGCTGACAGACATTGTTCGCCAGGTATTTGAGGAGGACAGCGTTTCGGTATCCATGATCATGGCGAAGACGGTGTTAAATAAGTTCTTCGGCGTTTACCGTGAGCTGAAAAACCCCGCAAAGCACATCAACACGTACGTTTCCCGATCGGTGCTTATGGACAAAAAGATCAAGTACCTTGACGATGGAAAAAAGAAAACCTGTCGCGTTGTCGGTATCAACCGTGAAAGCCTTGCCATCATCGTTGAAGCAAAGGACGGCACACGTCACGAGATAACCTCTCCATCCGGTGTCGTTATTCCGAATAAAATATAGAAAAATGCGGTCTGCCTCGGTTTTTCTGCCGAGACAGACCGTTTTTGTTATTTATGGCCCTGCAAGATAATATGATGTAAAAAAGCTTTTCGGAGGGTAAATGAAGTTTCTGAAGCTTATTTCATCTATACTACCGCCCCTTTTCTGGGGGCTCATTATCTTCGGATTTGAGGAACCGTATCTGGCAGTCACTTCCCTGATATGCGCAATGATTCACGAGCTGGGGCATCTGCTCCTTACTCCATGTGAGGTAAAAATGCGAGGTGTGGTCTCGGGATTTCGGATCGCTCCACGAAGGATATTATCATACAGAGAAAGACTGCTGTCCTATCTGGGTGGACCTATGGCGAATATTATTTTTGCTCTGCTTTGCCTTTTTTCTACGCCCTTAGGCAAAGGATACCTGCAGGTTTTCGCCGTGTTGAACCTTGCAACCGCAGTATCCAACCTTTTGCCGATAGAAGGATATGACGGATACGGAATCATTCTGGCGGTCCTGGAAGCCAAGGAAGCGAACAGCCGATCCTACGCAATTCTCAGCTGGGTAAGCCATGCCATAATTATGACGACATGTATTTTCTCCCTCTGCCTTATAGACAGAGTAAATGGCGGATATTGGATTTTCGCCATTTTCTTCTCACACACGCTGAAAGTAATTCACAGAGACATATCCAAGGTAAAATAAAGATTTTGCAAGCTTTTGCGAGATTTTGGGAGATTTTACGAGCTTTTCAAGATTTTTTCAAGAAAAAATAAGCCAAAATACGGCTAAACGCATATAACTCCAAAAATTTTTAAAAGAAATTATTAAAAAACTATTGCAAATATATAATCTTTTTGCTATAATTAACGCTGTCAAGTTATAGACATTTTTTCGTCCCATTTGACAAATAAAGACACATTCGTGTTTTCGGAAAGGATTTGAGATTTTAAGAAAATGGCAAAGCTCATTGAGTTGAAAGGAATTTCAAAATCTTACGATGGTGAGAAGGTTATTGACTGTATGAACCTTTACATCCGCGACGGTGAATTTATCACCCTGCTGGGACCATCGGGCTGTGGTAAGACCACTACGCTGAGGATTATCGGCGGATTTGAGACCGCTGACGAGGGAGAGCTTTATTTCGACGGAAAAGAAATAAGCGACGTCCCTGCATATAAGAGGCATATCAACACTGTATTCCAGAAATATGCCCTGTTCCCTCATCTTAATGTATATGAAAACATCGCTTTCCCTCTCAGGCTAAAGAAAAAACCTGAGGATGAAATAAAACAGCGTGTCAGCGAGATGCTGAAAATGGTTGCGCTCTCGGGATTCGAGAACAAGAGCGTAAGCACTCTTTCGGGCGGACAGCAGCAGCGTGTTGCTATTGCACGCGCGCTCATCTCCCACCCCAAGGTGCTTCTTCTTGACGAGCCCCTCGGAGCACTCGACCTCAAGCTCCGTAAGGATATGCAGAACGAGCTTAAAACCATTCAGCAGGCTATCGGCATCACATTCATCTACGTAACCCACGACCAGGAGGAGGCCCTCTCCATGTCCGACACCGTGGTTGTTATTGCAGACGGTGAGATTCAGCAGATAGGCTCGCCTACCGATATATATAACGAGCCCAAGAACGCCTTCGTAGCCGACTTCATCGGTGAGAGTAATATTATCGACGGCGTTATGCTTGAGGACAAGCGTGTGCGCTTCTCGGGTCACACCTTTGAGTGTGTGGACGGTGGCTACGAAAAGAACGAGGCGGTTGACGTTGTAGTCAGACCCGAGGACGTTGACGTAGTTTCTGTTGATAAGGGTATGCTTACAGGCAAGGTGACCGGCGTTACCTTCAAGGGCGTGCATTACGAGATCATCGTTGATATAAGAGGCTTCAAGTGGATGATCCAATCCACCGATTACGTCGCACCCGACGAGACCATCGGTCTTTTCATCGAGCCTGAGGCTATTCACGTAATGAAGAAGTCCAAATACTCCGGCAAATTCGGTGACTATTCTTCCTTCTCCGACGAGCTTGACTCGCTCTCTGACGTTGATACAGCGGAGGAATTCTGAGAATGAAGAAGCGTTCCGTTATGCATTCAATAGCGGCAGCGCCCCACATTTTCTGGGCTATACTTTTTATTGTTCTGCCGCTCGTAATAGTTCTCTACTATGCGTTTACGGATGATACCGGAGCATTCAGCTTTGATAACATTCTGTCCCTTGGCGAATACGTTCCCATATTCGTCCTTTCGATGGAGCTGTCCGTAATTGCAACCTTCGTTTGTCTGCTTATCGGTTATCCTCTCGCCTACATAATGGCAAAGGCAAAGCCCGAGCATCAGAAGATCTACGTTATGCTTCTCATGCTTCCCATGTGGACAAACCTTCTTATCCGTACCTATTCCATTATGGCAATTCTTGACGATGGCGGTCTGCTTAACACCATTCTCGGTACCTCTATGCATATCGTCGGTACAAAGGGCGCCGTAATCTTTGGTATGGTATACGACTTCCTTCCCTACATGGTGCTTCCTATTTACACCTGTATTTCCAAAATAGACAAGCATATGTGGGAGGCTGCAAGCGACCTTGGCTGCAACACCTTCAAGGTAATTACCAAGGTTATCTTCCCCCTGTCCATGTCCGGCGTAATCTCCGGCGTTACCATGGTTCTCGTTCCCTCCATCAGCACCTTCTATATTTCTCAGAAGCTGGGCGGCGGTACCTTCGAGCTTATCGGTGACACCATTGAGAGACAGTTCGTCACCGGCGCATACAACGTCGGCGGTGCGATCTCGCTGGTTATGATGATACTTATACTTATATCTCTTGGTATAATGAATAAGTTTTCCGATTCCGACGAGGGAGGTATCATAGTATGAAAAAGAAATTGTCTATTGTATACCTCGTTCTTATATTCGGAATACTTTATATACCCATTCTCACGCTTATTCTGTTTTCTTTCAACTCGGCAAACAGTACGGCGAATTTCGAGGGCTTCAGCCTTCGTTGGTATATAGAGCTGTTTAATTCCCCCGACGCATTTGAGGCGCTGTGCAACTCGCTTATTCTTGCGGCACTCTCCTCGCTCATCGCTACCGTTATCGGTACTGCGGCGGCAGAGGGTATCTATAAGATGAAGAGCAAGCTTGCCAAGGCAGCTATAACCTCAGTAACGAATATCCCCATGATGAACCCCGATATCGTTACGGGTATGTCTATGATGCTCTTCTTCGTAGCGGTTGTGGGCATTCTCTCTATCGATTATGAGAGCATCGGCTTTGCCGCAATGCTCATTTCCCACGTAACCTTTGGTCTGCCCTACGTTATCCTCTCGGTTTTGCCGAGAATAAACGAGCTTGGCGATTCGCTCTCAGAGGCGGCGCTCGATCTTGGATGCACACCCGTGCAGGCATTCTTTAAGGTAAAGCTTCCCAACATTATGCCCGGTGTTATCTCGGGTATGATCATGGCGTTTACTCTCTCCCTTGACGATTTCGTAATCTCCTATTTCGTGGGCTCGTCCAACTTCCAGACTCTGCCCCTGCTCATCTACTCGATGACGAAGAAGAAGGTTACGCCCGATATGTATGCACTGTCTACTCTAATCGTCATTGCGATCTTCATTCTGCTCTTTATGTCTAACGTAAAGTCCGGCAAGAAAGCGGGAGGTAAGAAGAAATGAAAAATAGCAAAAGAATAATTTTCGGCATATTTTTCTTGGCAGTTTTAATTTTCTGCCTTGTTTCCTGCAATTCCGATGATGCGGAAAGCCCTACCTTCTCGGGCGAGACTCACACCCTCAACGTATACAACTGGGGTGAATATATCTCCGACGGATTTGAGGGTGCTGCCGACACCAATAAGGATTTTGAAAAGTATTTCAACGAAAATCTTGCTCAGAAATACGGCTACTACATTCAGGTAAATTACACCACCTACGCTAACAACGAGGAGATGTATACCAAAATAAAGAGCGGCGCAGGAATTTATGATATCGTGGTACCCTCCGACTATATGATCCAGAAAATGGCAAACGAGGGGCTGCTTCTCTCCTACGACGTTGCAGGCGATATTGAGAATTACCGGCATATCGACGAAAAGTTCCGCGGTATGGAATACGACCCCGAGGAGCAGTACACCGTTCCCTACACCTACGGTATGCTTGGCGTTATTTACAACAGCAATCTGGTAGACCCAGAAGACGTTGAAGACGAGAGCTGGGGTCTGCTCTGGAACCCGAAATACAAGGGCAAGATACTCCAGTTCAACAACCCCCGTGATGCTTTCGGTACGGCGATGTACTACCAGGGTCTGGATATCAACTCCACGGATACTGCCGTCTGGGATGAGGCGTTCAACGTGCTTTCAGCGCAGAAGCCTCTCGTTCAGGGATACGTAAACGACGAGATATTCAACAAGATGACCACCGCATCTGCGGCTATTGCTCCCTATTATGCAGGAGACTACCTGACTATGGCGGCGCAGGAGGAGGCGCTCTCCTTCTACTACCCCACCGAGGGAACAAACTTCTTCGTTGACGCCTTCTGTATTCTGAAGAACGCAAGAGAGCCCGAGGTTGCAAAGGAATACATCAACTTCATGCTTATGGAGGAAGCAGGTACTGCAAACGCACTTTACGTTGGCTACGCCTGCCCCAACAATCTCGTTAAGAACAGCGAGACCTATAAAAGCGAGCTTGCCGATTATCTCGGCGAGGATGCTTACGATATTCTCTACGGCACAGAGCCCGACGTTATCAACGCAGAGTATATGGAAAAGTACGGCGTTGCCTACTACAAAATGTTCTCCGAGGAGATCCAGGCTCACGTAAACACCCTTTGGGAGGGTCTCAAAACCGAGAATTCCACCGAGCTTTGGGTGCATATCACCAGCATCGCAATCGTGGTCGGCGTTCTCTCCTTCGCAATATACGATCTGTATATCAAGAAAAAGAGATCAAGAGATTACAGGCTCAGAGACAAAAACAAGAAAAAAGGATAGGAAAAAGCCTGCCCGTCTTAACGGAGAAATAACCAAAAACCGAATAGGACGAGAAAAATCCATCATGGACGAGAGTCTGTGATGGATTTTTCTTAATGCCGTCGCTAATCAATATTTGCATCGCAGTAATCAAAGAGTACGGCCGTGAAGAAACATTCGAAAAGTTCCACGATTGCTGGAGCGAGTATATGAGCCTCGCCGAAGCAGCCATATTCGAGTATGCCTTCAAGTTAGGAATGCAGATAGCAATAGAAACCTTATCCGAATAATTAACAAGGGCTGACGAGTATTCCCTCAGTCCTTTTGCACAAAAGCGGTTGAAAAATTCATAAAAAAATGATATAATGATATTAAGGTGTTGATTAATATATTACTTCGTTTGCGGAATGAATACGGGCTGCGTGCTGTTTCAGAATTAGAAAAACTATATTGAGGTAAAGATGACTATTATTGTTCATAGGGGTACACACCAAATCGGGGGCTGTGCAACGGAAATAAAGACGAATACAACTCGCGTTTTCATTGATTTTGGTGCTGAATTGGATGTCAATAATGCCAAACAGCTTGATATTAGCGGTGTAACAAACGGAACTTCTGCGTGCAATGCGGTATTATTTTCCCACTATCACGGAGATCATATTGGTTTGATGGATACAATTTTGCCAAGCATCCCCTTGTATATGGGCGAAGATGCAAAGCAAATTCTAACAATCCTTAATTCAAAGACCAAGACGTTCATCGATGATTTTCTCGGCAATATTCTGACTTTTAGCGGAGGCAACACTTTCCAAATTGGAGATATTATGATTACTCCTTTTTCCGTTGATCATTCGGCATATGATGCGTATATGTTCTTGATTGAAGCAGACGGAAAAAGAGTATTACACACAGGCGATTTCAGAACACACGGCTTCCGTGGCAAAGGTGTGAAAAAGGTCTTGGAAAAGCTGGTTAAGCACGTGGATGTTGTCATATGTGAAGGAACAACGCTCAATAGAACTGCAACACAACCAATTACCGAAAACGATATCAAAATAGAGTTAAACAAACTCATTACAGAGAACAAATACTCATTCCTTATATGCTCATCTACGAACATAGATAGAATTGCAGCACTTTGTGCAGCTCGACCGAGAGGCAGATATCTATTGTGCGATGACTATCAAAAGAGTGTTGTTGATTACATAAGCTCCACAGCAGATCTTAAGAGTGATTTATACAAGTGTGAAGGACTGTGTACCTACGGAGCTAATTTGGATGAAAGGCTACGAAAGCAGGGATTTTGTATGTTGGTTCGTGCTGGTAATCCCACCCATAAAAGAATCATGGACAAGTTCAAAGACTATGATCCGTTGATTATATACTCTATGTGGAAGGGATATCTTGAAGAAGAACGAGTCAAAGCATTTATTGAGGGATACAGAAAGGTAGACGTTCATACAAGCGGACACGCTGATTTAGGTGCTATAAAAATGCTAATGGAAATGACCACTCCCGATATCATTATACCTATTCACACAGATGTTCCTACTGCATTTGACGGAATATATAATAAAGCCAAATTGGTATTACTCCAAGACGGCGAAGAATTTGTTATGTGAGGTGTTTGAATGAGTATATACAGTGATAAAGCAAAAGAAACTTTGGATTTGTTGCGTGCTAATCCCGAATGGATTGATCGCTATAAGAAATATGCAGACGAAATAAGCGGCAATGTTGCGATGCTGAAAGAGAGAAAGGCATCTTTTCACAAGTGGAATCCTTTGTATGTTTACCTAACCACTTCTGAAATGAAAAAGGGTGGGAGTATCAGCTTTTCACTTCGATACAAAGGTCAAGAAGTCGGAAAATTAGTTGTAAAAGATGAAATCATGTGCTATCCGGCATATGAGAATAATAAAAAGAACTTTGGATACACGCCGAACTTTCAAGGCGAATTCACTTGGAACAGCGAAAACGCACGTGAATTTAGAAAGTTCTTCTCGGAAAATAATCCCACTCGAATAGATTGTGGCAAGAAGAATGACGAGCATCGCTATGAAAGTATGTTGCTCACTTACTTTGAAGATCGTAACAAAGAAATTGATGCATTCAAACATATTCGTCCTATTAGTGTTATTTCAGGAGTGCGTTTCCCGATGCCCACCCCCATCTCCGCAAGCAATAAGAAGGCGGTTACCTATTCAGGAACATCCGGCGGTGGAATTGATATCTTTACGAGGACAGGTCATGGCAAGGCAACCTATCTGAATATCATGGAACTTAAAGACGAAAACCACAAAGGCGAAGAACCTTCAGTCGTTATCAAACAAGCGATTGCGTATGCGACCTTTATACTTCGATTACTTCGTAGTGAAAGCGGAGTTGACTGGTATAAGTTGTTCGGGTTCAATTCAACATTGCCGGATTCAATCAAAGTCTATGCAACTTGTTTGATGCCCAAGGGCTACTGTGAAGATAAAAGTTTTGCGAATCAAAAGATTTACGTCGATAAAACATACGATATAGTCAGTGATACATCAACAGATAATTCTGACATCATTGAAATGCACTATATGTATTTCGATGAGAATAGCGATATTATTTCAAGCGTAGAAACCTCTCTAAAATAATGCCATTAGAAAACAGTGTTTCGTAAGTTCGTTTTAAATAGAATATAAGAAAACGGCATATCTCAAAAGAGATATGCCGTTTTAAATTCCTGTGAGGTCAAAGGGTGGAATAAAGCTTTCCTTGGCGGTGCCGAAATCCTGAGTGAAGCCGTTTTTCAGCCCCAGGCGGTCTGCGTAATCGAGAAGGTCCTGATATTCCTCACGTGTTACTCTACGATTAAGGGGAGGTTCCATACCGGGCATGGGGGTGTACTGGTTCATCAAGCTGACGTATACGTTATCGCCATAGGTGTCGAGAAGGTATTTCAGCGACAGCTTTGCCTCGGCAACGTGGCCGGGAAGAAGGAGAATACGGACGATCATTCCACGGCGCATTATTCCATTCTCGTCAATAAGCGGCTCGCCCACCTGCCGGAACATCTCGGCGATAGCTTCCCTTGCAACATTGGGATAATCCTTTGCCAGGGAATACTCCCCTGCTGTCCTTGGGCTGTAATATTTGAGGTCGGGAAGATAAATATCAACGAGTCCGTCGAGAAGCCTCAGGGCATCGACTCTATCGTAGCTTCCCGTATTATAAACTATGGGAATGGAAAGCCCCGTTGATCGAGCCATTGGAATAGCCTCGGCAATAGAAGGGATATAGTGGGTCGGGGTGACGAGGTTAACGTTGTGTGCGCCCTTTTGCTGAAGCTCAAGCATGATCTCCGCCAACCGATCTACACTTACCGCCTTTCCGCTTCTGCCACGTGAGATATCTGCATTCTGGCAATAAGTACACGCCAGCGAGCATCCAGAGAAGAAGATTGTACCTGATCCCAGCTCACCCGAGATTGGAGGCTCCTCCCAATAGTGGAGAGCGGCACGGGAGAGATATATCTCGTCGGTCATTTTGCAAAAACCGACTGTTTTTCTGCGGTCTGTTCCGCAATTACGGGCACAGAGCCTGCATTCCTTATAAAGCGACATACTTCCCTCCTTACTAAATTCTATTGACATATTATTATTTTTGTGCTACAATTAATAAAAACTCATTTCGAGGTGCTTTATGAACGATAAGAGACGTGACTACATATCCTGGGACGAATATTTCATGGGCGTTGCTCTGCTTGCAGCTCAGAGATCGAAGGACCCCTCAACCCAGGTAGGCGCCTGTATTATTGACGGAGACAAGAGAATACTCTCTACAGGCTACAACGGCTTCCCTAAGGGTTGCTCGGATGACGAATATCCCTGGAACAGAGACGAGTCACTCGGTGAGACCAAGTATCAGTACGTTGTACATGCCGAGCTGAACGCTATTCTTAACGCAAGCGGAAAGAGTCTCTCAGGGGCAACCGTTTACGTTGGTCTTTTCCCCTGCCACGAATGTGCGAAGGCTATAATCCAGTCGGGCATCAAGGAAGTAATCTATCTTTCCGACAAGTACCATGACACTCCCTCGATGACCGCATCCCGTAAGATGCTGGATTCTGCAGGAGTAAAATACCGTCAGATCAAGCTTACACGCTCTCAGCTCATAATCAAATTTGATTAATCACTCGGGTGTTGCATCAGCAACACCCTTTTTTTATTTGAAATAGTCTTTGATCTCCTGAAGAGTTGCTCCAAAGGAGCCCTGAATCATCTCGGGGCGGCCGCCGCCTCTGCCCGATAATGCAGAGTTAATATCCTTTGCCATAGCACGAAGGTTGGTGGTGTTTGAAGAGATAACGTATTTATAGTCTCCGTCGGTGCCCGACAGAGCAACGGTAATTTTGCCAACCCTTTTGTTTGCCACGTTGGAAAAGGCGATCAGCTCAGGAATTGAGAAATCTGGTAGATAAAATACGGCAGAGGCGTCTGTGGACTGGATTTTCTCGGCTTCAAGCTCTGCAATTCTGAGGCGTGCCTGCTTCAGGGCAGTCCTTGTCTCATCGCTCTCGGCTATATAGTCCGAAAGAACGTTTGCAATTTCGGGCTGAGGTGCGGAGAGCATACCAGAGATGCGCTTAACGTTATCATACCTTAAACGGTAGTCTGCAAGGGCACGCTTACCTGCTACCATCCATATTCTGGTGCCGCCGCGGTGCTTCATAAAATCAAGGATCTTGATCACACCGATCTCGCCTGTATACGCTACGTGAGGCGCACAGCAGGCGCAGGTATCCACATCGCCGATCTTAACAAGGCGAACACCCTCGGTTATATCAAGCTTAGCACGGTATTCAATTTTCGACAGCTCGTCCGGCGTTGGAAAGATGGTATCTATTTTCAAATTAGCGAAGACTGCCTCGTTGGCAAGGATCTCGACTTTGTTTAACTGTTCTCTGTCAAGAACGCCGTTTACGTCAAAGGTGACCTCGTCGTCTCCAAGGTGAAATCCCACGTTGTCGAGACCGAAAAGACGATGAATGATACCGCAAAGGATATGCTCGGCGGTATGGCATTGCATTTTTTCAAATCTATCGTCCAAATCAAGGGCGCATTGCTTCTCGCCAAGCGATGGGCGTTTATCAGTAATATGATGGACTACACCGTCACGCTCGTAAATGTAGCTGACCTTCGCATCGCCGATGTAGCCCGTATCCGAGCTCTGCCCACCCTCCTCGGGGAAAAATGCCGTCTCATCAAGTACAACGTCGTAGCCCTCATCGGTAGAGGTAACCTCCAGTACCCTTGCAACGAAGGATCTTATATATGCATTTTCATAATAAAGCTTTTTGGTCATCGATATTTATCCTCCGTAAACAGCGACCAGGGATAGTTATTTAGTGGTGGCAGAGCGGTTACCTCGACAGGCTCTCCCTTGTAATCAAAGACAAGCCTAGTGGCAAAAAGCGAGGGTGTATGTGCCAATCTATCACGACTGCCGTATTTTTTGTCCCCGATCAGCGGCATTTTGCGAGATGCAAACTGCGCACGTATCTGATGAAATCTTCCTGTTTTCAGTCTGACCTTGACAAGAGATATATCTCCGCCGTCTGTTGAAACGGTATGGCAATTCTGATATTCAAGCTCGGCATCCTTCACGCCTGCACGCTTTCTGTCGGTTACAAATGCCTTGCCCAGGGTAGCGTCCTTATAGATATAGTCACGCATTACACCGCCCTCTGCTACGCCCGAGACCACGGCAAAATACTCCTTGGTCATCGTATGTCGGGCAACCGCATCGGACAGAATTGCGGCGGCGTTTTTGTTCCTTGCGAACACCATAAGACCGCCAACCACCCTATCAAGTCGGTGAATAAGAAAAAGCCTACCGTCCTCACCCATCTCACGCAGAAGCTCTGCGGTGCGTGTCATAGCGTCAACGTCACCCGAGGGATCTGATTGAGAAGGCATACCCACCGGTTTATTTATTACAACAAAGTCTTTATTCTTTAATACTATCATACTACCAAAAAACGGAGATCTTGTCGACCTCCGTTTTTCCTTTACAATTTTGAGAAGTCTACGGTACAATTTTACCACAGATTCCCGACGTTTGCAAGTGCTTTTACTCTTTTTCCTTAGCCCTTCCCTTCATTGTCAGAGACTTTATCGCCTGACCGCCAGAGAGAGCAATCATCTTCACAGCAGAAAGAGTGAAATCGTTCGCAAAAACTATAAGCGATTTATCTATCTTACCGCCTGAGATAATTTTGATATATGCGACCTCGGGAGATACAATTCCCTTTTCCTTCAAGGAATTGACGTCAACCGTCTCTCCCTCTCCGAAGGCATCGCTAAGCTCGCCGACGCTGATCTTCGCACGCCCACTTCCATGGGTGTAAATAACGTCGCCCTCCTTTTTCACAAGGCTTTTCGCCTGGGAATCGGTTATCAGCATATCTGCGTGTCCCTCATCTATTGCTATGCTGATTTTTTCATCGCCTAAGGTGGGTTGATTTACCGTTTTCTCCTCGCTTTGCGGCATGGAGGTAACTCTGGGCTCGTCTATAGGATCCGCCACGGTGAAATGTCTGTGCTTCATTCTGCATTTTACTATGCCCACCGTCACGGCGAGCTTGCCACGGTTTTTATACAGGAAATAAATGCCGACAAAAATGAGAAGCAAAAGAAGAAGTGCGCCCACTATCCAAAAGCTGTCTTCCAATGTGGGATAAGGCAGACGTGTAAGCCTTCCCGACTCAACCTTTAATACGTAGTTGGGGTTTTGGGAAAGTGCGTAAACTCTTCCATCCTCGAGGTAGAAGCCGAGACCAACGTAGTCGTCGCCGTATGCACCGCCTGAGGTGATATAGTACTCCGCTCCACTAAGCTTTTCAAATAGGTGAAGCTTTGTATCCTTGACCTTCACCCCGATGGTCGCAGGAAGAATCTCGTATATTCCGTTTATACTGTCGCCCCCCGTACCTGAAAAGACGTAGTTTCGACTATCCGTCAAACGGAGAGTTACGGCATAGCTACCAGCCTCACGGAAGACTCCGTCACTATCAACGGTGTAAAGAAGTGAGCCTGTAGTGGGGGTCTGGTATTTTCCGTTATATTCCGTGGTTATTTTTCCCGGTGTGATGGCCTTTTTCTCAATAGTGAATATGCAGGACGGAACGGTTGGTTTTGCGTAATTCTCGCTGTCATAGGAGAGCTCGGGGGTCACGGTATAGCTTCCGGCATTGATCATCTCGGTGACCGAATAGGAGATTACACTAACCCCATCGGGCAGACCAACTATTGTGGGAGTGAGAGCTGTGCCGCTGTAGGTTAGCGAGGTCTTCTCCCATCTGACTTTGCTCATATCATAGGCGGCAAAGCCGACGGTTATGGGCAGAGTAAGGCTGAATTTATCGTAAATCAAGGTCACAGAGCTATCATTCCTTCTAAGTGAATCTCCGTTCTGGTATACTATTTCCACAAGAGAGGAATCCACCGACTCTCTCGAGCCGTCGTTATTTACAACCGAGCATACGAGGTCGCCTGCCGATATTTTATCAAAGGCAAGTAAACCGTCTCCGCCTATGGTTGCCACGAAGGACACCGGTGCGATCTTCACGATCTCGAAGGGGATAAGGTTTGACGTAAGTCCAAAATAGTTCATGCTCTCCTCTACCGTAAGTCGGGCATAATACTTGCCCGGGGCGGTTGGTGAAGATATTTTCTCAGTACCATTCGGGTCGGAGAAGAAGCTGTATTTCACCTCGCCAAATCTGCTCTCGCCCACAAGCTTTATCTCCCTGCCCTCATAGCAGGTAGATGCGGCAGGGCTTACACGCCAGCTGTTCTGTGCCTTGAGTATCTCGTACTCGCATCTGTCATTTATTACGTAATAATCCGAGTTACGGCTTTCTGCCGTGGCGACGTATTTTCCTACCGTAAGCGCACCGCCGTTTACCCTCAGAGTACATTCCTTTGCCGTTGCGGTGGGGCTCTGTTTTTCCCCCGTATAATACAGCTTATCCGAGCTCCATAGGACGTTAATGCCAAGAGGGGTTATACTGACCGAAGAATACTGCTCATCTGGTGTATTATAATTCTTGCTCTTGGTTTTAAAGCTGACGATTACAGACACCTTGCCGTCGCTTACGTGAGTAGCGCCTGTGGAATAGCTGTATTCAAGAGGTATCCCATCTGCTCCAACCGGCATTCTGCCCTCAAGAGTGGGATAATGGGTGTTGCCGTCAAAGGTATGTGTGGAAGGCAAAAACCTGAAGCCCGAGAGGTCGTAGTCGGCAGGCAGGATCTCCCAGCCATGAGAAGGAAGGATCGGCTCATTGTAATTGGAATTATCCCAGGACAAGGTGGCTGTGGCGGTATATTTTCCTGCATCCGACGCAACGTCGCCATCGTACCCGATAACTCTAACGCCCTTTGGCAGTCCGAAGAGAGTTACGCTGCGCTTACTGCCGTCGTATACGAAGCTTGTCCCATTCCAGCTGACGCCCGACATATCATAGTCGGCTTTTTTTATTTCGTACTCCGCCGTAGTGGATAAAAGCTTATAGTTCGGATCGGCGTTGCCTACTCTTGCGGTATAGCTGCCTGCGTTGGTTGCGCCGCCAAGGACCGAAAGCTCAACGGATTTTCCCAATGCGTCAATATACTCTGCAGTAGGCTTTTTGCTTTTTCCGTCATAAACGAAGGATAGATCGCTCCAGATAACCGAGGTCTCCATCGGCTCGATGATCAATTTAACCACCCTGCTCTCTGGAATAAGATAATTTTTGCTCTCGGTGGTGAAATCAATGAACACCTCGTATTCTCCAACGTTAGTTCCGCCGCCCGAGGCTCTCACCTCAAGGGGTATGCCGTCAAGACCGATGATCGTAGGCAAAGCCGCAGTATAGCTTTGATAACGACCGTTATAAGTAAGTGTGACGTCACAGACGGTGGTATCGATCGAATAGCCTATGGGGTTAACAGTCACGGGCAAATGAAGCACACGTCCACCGTAGGATATAGTCACGTGCTCGTCGCCGACACGGAAGCTGTCGCCACCCTCGTAGTTAAATGCTAGCTGTGACGAGGAAATCAGGCTTTTAGATCCGTCGGACATTTCAGCCACGACCGAAAGTCCGGTTGGATCAAAGCTCTCGAATGCACCGTAAACCGTACGTGTAGGATAGCTCTCTATACGCAAGGAAATAACGTCGGGACTTGTCCCGTCGGCAGAAGCACCGAGAATAAGCAGCCAAAGCATAGAAATAAGAAAGATGGCGGATAATAACGTTTTTTTCATTTCAACCTCCGAGATTTCCATATTTTTCCATAAATCTCGATGGTATTATACCACCTATCTTATAATTCTTCAATAGCCGATGGCGTTAAGATTTCGGCGTGTTATGACATAAAAAAGCCGCCTTTGATCAAAGACGGCATAATTCCCTTCGGAACTACAAAAATTATTTATTTGCCTCGATAAGACCTTTAAGCTTGTCCTTTGGAACAAGTCCAATAGAGAGATCGGCAAAGGTGTTGTTTTTAACGAAAGCAACCATGGGAATGCTCGTAACGTTAAAGCTCTTTGCAAGCTCGGGCTCGTCGTCAACGTTTATTTTGCAGAACTTGACCTCGGGATACTCACCCTCAAGCTGAGCGAGAATGGGAGCAAGCATACGGCAGGGACCGCACCAATCGGCATAGAGATCAATCACAACGAGGCCTTGGCACTCCTCTACTTCATTTTTAAAATTATCTTTAGTAATCTGTAGCATATTAAAATCTCCTTTTTTCTTATTGTACCACGAAATTATCGGAATGTCTACATTATTTACAATTTTTTCACACCCTAGATTTGACTTTGTTTAAAAATTGGTGTAAAATAATTCAAAAGGAGGTAATTCCTATGGAATACAGAGTTAAATGCGAGGTTGACGTTCACGACGTAGATTACAACGGCGTTGCCAAGACCTCATCAATATTAAGATATTTGCAGACCGCCGCACAATGCCAGCTAACCGACGGCGGAATGTCTTATGATAATTTAAGGAAGAAAAACAGAGCCTTCCTGCTTTCAAGAATAAAGCTTGAGGTTCTCCGTCCCCTGCGTGCCTACGCTCCTCTTACGGCTGTTACCTACCCCTGCGAAAGCCGTGGCTACAGTTTTCTCCGTTGCTACGCTCTGGAGAGCGACGGCGAGATCGTTGCAAGAGCAATTTCGGTATGGGCTCTGCTCGACACAGAGAGTCGCCAGCTTGTCAAAGTTAACGACTTTGACCTAGGCCTTCCCCTGTTACCCACAAACGGGCTTATTCTTGGAGCGATGAAACTCCCTGCAAGTCTCTGCGATATAGGCGGTTACGGCGTGCATTACGGAGACGTTGACCAGAATATGCATATGAACAACACCAAATATCCCGATATGTATTCAAACTTCCTGCCCTTGTCGGGAAGAATGATACGCTCCATTACCATCAATTACTCCCACGAGGCGCAGATTGGCGAGAAGCTCCGTGTGCAGCGCGGCGAGGATGGCGGCATATTCTATTTCCGCACCACACTCCCCGACGGAACGGTAAATTCCGAGGCACGGATAGAGCTTGCAGACCTTTAAACATTGCATTTCTTGCTTTCTCTATGTCAAAAAGGCATAAATGACGATTTATTTCGCATTTTTCGACTTTTTTCGCAGAATATTTGCGACAAAATCATTCATAACACTTTTAGAGTTACCAAACGAGGGCATAAAAATTGCCCTCGTTTTTAATACAATATCAATATTTGCAATCAATGTGAATTAAGGCAAATAAAGACAATTTTTTCTCCCCTTTTTCTTTACGACATCGCATAAGCTTTTGTGATAGAATAAAGAAAAAACGACGGAGGATATATGAGAAACGAAATTTGTGACAAGCTTATTCGCAGGGAGAACCTGGTGGACGGTGACTATTCCTATACCTACGAGCTGACAAGCCGTGCGGGAGATGCAGTAGCGGCATACGGTCTACCACTATACTCTGTTAGAATTTGTATGACCGACAGAGACGGAAAAAGCCGAGAGGCGAATGCAAAGGACATATTTTCAAATCACGAAAAAGCGGAGACCTTCTTTAATAAATTGGTGAGAAATCTTGCGACACCCATTGATCTGGTATATATTCTTGAGGATGAAATAGGCTGAATAAAAGCCATGCGAGCTGTCAATACTCCACGTGAAAGGAGTTATGACAATGAAAAAACTTGCAAAAATATCAACCTACGTTCTTATTATTACACTACTTTTATCCGTCCTTCCAACCGATGCCGAGGCAAATATCTACGAGGACACCATCAGGCTACATATACTAGCCAACTCGGATTCCAAGGAGGATCAGGCGCTGAAGATATCTGTGCGTGACGGACTTCTGCTCGAATACGGCGAAAGGCTTAGATCGGCAGGATCCTTTGAGGGGGCGGCACAGCTTGCGGAAAATTTGCTCTCCGAGATCGAGAGCTTTGCCGAGGAGCTGATCAATGCCGAGGGATACGATTATAATGTTACAGCCATTCTCTCGGAGGAATGGTATGAAACACGTGATTACGACGACTTTTCACTTCCCTGCGGAATATACACCTCATTGAGAATACTTATTGGCGAGGGCAAGGGCAAAAACTGGTGGTGCGTTATGTATCCGCCGCTCTGCACCGAGCTGGCATGCGAGGATGCCCCTGCCGACGACGGCTTTATCGATTACACCAAGGAGGAGCTTATCCTCATTTCGGGCAGCAAATACAACCTAAAGTTCAAAATTTTAGAGGATCTTTCCAGAGTCTTTTCAAAAAATAGTTGATTTCAAGGAAAAACTATGCTAAAATGGATACAAAATATCATAAAGCGAGTTAATTTATGAAAATAGAAGGCAAAATTATAGCCGAAAACCGCAAGGCACGCCACGATTATTTTGTTATTGAAACCTACGAGGCAGGCATCGAGCTTTTCGGCACCGAGGTAAAATCCCTCCGTGCAGGCAACGTGAATCTCAAGGATTCCTACTGCGACCTTGACGGCGGCGAGCTTTTTGCAATCGGTATGCACATCAGTCCCTACGAGCAGGGCAACATTTTTAATAAAGATCCACTTCGCCCCAAAAAGCTGCTTATGCACAAGAGGGAGATCATGAAGCTGACAGGACTTGTAAGCCGTGAGGGTTATACCCTCGTTCCCCTGTCACTCTACTTCAAGGGGTCGAGAGTGAAAATGGCTCTCGGTCTTTGCAAGGGTAAAAAGCTTTACGATAAGCGCGATACGGCGGCAAAGCGTGATGCCGACAGAACCATTGAAAAGGCGATGAAGAATAGATTTTAATCGCCTAGGCTTTAATTTATTAAAAAAATCTTGACGAATGTGTTTTTGTGTGATACAATAATACAAAAGAATATTTACGGGAACCAGCTGACTGCAGAGGACGTTGGTTCCCGTATGCTTTTTTTACAAGAGGATATTTATGACAAAAAGAAGGATTGACTTTTCTACGACACAGATAATTCTGTTCAGCTTTCTGGCCACGATAGCTTTGGGCAGTATTTTGCTATCTCTGCCAATAAGCGCTGCTGACGGAAACCCAGTGCCATACATAGATGCCCTGTTCACGGCGACAACGTCAACCTGCGTTACCGGTCTTGTGACGCTGCCGACATATTCCACATGGAGTCCATTTGGACAGGCTATTATTTTAGTTTTAATACAAATCGGAGGCCTTGGGGTAATCACCATTATGTCGGGCGTCATGATGATGTTAAACAAAAAAATGGGCATTGGCGACAGACTGCTGATCCAGGATGCGTTTAATCTCAATACCATGTCGGGACTTGCAAGATTCGTGAAAAACGTGCTATGCGGTACTTTCATTGTAGAGGGCATCGGTGCGCTGTTATACATGATCGTATTTATCCCTGAGTACGGAGCACGGGGACTTTGGATATCTGTATTCACGTCCATCTCCGCCTTCTGCAACGCAGGTATTGATATTATGAAGGATGACAGCCTTTGTTCCTACGCAACGAATCCGCTTATCAACGCTGTAACGTCACTGCTGATTATTCTCGGAGGTGTTGGATACATCGTATGGTGGGACGTAATCAGAATCGTAAGAAGCCGAACACGAAAAAACAGACGCATATTCAGACATCTGACCCTGCAAAGTAAAATAGCTATAACCGTGACGGTGGGATTGATTGTAACAGGAGCTGCGCTTATCTTCATTTTTGAGTACGCAAATCCTCTTACTATCGGAAATATGTCGCTTTTTGATAAAATACAGGTTTCCCTATTCCAGTCGGTGACAACCAGAACCGCAGGCTTTGCCTCGATTCCTCAGGAAAATCTTACCAATGCATCGGCATCCGTTTCATTGATCCTGATGATAATCGGCGGTTCTCCCGTTGGTACAGCCGGCGGAGTGAAGACGGTTACAATGGCGGTGTTGTTCTGCTCCGCACTTGCAACAATAAAAAACAAGGATTGCGCCACCCTGTTTGGACGGCGCATATCCGATGGATCGATCAGACGTGCGGTTGCCGTCTTTGTCGCATTCATAACTATCTGCGGTATTTCAACCATACTTTTGATGGCCACGAACGAGACTTCTGTAATCGATGCGGTGTATGAGACCGTCAGCGCAACGGCAACGGTCGGTCTTTCCCGAAACCTTACATCGGGGCTGAATAACATAGGAAAGCTGATAATTATTGTTACTATGTATTTTGGAAGAGTCGGCCCCATATCCATGGCCATTGCTCTGGGACAAAGAAACGAGACGCAGAACCTGATCTCTGAACCTACAGAGGAAATAAGCATAGGATAAAGGAGAGTTATATGCAAACGAAAAAAACATATGCCATATTTGGTCTTGGAAGATACGGCACTGCCGTAGCGAAAGAATTGATTGAAAACGGAATAGAGGTTATCGCTGTGGACAGCGATTCAAAAAAGGTTAACGATGCCGCAGCATATCTACCCGTTTGCAAATGTGCCGACGTTACCGATGCAGAGGTAATTTCCAGACTCGGTATCGGCAGTATAGATACGGTAATCATTTGTATGGCAAATAATCTTGAAGCCAGCGTAATGGCTGTCACGCTCTGCAAGGAAGCAGGAACCAAGAACGTAATTGCAAAATGCGCTAACGAAACCCATCAGAAGATATTACTTAGAGTAGGAGCGGATAAGGTCGTATTCCCTGAAAACGAGTCGGGTATACGCCTTGCAAAAAATCTTTTGAGCTCCGGATTTATTGATTTAATATCCCTGTCCAAGGATGTATCAATGGTTGAGATCGACATTAAGCCGGATTGGGTTGGAAAAAATCTTATTGAGCTTAATTTGCGTAAGAAATTCGGACTTAATATCGTTGCCATCAAGAAGGATGGTAAGGTAAATACAAACGTTAATCCCGAGCAGGTATTGGATGGCGAGACGACGCTCATCGTCATTGCAAACACCTCAAAGCTTGGAAAATTAAAATAAAAGAATGCAGTCCGTTTGTGGACTGCATTCTTTTATTTGGGTGCTCGGAGTGCACGCATAGAGTTAAGGATTGCAAGGACGGCAACGCCTACGTCGGCAAATACCGCAAGCCACATATTTGCTATGCCAAAGAGGCCGAGAATAAGTATCAGGCCCTTCACTCCAAGAGCGAAAATTATGTTCTGCCAGGAAATAGCTATGGTTTTTCTCGCTATTTTCACAGCCGTTGGCAGTTTCTCCAGATTATCCGTCATAATAACCAAATCGGCTGCCTCAATGGCGCTGTCCTGTCCCACGCTACCCATAGCTACGCCAACGTCAGCACGTGCAAGGGATGGTGAATCGTTTATACCGTCACCTACGTACATAGTGGATTTAGCAGAGGAAATAGTCCTCTCAAGCATATTGAATTTCTGCTCGGGAGTTAGTGAGAAATGAGCCTCGTCAACGCCGACGGCATCAGCAACACGTCGCACGCTCTCTTCCCTGTCTCCCGAGAAAATATAGGTACGCTCCACTCCGAGGCGGCGAAGCTCGCCAATGGCGTTTACTGCCTCGGGCTTTATCTCGTCGGATATAGTAATTATACCGCCAAGGCGATTGCCTATGGCTACGAAGACACGGCTGCCCTGACTCTGAGTATCGTTGACCTCGACTCCAACCCGAGTCATAAGCCTGGTGTTACCAACCGAGACGCAAAGATCGTCAAACTCTGCAACGAGTCCCTCGCCGGCATATTCGGTGACGGAGTTATATGGAATAATTTTCTCCGATGCCGACTTTAAGCACTCGGCAATAGGATGATTTGACGCCCACTCGGTGGATGCGACGTAGGACAAAAGCTCATCCTTTTCAATACCAAAGCACTCAACGTCGCTGATCTCAAATCTGCCGTTGGTGATAGTTCCTGTCTTATCAAATGCAACACGGTCCACCGTGGCGACCTTGGAAAACACGTTTCCTCCCTTAAACAATATTCCGCGCGAAGCCGCACCGCCAATACCGCCAAAGAACGCCATAGGCACGGATATGACGAGAGCGCAGGGACAAGAGATTACAAGGAAGGTCAAGGCGGTATATATAGAATCAGTAAGACTGCGAATACCTATAATAGGAGGCAAAATAGCCACCGCAAGCGCGATAATTACCACCGCAGGGGTGTAATAGCGTGAAAATTTCGTAATAAAGCTCTCCTCACGGGACTTGCTCTCGTTAGCATTCTCAACCAAAGCAAGAACTCTCGCCGCTGCGGAATCACCAGACAGCTTCGTGGTTCTAGCCTGCAGAACACCGTTCTTCACGATGAATCCGCTGGACAGTTCACTTCCCACGGTAACCGATACGGGAATGGGCTCGCCCGTCATACTGGAGGTATCGACGTCTGCAGAACCCGAGATAACAACCGAGTCAATAGGCACACGCTCGCCGGGGCGAATAATAATTACGCTACCGATCTCAACGTCCTCAGCATCAAGAATTTCCTCACCGTCATCGGTAAGGACACAAGCCTCGTCGGGACAGATGTCCATAAGAGAACGAATGGACGCACGTGACCTTCTGACAGCATAGTGTTCAAAGGTCTCACCGACAAGGAAGAAGAGCATAATGGCAACGCCCTCGCTCCACTCACCGACGATCATTGCGCCGATGGATGCCAGGGACATAAGGAACTTTTCATCCAGAAGATCACGGCGAATAAGTCCCTTTACCGCACCTATAAATACCCCTCCGCCCGATATGGCAAGGGCGATGAGATAAAGAGCAAGGGCTACGTAGGGTTTTGTGTTCTGCTCAACAATAAGTGCCGAAACGAAGAAAACAAGAGCAATTACGATTTTGCCGACGTCACCCTTAACAAAGGAAATCAGCCTGTTCATTTTTCGATCTTAACACCCTTTTCAAAGGCGGTTGCCTTCTTCTGAAGCAGTGCAATTGCCTCTGCCTCATCAAGAGAGGTTTCAACGGTAAGCTTCTCTGTCAAAAAGTTGATTTTAGCAGAATCGATACCGTCGATTTCCGACATCTGTGCCGCAAGCTTTGCTGCGCAATTAGGACAGTCAAGCCCTGTAATAGTGTACTTAAGCTTCATGATATTTCTCCTTAAATTTTATTCGTTAATGTGGTCGAGGGCCTTCTCTATAATATCCCTCACGTGATCGTCTGCAAGCGAGTAATAGACGTTTTTACCCGACTTGCGGTAGGTAACGAGATCGCTTTGCCTCAGTATTTTCAGCTGATGAGACACGGCGGATTTCGTCATTCCAAGCAGATTTGCAATATCGCAAACACACATCGGCTCTCCGTCAATGGCGAAAAGAATGCTGACACGTGTGGAATCTCCAAGGATCTTGAAAAAGTCAGAGAGGTCATACAGGGTGTTTTCCGCAGGCATCTCTTCCCTTTTCTTATTAATCACCTCCTCGTGCAATTCCTCGCACTCGCAGGAGGGGGCGTTCTTCTCGTATAGCTTCATTATATGCCTCCTTGGTTGAACGGTTGTTCAACTGTTTAGTCCATTATATCATTATTATTTCTATTTGTCAACAGTTTACAGAAAATTCGCAGGCTAAGCTATTGAATTTTTTTCAAAACTGTGTTACAATTATTGAAAAAATAAAAACGGAGCAAGATATGAAAAAGTTTCTCAGTTTTTTCAACTTCTTTGAATTGAATCTTACAAGGCGTGATTACAAGTCTCCGCTTATCCGCATCGGAGTTTCGCTTCTTGTCGCTCTTGTGGTTTGTATTTTCAGAGTTGGAATTACCCTTACAAACCCTGTTGTAAACGTCGTGGTTTCGCTTATCTGCATAGCTGTCGTGGTTATGGCTATTCTCTGCTTCTTCATTGCGGCGGTAGAGGCGTTGCAGGTTGGCGACAACAGAAAAAAGGACAAGGCGAGGGCCAAGGACAAGTACAAATAAAAAAACTCGGTCAATTCGACCGAGCTTTTTTATTAACCGATTATACCACGAACTTTGCAATTCCCTTGAAGAGGGCGTCTGCATTTTCGGTATGTGCTACAAGATTGATGGGAGAGAGAAGATCGAGGGAGAAGATACCCATAATAGACTTTGCGTCAATAACGTATCTACCCTGCACAAGGTCAACGTCGTAATCCGCCAAAATAACGAGATTAACGAACTCTCTGATATCCTGAACATTGCTGAGCTTAATGGAAATTTCCTTCATCACTATACTCCTTAAGATTTATTTACGCTCCTATTATAACAGAGTTTTTTTCACTTGTCAACCGAAATAGGTCTAAATTTGCCGAGTGTGGCAGGTAATTTTTACTCTTTGTCCGTTTTTTTGCTTCTTCCATTGACTTTTTAAATAAAAAATGTTAAAATAACTATTGGTGAAAAATTTTTATGAGGGAGGACGCTGTGAAAAACTATTTTCCAAGGCTGATAGGCAACGAAGAAACTAAAAACAGAATCGGCAAGGCAATAGAAAGCGGCAGACTTCCCCACGCTTTTCTGATCGGAGGCCCATCGGGTAGCGGAAAAAGCACCCTTGCCATTGAGATAGCCGCAGCAATGAACTGCAAGGGCGAGGGCGACAGTCTTCCCTGTGCCAGATGTGAGAGCTGCCGAAGGATCTACGAGGGAATATACCCCGACGTAAAGATCCTTTCAAAGGCAAAGGACCGAGCAACGCTCGGTGTTGAAGCGATAAAGGATTTCCGAGAGGATATGTTCCTTTCCTCAACAGAGAGCGAGCATAAAATATACATCATAGACGACGCCGAGTGTATGACACCCGAGGCGCAAAACGCCCTTCTAAAGGTGCTTGAGGAGCCACCGAGGTCGGTAAGGATAATTCTTCTCGCCCGTGAGTGCGACAGAATTCTCACCACCATAAAAAGCCGTGCCCAATACGTTGCAATGGGGCGCTTCTCCGACGAGGAGCTGGCAAAAAGACTTCTTATGGAGAGTGCCGACGCAAGATCTATTAAGGCCACCGACGAGGAGAGATTTCTCGCGATCATTATGAGTGCCGACGGCAGACTTGGCCTTGCAAAAAAGCTGGTAAGCAGACGGCTAGCTGATGAAAACGTTGAGGAGAGAGCCGAGGTTATTGCTCTTATCAAGGCGGCAAGCGGAAGATGCTCATACGCAGAGATCCACTCTGCGCTGGCAGCGTTTCCAACAAAGCGCACCGAGTTTTCCGATGCCCTTGAGCGAGTGATGAACGCTCTGCGTGATCTGATCGTCACAAAATATGATCCACACGCAAAGACGCTGTTCTTCCCCACTCCCGATGATGCCGTGGCATCATTTGGCGATTTATCGAGGAGACGGCTCGTTGCCCTTTATGACGCTGTGAGCGAAACGCACAGTCTCTGCCAGAGGAATGCGTATCTGCCTAATCTTACGGATTCGCTGGCGTCGAAAATCAAAATTTGCGAAAAACTATAAGTAAAGGAAAGAAAAATGTCCGAAGAGATAAAGATTCAAGAAGAGACTACCCTGCCCGAAAAGGTAGAGATAGTCGGTGTAAATTTCCGCGAAGCAGGAAAAATATATTATTTCTCCCCTAAAGACTTTAAGCTGAACGTGGGTGACAGAGTTATCGTTGAAACCTCACGCGGTGTGGAGCTTGGTCTGGTAAAGGTCGCTAACAAGGTGATCGATTCCGCCGAGATCGTTTCTCCCCTAAAGCCCGTAACGAGACCTGCTACCAGCCAGGACGTTGAGCAGTATGAAAAGAACCGTGCCGCTGAGGCAGAGGCTATTGCTATCTGCGAAAAGAAGGTTCAGGCACACGGTCTTGGTATGAAGCTTGTAGGAGCTGAATATACATTTGATAAGTCAAAGCTTATCTTCTATTTCACCTGCGAATCCCGTGTTGACTTCCGTGAGCTTGTCCGTGATCTTGCATCTACCTTCCGCACACGTATCGAGCTTCGTCAGATAGGTATCCGTGACGAGGCGAAGATGCTCGGCGGTCTCGGTGTTTGCGGCAGAAAGCTTTGCTGCGCAAACTTCCTGTCCGATTTCGTGCAGGTTTCCATCAAAATGGCGAAGGAGCAGAACTTCTCGCTCAATTCCTCAAAGGTATCGGGCGTTTGCGGCAGACTTATGTGCTGTCTCCGCTACGAGCACGAGACCTACGAGGAGGCTATCAAGCAGACACCTCCCTGCGGATCTGTTGTAAAGACCCCCGACGGTGAGGGAGTAATTGTAGAGACAAAGCCACTCGCCAAGGAAGTCAAGGTCAGACTTAACGATGCAGACAAGGATTCGTCCAAGCTCTTCGCACTCTCCGACGTCAAGGTACTTTCCCGCCCCGGCAAGCACCAGAGCAAGGAAGAGAACGAGGATATCGTCGACGAGGAATAATCGACAAAATATTATTTTCTATTTTTAGGAACTTTTTTGTCAAATGCTCTTGATTTTTTCAATAGATATGATAAAATATATATGACAACTAATATGGAGGTTACGCAAATGGCATTCAAGATTTCCGATGAGTGCATCGCTTGTGGCGCTTGCACCGATGCTTGTCCCGTAGGTTGCATTTCCGAGGGCGACGGTAAGTACGTTATCAACGCTGACGAGTGCATCAGCTGCGGTTCTTGTGCTGACGCTTGTCCTGTTGGCGCACCTGCAGAGGAATAATTACTTATTCCCTGATGTGGGAACAAAAAAGCGGGGATATTTCTCCGCTTTTTTTACGTAAAAGATGAGGTATTTTTATGGAACGCTGTGACTTTGTGAACGACGATCTGAGGCTTATTCAGGATATGGAAGGGCTGACATTCGGTACGGATGCCCTGCTGCTTGCCGGATACGTAAACGGAAAATTTAAAAGAGGTGTCGAGCTTGGTAGTGGCAGCGGAATTATCAGCATGCTGCTGCTTACCAGAGGAAAGGTTGAAAAAGTGACCGCACTTGAGGTGCAGGAGCATTATGCAGACCTTACGAAACGAAACGCAGAGCTCAACGGTCTTACCGACAGAATGGAGTGCCTGTGCACCGACGTTCGTGAGTATATCCCCTCTGCGGAGGCAGAGCTTGTATTTACAAATCCCCCATATATGAAGACAGACTCGGGTAAGAAAAACCTTACCGAGAAGAAAAACATAGCACGTCACGAGGTGAACGGCGACATATATGATTTCTGTAAATCAGCTAGAAAAATGCTGAAATTTGGCGGAAATTTTGTGGCAGTATACAGACCTGACAGACTTATAGATCTTATTGACGCCATGAGGAACAGTAAGATTGAGCCAAAAAGAATGACTCTGGTTTATGCAGATACCGACTCCGAGCCTTCTATGGCATTGATCGAGGGAAAGGCCGGCGGAAGGTCGGGATTACTACTGACGAAGCCACTGATAATTTACCGTGACAGCTCTCACAAGGAATACACAGACGACATGAATTACATAATGGAGAACGGAAGCTTCCCTTCCGATTACAAACGATAATGAGTGAAAAAAACAAGGTTGAAAAATCCACGCTGTATCTCGTGGCAACGCCAATAGGCAACCTTTCCGACATTTCCGAAAGGGCTATAAAGGTGCTTTCCGAGGTCGACTTTATCGCCGCAGAGGACACGAGAAACTCTATGCGCCTGCTCTCTGCCCTGGGCATAAAAAACGAGCTTGTAAGCTATCACGAGCATAATAAAAAGTCCAGCGGAGAAAGGCTTGTGGCGAGGCTACTCTCGGGTGAGAGCTGTGCCCTTATAACAGATGCAGGTATGCCTGCAATCAGCGACCCGGGCGAGGATATAGTCAAGCTCTGCGCAGATGCAGGTATAGTCGTATCGGTCATTCCGGGGGCATGTGCTGCAGTTTCAGCGCTCTCGGTATCCGGTCTTGGAACAAGGAGATTTGCCTTTGAGGGCTTCCTTTCTGCAAACAAGGGCGAGAGAAAAAAGCAGCTCTCGAAACTAAAAAATGAGGATCGAACCATCATATTCTACGAGGCACCGCACAAGTTGAAGGGCACGCTAGCAGATATGTGCGACACCTTCGGCACAGAGCGCAAAATTTCACTCTGCCGAGAATTAACTAAGCTAAATGAAGAAATACACCGCACAACGCTTGGCGGCGCAGTTGCGTACTACGAGGCTAACGAGCCCCGTGGCGAGTACGTTCTCGTGGTGGACGGCTTTGACGGTGAGGTGCTTGACGAGGAGGTAAGCTCTCTGCTCTCACTTTCACCTGAGGAGCACGTGGCAGCCTACGAATCTCAGGGACTTGGCAGAATGGATGCCATAAAGAAGGCTGCTAAGGACCGTGGACTTTCAAAATCCGAGCTTTACAAGCAGCTTAACACATAATTTTTGCGAGGGCGCAGGCGCGCTCTCGCGTTTTTATTTTAATATTTTGCGAAAAGACTTGTATTTGTGCGCAAAATATGGTAAAATATATATTATTTTAAACGAAAGGCGGTACCTGTGATGGAAGAAAAAAGAAATTCCACTAAGGAAACCGAAAAGAATATTAGCTCCGAGAGCTTCGACAAGCTGAATTCCCTGCGCCTTGACGGAGAGGATGAAGCAGAAAGCGTCTCCACGGCCGAGGATAGAGCAAAATTTGAATCCTTTATGGCGGAATACCGTTCCATGATGAGTCAGAGCCTTCATCGTAAGGAGAACTCCCCTGCCCCTGTCGAGGAAGATGATGAGGAGATCTTCAAGACTCCCCCAAAGAAGGAGAACAAAAAGAAGACTGCCCCCAAGGTTGAAAAAGCTCCCGACGAAGAAGAGAATGAGAGATGGGATGAGTCCATCACCCTTGCACCCGAGGAGTACGTTGATCCCGGTGAGGAGGATAAGGTTATGACCGACGAGCTCCCCGAAGAGGAGCCAGAGCCTGACTTTGACCTCGGCGAGACGATCAACGAAAGAGAGGACGACTTCCAGATCTCAATTAACTTTGACGGAGAAGAAAAGGAAGAAGAGGCTGATCCTACCCCGAAAAGCAGGCATTACGATCCCGAAAATCCCCGAGTCATCGACTGGATATTTGATTTCGTCGAAATGTTCGTTTTCGTATTACTTGCGGTTATGGTGCTGACCTCCTTCTTCTTCAAGCACTCGGTTGTTGAGGGAGATTCCATGCTCAACACCCTTGAGGACGGCGACCATCTTATTATCTCGGATCTGTTCTACACCCCCGAGAGAGGCGATATAGTAGTATTCGAGGACTACTCCACCATTCTCAAAAAGGCGGTAGTCAAGAGAGTTATCGGCCTGCCCGGCGAGACCGTGGAGGTAAAGCTAAACGATATCGGTGAATACGAAGTATATATTAACGGCGAATATCTTGACGAGGAATACGCCTACAACGAGATACAGTTCACCTCCGGCGGAACCGGAACCTGGGTCGTTCCCGAGGGAGAGGTATTCGTAATGGGTGACAACAGATTCAACTCTACCGACAGCCGTGTCAGCGGCGTTGGTACTATCGATATCGACTGCATACTAGGCAGAGTTCTTTTCAGATTCATGCCCTTTGAAAAATTCGGAAAAGTAGAATAAGGAACAGATATGGCATCAAATCCTATACAGTGGTTCCCCGGGCATATGGCCAAAACCAAGCGCATGATCCGCGAGTGCCTGTCCGAGGTTGACCTTATAATCGAGCTTCTTGACGCTAGAATTCCATACAGCTCCAAGAATCCAGAAATTGATTCACTTATAAATAACAAGCCCAAGATCACCGTGCTTACGAAATCCACCCTTGCAGACCCAAATCTCACCCACCGATGGGTTGAATACTACAAGGCAAAGGGCGAGAGGATAGTTGTGATCGACTCCACCCAAGGCATCGGCATCGATAATCTTGCCGACGAGGTGCGCTCTCTTATGGCAGAAAAGCTTGAGAGATATCACCTCAAGGGTATGGACGGACGTAAGCTCAAGGCGATGATAGTGGGCATTCCCAACGTTGGAAAATCCTCGCTTATCAACCGAATTGCAGGTAACAAAAAGGCAAAGGTTGAGGACCGTCCCGGTGTCACCGTGGACAAGCAGTGGGTTCCCACCAAGATCGGCTTTGACCTTCTCGATATGCCCGGAGTTCTTTGGCCTAAATTTGAGGACCAGCGTGTGGGCGAAAACCTGGCTATGACGGGCGCTATCAAGGACCAGATCCTTGACACCGAGGAGATCGCAATGATCCTTTGCTCTCGACTTATGGAGACCGCTCCCGACGCCTTTATGGCAAGATACAAGCTGACGGCGGAGGAGACCGAGGGCCTTGACTCCTACGACCTCTTTGAGCTTGTAGGAAGGAAGCGTGGCTTCCTTGTCTCGGGCGGAGAGGTCAACCACAAAAGATGTGCCGACGCTCTGCTGGACGAGTTCCGTGGAGGCAAGATCGGCAGAATTTCGTTAGAAAAACCCGAGCAGAAATAGTTTTGGAGGTTATTATGCCTACCTTTGAATACGAAGAAAAGCATTATTCCGAGGGCTTTAATTCCGTTTGTGGAGTTGACGAGGCAGGTCGTGGCCCACTCTGCGGTCCTGTTGTTGCTGCGGCAGTTATACTTCCCCTCGGCCTTGAAATCGAGGGATTAAACGACTCGAAGAAGCTCAGCGAGAAGAAGCGAGAGGCGCTCTTTGACGTTATTTGCGAGAAGGCTATCGCCTACTCCATTGCAGAGGCAAGCCCTGCCGAGATCGACGAGATAAATATACTTAACGCCTCCATGCTGGCAATGAGACGTGCAGTTGAGGGGCTCGGTGTCAAAGCCGACTTTGCCCTGATAGACGGCAACTGCTCACGAGGATTCGAGATCCCAACAGAAACGGTGGTCAAGGGCGACGCAAAGAGCTATTCCATAGCGGCGGCGTCTATTCTTGCCAAGGTGACCCGTGACCGTGGATGCATTGAGCTTGACAGAGAATATCCCGAGTATGGTATTGCCAAGCATAAGGGCTATCCAACCAAGGATCACATGGATGCTGTAAGGCAGTACGGCCCTGCACCAATATACAGGAAAAGCTTTCTCAAATTCCTCGACAAATGAACATACTGAAGGTCGTTACACCAAACCGCAAAATAGGAAATCTCGGTGAAAGACGAGCTAAGTGGTATCTGATAAAGCACGGCTACCGCATTCTCGAAAGGAATTACGAGGCAAACGGTGCTGAGATCGATATTATTGCAAGAAAGAAAAACATAACTGCCTTTATCGAGGTTAAGGCGAGAAACGTAAAGCATCTGGGCTTCAGGGAGGAAAGACCTGCATCGGCAGTAACCCCCGACAAGCAAAGAAAGATCATCAGAGCCGCAGGATATTACGGGCGGTCAAAGCCCTTTGACGGAAGAATGCGGTATGATATAATTGAGGTTTACCTTGAGGACGGAAAAAGAGGTCCTAAGGTCAAAGAAATAAAGCATATCAAGTCGGCGTTTAACCTGGACACCGCCTATGATGCGAGCTACTATTACAAGCGCAAAAAAGAAGGATCTGTTTTATGAAATACATAAGCACCCGAGGAGCGCACGCTGAAGGCGTGTCCTCAGCCTACGCTATAAAAACGGGACTTGCGGCAGACGGAGGCCTTTTTATGCCCCGTGATATCCCCAATATATCCGAGGACTTTATCAACGAGCTGTCGGACCTTTCATATCCCGAAAGAGCTGCACGTATTCTCTCGCTGTTTCTCAGCGACTACGACTACTCCGAGTTGCTCGAGGATGCAAAGGCTGCCTACTCGGAGGATAAATTCATTCCCTCCCCTACGCCTATTACCAAGCTTTCGGGCGGAAGGTATATGCTTGAGCTCTGGCACGGTCCTACCTCAGCATTCAAGGATATGGCACTTCAGCTTATGCCCCGTCTTTTCGTCAGGGCACTGAGAAAGTGCGGTGAGGAGCGTCTCGCTCTTATTCTCGTTGCCACCTCAGGTGACACCGGCAAGGCGGCGCTTGAGGGCTACCGTGATATCCCCGGCACGAGGATACAGGTCTTCTACCCCACTGACGGCGTAAGCCAGGTGCAAAAGCGACAGATGCAGTCCCAGGAGGGCGGTAATCTGTCTGTAATCGGCATTCGAGGAAACTTTGACGATGCACAAAGCGGAGTTAAGATGATCTTTTCCGACAAGGAGATTGCCGAAAAGCTTAACGAGGGCGGTGTATTCCTTTCCAGCGCAAACTCCATCAACTGGGGCAGGCTTGTTCCGCAGATCGTTTACTATGTATCCGCTTATTGCGACCTTTACAAGGATGGCGTGATCGGTCTCGGAGAGAAGATCGACGTTTGTGTTCCTACGGGAAACTTCGGCAATATTTTTGCCTGCTATATTGCCCGTGAAATGGGACTTCCCGTCGGCAAGCTGGTATGCGCATCAAACAAGAACAACATTCTGACCGACTTTATCCGCACGGGAACCTACGACAAGAACCGTAAGTTCTTCCCCACCATGTCTCCCTCTATGGATATTCTCATCTCCTCGAACCTGGAGAGACTTCTTTATCTTCTCTTCGGCTCCGAGAGATGCTCTGAGCTTATGAAGGGACTCTCCGAGAACGGCAAATATACTATTACCGATTCCGAGCTTAAAAAGCTTCAGGAAAGCTTCAGCGCATATTATACCGACGAGGATATGTGCGCAGACTGCATAAAATCTACCTTTGAAAATGAAAATCGCCTTATCGACACCCACACCGCCGTTGCGCTGTCCGCAGCAGAGCGATTTATGAATGACGAAAAGGCGAAATCCCCGATGCTTGTAGTTTCTACAGCATCGGCATATAAATTTGCCGCAGACGTGCTCAGGTCCCTCGGAAAGGAAGGACCTGAAATGGATATCGATGCACCTATGCTTCTGAGAGATGCAACAGGCGTCGAAATTCCCGCACCCCTGCTCCAGGCACTCTCAAAGAAAGCCCTTCACCTTGACGTGATCGACAAGGAAGATCAGGCTACGAGAGTGATTGATTTTGCGCTGAGCTGATTATAAAAATGATCAGCACTCGCGGGGCTTGAAGGTCGCGCAGTTAGTGTGTGCAGAGCAATCTGCCTCTCTGGGGCCAACCGAGATACAGCCCGCATAGCAGGCGTTCTGCTCTGCGTGATAAACGCAGTTCTTTACGTCGCACTTAACACCTTTGATGTGCTTTGTAGAATCGCATTTGCACTCATTATAAAGCTTTTTGTCTTCCATCTTGTCTTCCTCTTCTCATAAAATTTGCCCTTTGGCAGATTTATTATTGGCAGAACACAGGAAAATTATACAAACGACCGTCGGTCGGGAAAGGATAAGAATGTCGTTATACACTATATCGGATCTACATTTGTCAACATTTAGCGAAACGAATAAATCCATGGAAATCTTCGGAAAATCCTGGGCAGACTATATTCTCCGCATAGAAAATAACTGGCGGCATCTTATCGACGAGAACGACACGGTGGTTATTCCGGGAGACATCTCCTGGGCGCTCTCGCTGGAGGAGGCAGAGAGCGATATGAAATTTATCGATGCACTGCCCGGCAAGAAAATACTCGGCAAGGGCAACCATGATTTCTGGTGGTCCACCATGCGAAAGCACGACGCATTTTTTGAAAAGCACGGGATTACGACCATATCCTTCCTTTTCAACAACGCCATTGAAACCGATGAATTTATCATTGCGGGAACACGTGGCTGGTACAATGATGAGAACGCCCAGAACGCACCTGATAACGCAGATTTTGCGAAGCTTACGAATCGTGAAAATCTCCGTCTGAAAACGAGTCTAACAGAGGCTAAAAAGCTGCAGGAAAAGTCGCCCGAAAAGGAAATCATAGTATTTATGCACTTTCCTCCCTTCTGGAACGGAAAGGCGTCCGACGGTCTTGTGGAGTTGCTGAAGGAGTACGGAATAAAGCGTGTTTACTTCGGTCACATACACGGCAGCTACAACGTTGAACCCCACTTTAATTACGACGGAATTGAGATGCATATTATCTCAGCAGACTATTTAAAATTCACTCCACAGCTGGTAAAATAGGAAAAAACGCACTAAAAAGACAAAAAAGTATTGACAAAGTAGATCTTTTGGTGTAAAATATTATGGCTTTATTTGAAATAAATAAAAAATATATATACATTTCGGAGGATATGAAATGAGCCTTATCAAAAAGGAGCTTACTGAGAAGAGCGGCTTTGAGCTTGAGTTCTCCGTAAGCCGTGAAGTTTACGAGAAAGCAGAATACGAGGCATACAAGAAGAATGTTAAGTCTATTAACATTCCCGGCTTCAGAAAGGGCAAGGCCCCCAAGGCTATTATCGAGAAGTACTATGGCAAGGGCATCTGGTTTGAGGATGCTATCAACGAGTGCATTCCCGAGGCATTTGAGGAGGCAGTTAAGGAGGCAGGCATCACTATCGTTGGCCAGCCCCAGTTCGACCTTGTTTCCAACGATGGCGACATCGTTCTCAAGGCAGTTGGCTTTGTTAAGCCCGAGGTTTCTATCGACGGCTACAAGGGCATCGAGGTAGAAAAGAAGGTTAACCCTGTTACCGACGCTGACGTTGATGCAGAGGTTGAGGCAGCAAGAAAGAGAAACGCAAGAACTCTTGACGTTACCGACAGAGCTGCTGAGATGGGTGATATCGCAAATATTGACTACGAGGGATTTGTTGACGGCGTTGCATTTGACGGTGGCAAGGGCGAGGGACACGACCTCACTCTCGGCTCCGGTCAGTTCATCCCCGGCTTCGAGGAGCAGATCGTTGGCAAGACCATCGGCGAGGAGTTCGACGTTAACGTAACCTTCCCCGAGGAGTACCACGCAGCAGAGCTTGCAGGCAAGGCTGCAACCTTCAAGACCAAGCTTAACTCCATCAAGGCTGAGGAGCTCCCTGCCCTTGACGACGAGTTTGCAAAGGACGTTTCCGAATTTGATACTCTTGATGAATATAAGGCAGACATCAAGTCTAAAATGGAAAAGAGAAATGAAAGCCAGGCAGAGGCTGAGGTAGAGAACGCTCTCGCAGAGGCTCTTATGGAGAAGCTCGTAGCAGAGATTCCCGAGCCCATGTTCGAGGCTGAGACCGAGAACTTCGTTCGTGACTATGACACAAGACTTCGTCAGAACGGCCTTGATCTCAACACCTACTTCAAGTTTACCGGTCTCACCATCGAGGCTCTTCGTGAGCAGATGCGTCCCCAGGCAGAGCGCCAGGTTAAGGTAAGACTTGCTCTTGAGAAGATCGCTTCCCTTGAGGGTCTCACCGTTACCGAGGAGGAGACTAACGAGGAGTTCCAGAAGATCTCCGACGCTTACAACGTTCCCGTTGACCAGATCAAGACTATGATCGCAGCAGAGGACCTTAACGCTGACATCGTAGTTGGCAAGGCTCTCAAGCTTGTTCGTGAGAACGCTAAGATCGGCGCTCCCAAGGCTAAGAAGGCTTCTACCAAGAAGGCTGCTAAGACCGAGGAGACCACCGAGGAGGCTCCCAAGAAGACCACTAAGAAGACTACTACCAAGAAGGCTGCCAAGGCAGAGGACGCGGAGTAATCTGACATATTTCAGCCGACGGTCAGGACATATCACTTCCCCGTCGGCTGTTCTTAAATAAAAACTAATGAAAGGCGGATTTTACAATGGCACTTGTACCCGTTGTCGTTGAGCAGACCTCCCGTGGCGAGCGCTCCTACGACATTTATTCCAGACTCTTAAACGACAGAATAATCTTTCTCTCCGATGAAGTCAACGACGTTACCGCTTCTCTCGTAGTAGCACAGATGCTCTACCTTGAGGCGCAGGACCCCGATAAGGACATATATCTTTACATTAACAGCCCCGGAGGCTCTATCTCCGCAGGTATGGCGATCTACGACACTATGAACTACATCAAGTGTGACGTTTCCACCATCTGCGTTGGTATGGCTGCATCTATGGGCGCTTTCCTGCTCTCCAGCGGCGCAAAGGGCAAGAGATTTGCTCTCCCCAACGCTGAGGTTATGATCCACCAGCCTCTCGGCGGTATGCAGGGTCAGGCGTCGGATATCAAGATCCACGCAGATCACATTATCCGTATCAGAGCTAAGCTTAACAAGCTTCTCTCCGAGCAGACAGGCAAGGATCTTGCCACCATCGAGCGCGACACCGAGCGCGACAACTTTATGACAGCAGACGAGGCGGCGGCATACGGCCTCGTTGATAAGGTAATCACCAAGAAGGAAATCTAAGATGGACGAAAGCAAAAACCAGGAGCTGCGCGGTTGTGCCTTTTGCGGCAGGACAGAGCATGAGGTTGCCTTTCTCATCCCCTCTATGGATGGCGAGGTATATATTTGCGACAACTGCATCGACCTTTGCTCCGACTTTATAGAACAGCATATCCAGGCTCTTGAGGCGGATGAAAGCGAGGAGGCTCCTCTCAGCTTTGAGACCCTTCCCCGTCCCCGTGAGATCAAGGCTATGCTCGACCAGCACGTTATCGGTCAGGAGGAGGCAAAGCTTGCCCTTTCCGTGGCGGTTTACAACCACTACAAGAGAATTCTCACTCTCGAGGAGAATGACAGCAAAAAGAAAAAAGGCAAAAAAAGCAAGGCAGAGGCTAAAAAAGAGGACGACGGGGTTGAAATTCAGAAGTCCAACGTGCTTCTTCTCGGCCCCACGGGCGTAGGTAAAACCTATATTGCCCAGACCCTTGCAAAAAGCTTCAAGGTTCCCTTCGCCATTGCCGACGCTACCACTCTCACAGAGGCAGGATACGTTGGCGAGGACGTAGAAAACATTCTGCTCCGCCTTATTCAGGCAGCCGACTACGACGTTGAACGTGCCGAGCACGGTATCATCTACATTGATGAGATCGACAAGATCACGAGAAAGAGCGAAAACCGCTCTATCACCCGTGACGTATCGGGCGAGGGTGTTCAGCAGGCGTTGCTGAAGATTCTTGAGGGTACGGTTGCGAACGTTCCTCCCCAGGGCGGAAGAAAGCATCCTAACCAGGAATTTATACAGATCAACACCAAGAACATTCTTTTCATTTGCGGCGGCGCATTTGAGGGCATTGAGTCCATTATTGAGCAGCGTAAGGGTAATCAGCAGATCGGCTTCAACACCGAGAAGCAGACCAAGCGTGAAAAGGTGGAAAAGGGTGTTTACAAGGACGTTATCGCCCACGATATTATTAAGTACGGTCTTATTCCCGAGCTTGTGGGCCGTCTGCCCGTAATAGTCACACTTGACAATCTTGACGAGAATGCGCTGGTAAGGATCATTCGTGAGCCTAAGAACGCACTTTCCAAGCAGTATCAGAAGCTTATGGGTCTTGACGGCATTGAGCTTGAGTTTGAGGATGGCGCATACAGAGCCATCGCCCACCTTGCAATCGAGCGTGAGACGGGCGCAAGAGGCCTCAGATCTATTATCGAGGGACTTATGATGAAGCCTATGTACGACCTTCCCTCCATGGAGAACGTTAAGAAGGTTATTATCACAGAGGGCTTTGTTAAGGGAGAGGAAGAACTCACTATTGTTTTTGACACTCCTGCCCTTCCCGAAGCCTAAACCCAAAACAGCGATAGAGCCAATCTATCGCTGTTTTTTTGTGTTATTTTTATACTGATTTTCATTTTTGTTGTGCATAGTGCACAGACAGACGATTTTATTCAAAATATTTTTAGATATTTTTATCAAAAATCTATTGACAAATGAAAATGAATATGATATATTTAAGATACTAATAGAGGAAAGAAAAAGAGGCGCGACGAAGCCGTGCCGTGTATTCTGAAGTAAGGAAAACGGTTTCTTTCCAATTAAAAGTTTTAAGAAGGAGGACACGCCAATGCACATTGATGAGCCAATCGGTTTTATTTCCTGCCGTCTTGCAGGCTGCGAAATAGCGCGTATTTCGTGCGAGACGGCAGGGTCCAACTAAGTGCTGAGCTAACAGCCTAGAAAAACTTAATATAAAAATTGGTTGATACTTCCCTTCTATATCTATATATGAAGAAGAATGATTCTTTTATGGTTTTAAGTACCTTTTACTTATGTGTTTTGTGAAGTGTGGTATCATTTAGTAAAAACTGAATATTTATATTGTTTTATGAAAACTTCAAGAGGCGTTGACGCCGAAAAATGAATAAATATAGGAAGCTATCCTCGGATAGCTTCCTTTTTCTTTACTTTATTGCACTCTTGCGGTAGGCAAGAGGGCTGGTCTGCATATAGGACTTGAAAATCTTGTGGAAGTAGTTGGGATTTGAGAATCCAGTTTTCTCGGCGATCTCATTGACGGGGGTATCGGTCATGGTAAGCAGGCGGAGGGCGTGATTTACCCTGACGCCGTTGATATAGTCAATGGGAGTTGTGCCGATAGAGTCCTTAAACATTTTCGTAAAATAGTCGGGAGAGACGCCGATCATATCGGCAAGAGTCTCGATATAGATCTTCTCGCCGTAGTTCTCTGCTATGTACTCGACAACAGAGCGGAGACGGATTACGTTATGGTATATTACCCTATCCATCTCGTTACGTGCGCCTGCGTAGTAGCGAAGAATAGCGGCGTTGAGCAGGTAGAGATATGCCCTGACGGGTAGGCGGAAGCAAACGTCCTTTGAAATATACTCCTCATACGCCTCGCCCATACAGTAACAGAGATTCTCGTATATGGGATGCTGCCTTGTAAAGGTTACAACACGGCTGAAGGACTGAACATAGAACATATAGTTGATCTCGCCATCGAAATTATCCATATTGGTCTCGACCATTTCTCTCTCAAAGGACATTCCCCGCACGGCGGCAGGTCCACTAATAGTTTCAACACGGAAGACCAGATCCGCAGGAATAAAGAGAAAATCTCCGGCAGAAACCTCCGCTACCTCAGTTCCGACGGTAACGGCAACGCTACCTCCCATAACCTGCAACAGCTCTGATGCAGTTGGACTGTAGCCCGAATCTATTATTCCCTCGCCCTGGGCGGAGTATAGCTTAATATCATCTGCCATACAGATTTCTCCTTAAAATTAGTAGAAGGTTGCGACCTCTTCCTCTGGCTTTTCTGCCCTGCAAAGCTTTGTCACTGTGAGGACGGGACCTCTGCCACCGTAGAGCTTCGAGAACTCCTCGGTAAGCTTGCCTGTAACTATTACCCAATCACGGGTCTGAAGCTTCATACCAGCCATACCCTTGGCAACGACGCCACGGTAGGCGATATCATCAGCACAGCAGGTCATAATATGTCTGCCGATAGCAAAGTGACCCTGGGGGAGTGCCGAGTCAACGGCAACAATACCCTTGAAGCAGACGGTCTTGCCGTTATACTTTCCAAAATCCTCGGTCATATCACGGTAGAAGATAGCAAAATCACGGTCGTCAATATCAATGACGTCGGCGTTTACGTCGTAAGGAAGGGGATCCTCGAACTGATCAAACTCGATCTCTCCATTTACGTCCTCATAGCAGATATTCGCCTTACGGCTGATGCCACGGACAATCTTGTGAAGCGCCATTTTGTCGGTCGCCTCGGTGGTACGGTTAAACACAACCATCTCACAGCTTGTGAGCTTGTCCACCATCTGGGTACGCATATTCGCATTGTACATAAGCGCGGTGGTGGAGTCACAGAGGAACACCTCCTGATATACCATAAAGTTATCGGGAAGGTTGTTGTAGAGGCTGTCAAGCTTCCACATACCGTTATACTCCACTACGACGATGTCTGCGCCTGCACGCTTCTGCATAGCAGAAAGTCGGTCGGGAGTAATCTTCTGCTCCTCGTCAAAGGAGGCGAAGGAAACGTTATCGCCAAGCTCCTCGGGATAATACTCGACCTCACCCTCCTCGCATGTGATGATAAGGTACTTTCTCTTTCTATCGTTAAAATTCTCGTCCTTCATAGTCTCCACAATGAAGCTGGTCTTACCAGCCTCAAGGAAGCCTGTGAAGAGATAAAGGGGTACTTCTCTCATTTTAAATTCCAAACAATTCCTTTATTTTTGCCTTGTCGATTCCTGCACCGATTACGCAGATACGACCGATTACACCGGGTGTGCCGGTACGAACGTCGGGCTCACCGGGAACGTAGTCAAAGTGGATCCACTTACCGCACTTACACTCAACGATGCCCTTGGCACGGAGGATCATACCGTACTCGTCAGACTCCGAGAAGGACTCGAGAATAGACTCGATCTCTTCCCTGCCAAACTTCTTGGTGGTCTCCTCGCCAACAGAGGTGAATACCTCGTCTGCGTGGTGATGGTGGTGGTCGTGGTCATGACAGCCGCAGCTGCAATGCTCGTCATGGTCATGATGATGGTGCTCGTGGTCGTGGTGACCGTGGCAACCGCACTCACATTCCTCATCGTGATCGTGGTGGTGATGCTCGTGGTCGTGGTGACCGTGGCAACCGCATTCGCATTCCTCGTCGTGATCGTGGTGGTGGTGGTGCTCGTGATGATGGTGGTGCTCCTCTTCAAGAGCGTGCATAGCATCCTCGAGGGTATCCTTATGCTCCATAGCAGCAAGAATGTCCTTACCGTCAAGGCTATCCCAGGGGGTAGTCACGATAACTGCAGACTCGTTATGCTGACGGAGGAGAGATACGCACTCGGCGATCTTCTCGTCCTTTGCGGTCTGGGTATGGGAAAGAACGATGGAGGAAGCGTTGGCGATCTGATCGTTATAGAACTCGCCAAAGTTCTTCATATACATCTTGCACTTATTAACGTCTGCAACGGTGGTGAAGCAGTTGAGGGTTGCGCCGTGCTCCTCGGCGGTCTTTGCCGCGCGAATAACGTCGGAAAGCTTGCCGACGCCCGAGGGCTCGATGATAATTCTATCGGGATTATACTCCTCGAGAACCTTTACAAGCGCCTTGGAAAAATCACCCACAAGCGAGCAGCAGATACAGCCCGAGTTCATCTCGGTGATCTCAATGCCTGCATCGGCAAGAAATCCGCCGTCAATACCGATCTCGCCAAACTCGTTCTCGATAAGCACGACCTTCTCGTTAGCGTATGCCTCTTTTATCAGCTTCTTAATCAGCGTGGTCTTACCCGCACCGAGGAAGCCTGAGAATATATCAATTTTCGTCATTATTAAGTCTCCTTAGGACAATATTTTTACAAATAATATTATATTACAAATATTTAAAAAAGTCAAGTGAAAATAACAGGAAGTTCAAAGTGAATGGCGGAGGAACAACGCCCTCCGCCATTCATAGCTAACTCAAAAAATTAATCCTCACAATTATAATGCTTGGTAGCGACTTCTATACATTCATTCCACCTTCCGATTTTGATAAGCTCCCACTCCTGCTCAGAGCCCTCGTAATATACGTCGGAAATGTTTAAAAAACCACCAAAAGCAGATTCGCCAATACTCTTCAAGCTCTTTGGAAGTGAAATACTAGTAAGAGAGGTACAAGCAAAGAATACATCGTTACCAATGCTGATGAGATTATCCGAAAACCTAACGGATTTAAGTGCATAACAATAAGTAAATGCCCCGTCTCCTATTTTTGTCAGGCTATATGGCATTTCCACAGTTTCAATAAAACCACAGTTACGGAATGCATAATTTGATATCTGACCTACCCCATTCGGGATTACAAGGTCAACTATGACTTCACCGTTAAAATGAAGAAGTACCCCATCAGAAGATCCGTTGGCATAGGTGGGATTTGATTCGGGTGTGGCAAAGTCGATCTGACACCAAGCCGCAATATCCTCTATCAATACTTCTTTAACAGAGGGACAATTTACGAAGGCAAAAGCCTTTATCGCACTTACGGTTGAAGGTATGCTAATGCTCTCAAGGGACTCACAACCATAAAATGCGTTGGTTTCAATCGTCTTCACTCCGTTTGGAATTATAAAGCCCTTTATTGCTTTGCAATTATGAAATGCTTTGCCATCAATAGCGATTACAGTGTCACCTTCGGGCGAGGTAGCGGGAATGCTTATACCCAGATCTCTGCAACTGCCAAGACCACTGACAACGCAGGTACCGTCGCCATTCGAGGTAAACTCCAAGCCATAGCCCTGCCCGTAAGGTATGATCTTATGTAACTCAAGCTTCCCTAATTCAGCATATTCGGTCTTATCAAAGGTGGAAAAATCTTCTCTATAAGTCCAATCGAAGTCCACCGTAATATCCGCAGTTTCAGCGGCAGAGTATACTCCTTTAAAGACAAATTTGTCAAGATATCCTTCCATGGTAAAATAAATCCTTATGGAGGATCCGTTAGCAAAGAACTCGTTGTAATCGGGGTGATACATTGACATTCCCTGATCTATTACGAACTCGATATAATAGCTCTCGGTACTCTCGGGGATAAACATTATGCTAGTAAACCAATTTTCGGGTAGCTTATGAGGAAGAGTGGGAACAAGATGCGTAAACAAGGAATATTCCTCAATATAAGTATTAATATCATCTCTATCTGCTGTATATGCACGCTTGCCGTCCGCATTATTGAAATATATGGTGTTGTCAAGGAAGATCGCCTCGTCGGTATATTCATCATCTCCGTCCTTGGAGGATGCCTTATATTGTATACCCAGCCTTCCGTAGTTAATATCAAAAGTCGCAGTACGGTCCTCGGTCACCCAGGTTACATTAGTAGCAAAAGAGCTACCGTTATTCTTCCTGGTCTCGTAAAGCGTCATAGCTTCATTATAAAGCTCGGAGGGCGTTCTTCCGCCAAACAACGTATCCTGTACTGCTGTATTATCAATCAACTCGCAGGATGAGAGTATACTGATAGCCACCAGGAGCAATACAAATATTCTCAAGAAATTCTTCATATATTCTTCTCCTCAAAAACAATTTACATATCAATTATAACACCAATTCAAGCCAAAATCAAGTTTTTATTTTAAATCTATTGACAAAGACTAATATGTGTGTTAAAATAGCGTATAAACTGAGATAGAGGCGCACTTAACGAAGAGTATTTCACGCTGACAGCCGCCCGGGCTGTGGAAGAAAGGCGTTGGTGCCGAAGCGGATGCTGTGGCAGGCATCTTGGCTGGCAGTACGGAGAATATCCGTGTTGCTGTCGCATTTCTATGCGAAGGGCTATCATCAATAAGCGTTTTGGCGCTTTTTTGGAGATAGCTTTAGGGCTATCTTTTTTATTTTGATTTAACTTTCGGAGGATACATAAATTGAAAAACACAGTTTTCGTGGGAGCGGCTACCGCCATCGTTACCCCTCTCACCAAGGACGGAATTGATTACGAGCAGTTTGGAAGGCTCATCGACTGGCAGATCGCCGAGGGCATTGCCGCTATCGTTGCGGTTGGTACCACGGGCGAGGGCTCTACCCTGACCGATGCCGAGCATAAGGAAGCTATCAAGTTCTGCGTTGACCACGTGGCAGGCAGAGTTCCTGTTATTGCAGGCACAGGCTCCAACGACACAGCCTACGCTATTGAGCTTACCAAGTACGCCTGCGAGGTTGGTGCGGATGCGATGCTTCTCGTTACTCCCTACTATAACAAGGCGACCCAGCGTGGCCTTATCGAGTCATTCAAGGCGATTGCCGACGAGTCCACAAAGCCCTGTATTCTCTACAACGTGCCCTCGAGATCGGGCTGCAACCTTCTTCCCTCCTCTGTTCTGGCTCTTGCCGACCACCCCAATATTGTGGCGATCAAGGAGGCAAGCGGAAATATCTCGCAGATCGCAGAGCTTTGCGCTCTCGTCGGCGACAAGCTTGACGTATATTCGGGCAACGACGATCAGATCGTGCCTATCCTCTCTCTCGGCGGTAAGGGTGTTATCTCGGTGCTCTCCAACATTATGCCCAGAGCTACGCAGAAAATGTGCGAGGACTACATGAGCGGTAATGTAAAAGAGGCAAGGGATGCACAGCTGAGACTTCTTCCCCTTGTAAACGCCCTCTTCTGCGAGGTCAATCCCATTCCCGTTAAGGCGGCGGTCGCTGCCATGGGATACTGCGAGAATTATCTTCGCCTTCCCCTCACCACGATGGAGCCCGAGCACGAGGCAAAGCTCCTCTCTCTTATGAGAGAAGAAAATCTCATTTAAAGGATTTTATATGAAAATTTTACTTAACGGAATCTCCGGCTTTATGGGTCGTGAGGTTGTAAAGCTTTGTAACGAAGAATACCGAGGTGCTACCCTTGCCTATGGAGTTGACACCTGTGGGGGCGATGGAGTATATACAAGCCTCCTCGACGTACCCAGCAGCGGTATTGACTGCATAATCGACTTCTCCCACCATTCGGCAACGCCCGAGCTCCTTGATTTCGCGGTTGAGAGAGGCCTTCCTCTGGTGCTCTGCACCACCGGTCACACGGTTGACGAGGTATTCCAGATCCACAAGGCGGCAAGCTCTATTCCCCTGTTCTACTCGGGAAATATGTCGGTGGGAATCGCCCTTCTTATAGAGCTGGCAAAGTCTGCTGCAGCAGCATTTCCCGAGGCAAATATCGAGATCATAGAAAAGCATCACGTAAGAAAGGTTGATGCCCCCAGCGGCACCGCCCTGATGCTTGCAGATGCTCTCCGCAGCGTGCGCCCCGAGTCCTATCCCCATTGTGGCAGAAGCGGTCAGGGTAAGCGCACTGAGGACGAGATAGGTATTCATTCCATAAGAATGGGTAATATAGTTGGAGAGCACGAGGTCATAATTGGCACTCCCAGCCAGACAATCACCCTGAAGCACGAGGCACACACCCGTGCCCTCTTTGCCGAGGGAGCTATTGCAGCAGCAGATTTCCTTATAGGAAAGCCCAAGGGTCTTTACGATATGAAGGCGATGCTTGCAGGCGAGGAAGCCCGTGACACCGTTATTTCTGCCGAATAAGAGGTTTATATGAAAATTGCTATTTACGGTTACGGAAATCTCGGCCGTGGTGTCGAATGCTCCGTAAATTACCATAAGGACGTTGAGCTTGTGGGCATATTCACAAGGCGTCCTCCCGAGACGGTTAAGACCGTCAGCGGTGCTAAGGTTTACCACGCCGACAGAATTAGTGATTTCAAGGACGAAATCGACGTTCTTATCATCTGCGGCGGCAGTGCCACCGACCTTCCCGAGATGACCCCTACCCTCGCAAAGGACTTCAACGTAGTGGACAGCTTTGACACCCACGCAAAGATTCCCGAGCACTTTGACAGAGTCAATAATGCTGCGATTGAAAGCGGTCACATTGCGCTGATTAGTGGCGGTTGGGATCCAGGACTTTTCTCCATAATGAGGGTTTATTCCGAGGCAGTATTGCCTGATGGCAGAGATTACACCTTCTGGGGACGAGGAGTTTCCCAGGGTCACTCGGATGCCATTCGCCGTATTGACGGTGTTCTTGACGCAAGGCAGTACACTATTCCCGTTGAGGCTGCGCTCTCGGCGGTCAGATCGGGCGAATGTCCCGAGCTTAGCACGAGAGAAAAGCACAGACGTGATTGCTACGTCGTTGCCGAGGAGAATGCCGACAAGGCAAGGATTGAAAAAGAAATCAAGGAAATGCCAAACTACTTTGCCGACTATGACACTACTGTGACCTTTGTTTCGGCAGAGGAGCTAAGGAGAGACCACGCAGGTCTTCCCCACGGTGGATCGGTTATCAGAAACGGCAGCACAGGCTTTAGCGGTGGCAACACCCACACGATTGAATTCAACCTCCGTCTTGACTCAAATCCCGAATTTACCGCAAGCGTGCTTGTGGCGTATGCGAGAGCTATATACAGAATGCACGGTCGTGGTGACAAGGGCTGTAAGACGGTCTTTGACATTGCTCCCGCCGACCTCTCACAGATGTCGGGCGAGGACCTGAGAAAGAAACTACTATAATATGACAGTTATTGAAAAAGAGCAGATGATCTGCGAGAATTTATTGAGAAATGAAAACGGCGAGCTTTGCTTTGCAGGTATGCCGCTGTCCGATCTCGCTGACAAATACGGCACTCCCCTCTACCTTTACGACGAGGCTAAGATCCGTCATAACTGCCGTACCTATCTTGAAGCGGTGCGTGAGGGATTTGGCGATGATGCAAGAGTCATGTACGCCTCCAAGGCAGCTTCCTTCAAGCAGCTTTACCGCATAATCAAGGAAGAGGGACTTGGCGTTGACGTCGTATCCTGCGGCGAGATTTATACTGCTTCTGCCGTTGATTTTCCCTTGGAAAACGCATATTTTCATTCAAACAACAAGACAGACAGCGACATAGAATTTGCCATTCAAAAGGGTGTTGGCTGCTTCGTTGTAGACAACGCAGAGGAGCTTTTTGCCATTGACGAGATCGCAAAAATGTTCGGTATAAAGCAGAGGATTATGCTTCGCATTACCCCCGGCATTGACCCCCATACCTACGCTGCGGTTGCCACGGGTAAGGTGGATTCAAAGTTTGGCTCGGCTATCGAGACCGGACAAGCTAAGGCGATCACCTCCCTTGCTTTGACCTTTGAGAACCTTGAGCTTACAGGCTTCCATTGTCACGTTGGATCGCAGATCTTCGACGGCGAGGTTTATATTGCTACCTCACGTGTTATGCTGAAATTTATTGCAGATATGGAGCGTGAGCTTGGATTTATCTGCCGTGACCTTGACATTGGCGGCGGACTTGGCGTAAGATACGTTGAGAGTCAGCCCGTACTTGACATAAAGGCAACCATTCTTAGGGTTGCAGAGGATATGAAGGCAACTGCAAACGAGCTTGGCATCACCCTGCCCCGTATTTCGCTTGAGCCGGGTCGCTCTATCGTAGCCGATGCAGGACTCACCCTCTACACCGTTGGTACGGTTAAACGTATCCCGGGATACAAGTCCTACGTTTCTGTTGACGGCGGTATGACCGACAATCCGAGATTTGCCCTCTACGGCTCGCCATACACCATCCTTCCCGTATTTGACGGCGAGGGTGAAAAGGAAAATTGCTCGGTTGTGGGCAGATGCTGTGAAAGCGGTGATATTCTCCAAGAAAACGTACCGATGCGCAAGGACGTTCAGCGCGGCGACCTTCTCGCCTGCCTGACAACAGGTGCATACCACTACTCAATGGCGTCGAACTATAACCGAATTCCCCGTCCTCCCGTGGTTATGCTCGCCGATGGCGAAAGCTACCTTGCAGTAAAACGAGAGACCATTGAGGATCTTGCAAGCCTCGATATATAAATAAAAAACAGACCGATTGCTCGGTCTGTTTTTTTCAGTTTAAAGGAATATCTCCGTCATAAACTATCGTACCGTCGGTACACTGAACGGTAAAACCATTAATAACGATATTCCAATTATCCTCTTTCTTAATAGCATTCCATTGATCCATAGTACCACCAAAGCTTATGGTGAGAAGTGACGTACATCTTGAGAACGCCCATTCTGCGATGATTTCAACAGATCCGGGTATATATACCGTCTCAAGCTGCTCGCAATAAATGAACATAGAATTATCAATACTTGTCAACTTATCGGGAAGCTCTACATTTTTCAGCGATTCACATCCCCAGAATACGCCTCGTCCAATAAAGGTAATGCTATCGGGAAGATTTACTTCTCTAAGAGATGTACATCCATAGAATGCAAACTCATCAATAGTGATAACAGAATTGTCCATGCTCACAATTTCAAGAGATGTACAGTTATAAAACGCCTGATCTCCAATCTTGGTCACAAAGTGAGGAAGTGCAACACTGGTAAGCGACTCACAACCGTAAAAGGCGGAACCTCTTATCTCTACAACACTTTCTCCAATATAAACGCTCTCAAGCGAACTGCATCCTTCAAAGGCATACCAATCGATATAAAGCACCGAATTTCCTATGTAAATACTCTCAAGTGAGGTACAACCATAAAAAGCGGAATTGCCAATGCCGGCAACCTTGTCAGGAATAGTAACGTGTGTAAGAGAAGTACAGTTTTCAAATGCAGATGCCGGAATATCTGACGTTACAGATTCAGGAATATCTATACTTTTCAGGGATGTACAATCCATAAATGCGCCAAAGGAAATAGCAGTCACAGAATCGGGAATGATTATACTCTTAATAAAATCACATCCGGCGAATGCATAATGACCGAATGAATCTCCAATTCCTGTAACCGGTAAACCATTATATTTATCCGGAATGACAATCTCTTCATCACGACACTCTCCAACGCCAATTACAGAATAGCTTTTTTTGTCGGAATTCAAGCTGAATTCGAGATTCTCGGATGCTTTTAACTTTTCGATGCTCTGCGTTTCCTTCTTACCGCATTTACAAATTCTCTCCTGTAACCCCTCCTCGGAAACAGTAGGATCATTTACTACTACCCACTCACCAAAGCTGTGACCGGGTGCAGGAATAACACTTTGCTCTACAAGAATTGTCCCACAAACAGAGCATGCTTTCCCCTCGGTCTTACCGTCAACTTCGCAGCCAACGGCAACACCCGAAAGAATCTCTTCAACGTGCGCCTGCAAAGCTACTTCCTGCTGTGCCACCAAAATTACACCGCAAACAGAACACATTTTTCCTTCTGTTAACCCCTTCTCTGTGCAACTGGACTCAACAGCAGGAATAACGCTCTCAACGTGCTTGTTTGTTTTTGGAATTTCAACCGTTTTAATTATCTCGCCGCATTCGGTGCACCTAATCTGCGATATACCTTCAGCATTACAAGTAGCCTCTTTTACAATTATAGCATCCCCAGGTTGATGAGCGTATTCGTACAGGCATGACGTCATACCAAAGGCTACAAGCAAAAACACAAATAATACTACTAACCTTTTCACATTATTTCCCCCCAAAAAAACTTTGTAATTTCTTATCTAACTAATAGCTTACACAAGCTGGCAGAACTCGTCGATCTGCTCGGCGATGGAGGCGAGGCCTGCACGCCAGAAGTTGACGTCGGTGAGGTCGATGCCGCATACCTTTGCCGCATCCTCAACGGTACTGGTGCCTGTGGCACGGAGCATCTGCTTATAGGTCTCAACAAAGGGCTTGCCCTCCTCAAGATACTTTGCATAGATGCCTCTTGCAAAGAGGCCGCCGAAGGCGTAGGGGTAGTTATAGAAGGAGAGGCCGCCACTGTAATAGTGACCCTTGCAGAGCCACATATAGGGATGCATACATCCCTCGTCAAGGCCCTCACCGTATGCCTGCTTCTGTGCATCCAGCATCAGCTCGCACATACGCTCGGGAGAAAGGAACTCCTGGGGTCTGTTAGCAAACACACTGGTCTCAAAGAGGTAACGGGAGTAGATGTCAACGATGATCTGAGTTGCGTCCATAAGCTGGCTCTCAATAAGAGCAAGCTTGGTATCACGGTCGGTGCACTCGGAGATTGCGGTATTCATAACGAGAACCTCGTTGAAGGTAGATGCAGTCTCTGCCACGGGCATGGAATACTCACGGTTGAGGGGAGAATTCTTATAAACCTGACGGTCGTGGAAGGAGTGACCGAGCTCGTGAGCGAGAGTAACGATATCCGAGAAGGAGCCGTCGAAGTTGGTCAGAACTCTGGACTGTCCTGCCGAATGAACGGCACAGTCAAAGGCACCGCCGACCTTACCCTCTCTCGGGAAGAAGTCGATCCAGGAGTTGTCAAATGCCTCCTTCACCATATCGTGAAGCTCGGCATCAAACTTACCAAAGATGTTAAGCAGATAGTTGCGTGCATCCTCGGTGGTATACTTCTTATCGCTCTTGCCCATAGGAGCAAAGAGGTCGTACCAGGGGAGACCGCCCTCATGGCCGAGAGCCTTTGCCTTCGCACGGAGGTACTTACGGAATACAGGCATATATTCCTGCATAGCGGTGAGGAGAGCGTCGAGGGTCTCCTGCTTCATTGCGGAGTTATCAAGCGCCTTTGCAAGAGGAGACGCATATCCACGGCGAGCCGCCTCGTTAATAACCTGAAGTTTAATAGAATTGAGAGCAAAGGCGGTTGCCGTCTCAATCTTGGGATAAGCCGCAAGCTCTGCCTCAAAGGCTGCGCGTCTCACCTCGGGATCTGGGTCGTATGCAAGGTTACGAACGCCGGAGAGAGTGATCGTTTCGCCCTTATAGTCAACCTTCAAGGAGCTTGTAAGGTTGGACTGCAGATCGCTCCAGGCAGACGCGCCCGAAATATTCATCTCGTAGAAAAGAGATTCCTCGGCATCCGAAAGAAGATGCTTGGAGTCCTTGACTATATTAAGCAGAAGATAAGAATGCTCCTTAAGAATCTCATTCTTTTCGATAATCTGCTCAATATTCTCGATTTTTGCGATTGCCTTGTTAACGGCTGCGCTGGGAGCTGCGGTAGCAGAAAGCTTGCCCATCAGAACACCCATAGTGCTCGCAGCCTCGGTATCAGCGGTATTTGCGCTGTAACGGAGATTTGCGTAAATAATGAGCTTCTCCGCAAGGGAGGAAAGACGAGTCGAGCTCTCGATATAACCGAGAAGAATCTCCTCGGCAGTAACGGATGAGAGGTTAGACGAAAACGCAATAACCTCAGCAATTGCGGCGTCGAAGGCCGCCATATCAGCCTTGAACTCGGGAGTATCAAAGCCATTATAAAGTATGGAAAGATCCCATTGCTTGTTCATATTATTTCACCTTTAATTTTCTTTAGAATTTCTTTCTTCGAGATCCTTTACGATCTGGGCATAGAAGGTCTCGTCGATTTTAAACTTCTTCTGATAAAGCACGAAGCCTGCGAGAATAAGAATAAGAGGAAGAATCATCATAGATATCTTCATAATCCAAACCGCGCTGCCGGGAGTGGAGTTGAGAATCTGCTGTGCAAGCTCGGTATTGTTACCTGCATCGGCGATCTCGTTGGCGATCATATTGATGCCCGAGATGATAAGAGTGAAGGACACTATACCCTTGCTGATCGCACCACCGAACTGGTTAATGAAGGGCTGAACGGCGAAGGACGCCGCCTCGTTACGCTTGCCAAGCTTCCACTCACCGTACTCAACGGAGTCGGCAAGGAACAGGAGCATGAGAAGCTGAATAAATGCCTGTGCAAAGAAGAGACCGAGACCTGCGAGAACTACCAGAGGCAGGAACTCGAAGGAGAGGAAGAAGATCACGTAGGAGATCGCCACCACGATCATAGAGCCCGTGTAAAGCTGCTTTCTCGAAAACTTTTTTCTGAAAAGGGGGAATACCGAGAGTGCGGTAAGCTGTGCAACGGCGAGAACCGCAGCAAACACCATGTACATTCCCTCGTCCTTGTATGCATACTTGAAGTAGTATGTACCAAAGCCTGTGGTGGTGCAATATCCGATCATAAACAGAACCATAGAAAGTGCGGTAATGAGAAGCTGGTCGTTGCCTGCAAGTGCGCGGATAAGATCCTTAAGAGTGGTCTTCTCTGCCTTTTCAAGCTGACTTCTGTCCTCCTTAACGCCAAAGAGGGTTATGGACTGGAACACCCACATAATAACAGCAATAATGATTGCAAAGATGAAGTATGCATCACGAGGCGACTTTCCCGGGAAGAAGCCCGGAACGTTGAGATAAATAAGCACCATAGAAAACATACCGACGTTTGCACAAATTCTCGCAAATGCACCAACTCCCTCACGGACAGTCTGATCCTTGGAAATTGCGGGCATAAGAGACCAATATGCAATATCGTTAAGCGAGAAGAAAATGCTGAAGAGAAGGTAGGTAAAGGCCAGCAGAACGATGTGGCCGGTCTCCGACATATCAAAGTTATGGAACATAAGAACTGTCAGAACACCCGTGCCTATCATACCGATTAGAATCCAGGGCTTGAACTTGCCCCATCGGGTCTTTGTATTATCAACGATCGCGCCGACAAAGGGGTCGATCATTGCATCAAATACACCAAAGCAGGTCAAAAGCGTACCAACGGCGGCAAGGCCCTTGTTTGAGAAGGTGACGACGTCGGTAAGATGAACGAGAAGGTACATGCTTACCAGCGAATATAGTGCGTCACGGCCTACTGTACCGAGACCAAAGCAAATTTTATTGCGTTTCATTTGTTTATCCATTGTCTATCTCCCTGATTAAATAAAGATTAGATCCAAAGTCACCGAGAACACGCAGCTCGGGGTGGTATCCGCTTCCCTCGTACTGCATAGCAAGATTAATTCCCTCGGCAAGAAGGGCGCCCGAGGCGGTATAGCTCTCACGTCCGTCCTGCATTGCAAAATGCTTATTAACTGTACGAAGAATAAATCCGTCGGGCCTTAGGTGAACGGGAACGATGTGCTTGATAAGTCCGCCGAATCGCCTTATGCGATGGAACTGTGCTCTCGACTCAACGTGATAAAGCTTATCCGGCTCAAGTCCGGGAACGTTCAGGCGGTCTCTGCCAGGGCAGGACTCCTTGCATTTCTGATAGATTGCGGCAAAGGTTCTCTCTCCGTCTGTAATCTGCCAGGAAATTTGTTCGGGATTTTTAAGTTTTACCTTGCTGAGCCTACCGTACTGGAAGGTGTGGCGATACTCCTTGTAATACTCAATCTGCCACTTAACCTGCTTTCTCTCGTGAGGGGTCAGCTCGGAGAAATCAAGCTCGTAGCCAAGAACTCCAAATGCAGCCACGTTAAATCTTGTGGATATGGGTGTGTCACGCAGGGTTTGTGCGTGAGGCGCCATTGAAACGTGGGCAGAGACGGTGGACTGAGGATAGAAATTATATATTCCGCCCTGGATGTCCAGCCTTTCGATGGGGTCGGTATTGTCCGACGTCCATATCTGCGGCGAGTAGCAAAGCATACCCAGATCAAAGCGGTTTCCACCCGACGAGCAGCTCTCAAAGAGGATGTTCGGATGCCTCTTGTGGAATATCTCGTCGAGGACCTCATAAAGACCGAGGATATATCTATGGAAGAACTCTCCCTGCTGTCTGAGGCTAGAGGAATACATATCGCTGATATGCCTGTTGTAATCCCACTTGACGTACTCGATATTGGCACTGCAAAGGACCTTATCAACGCTTTCGATAATATATTCCCTAACCTCGGGTCGAGTCATGTCCAGCACCATTTGATTTCTACCGAACGTCCTGTCTCTGCCGGGAACGCTGATAGCCCAATCGGGATGGGCACGGTAAAGGTCACTGTCGGGATTGACGCACTCGGGCTCAAACCAGAGACCGAATTTCATTCCCATTTTATTGACCTTATTAGCAATATATCTGATGCCGCCCGGGAGCTTTTTGCGGTTTTCTACCCAGTCGCCAAGGCCTGCCGTGTCGCTGTTTCTCTTGCCAAACCAACCGTCGTCGAGGACGAACATCTCTACTCCTAGCTTTTTTGCCGACCTTGCAAGCGCTAGGATCTTGCTTCGGTTAAAATTGAAAAAAGTCGCTTCCCAGTTGTTGAGAACTATGGGACGATCGGCACTCTTATGCTCGCCCCTCACGATATGCTCGTTTACAAAGGAGTGCATATTTGCCATCATGCCGTTAGTTCCCTCGTGGGAATAGGTCATAACCGCCTGCGGTGTGACAAAGCTCTCGCCACCCGAAAGCTTCCAAAGGAAGCAGTGGGGATTGATTCCCGTCATTACACGGGCTGTATCAAAGGTTGAGCGCTCAACCATGCTATAATGATTTCCGCTATAAACGAGATTGAAGCCGTATGCCTTACCACGGGTTTCATCCGTACCACGCTCAAGAAGAGCAAATGCGGGATTGTGCTTGTTGGAGGATGCTCCAACCGTTGACTCGTTTACCAAGCTGCCGCATTCGAGGAAGCGGCGATGCTCGTGTGCCTCCTTGCCCCAATCTCCGTCGAGGGTAAGCATATCGTAATCCGCCTCGGGAAGATCGAGCATAAGGCTCATCAGCTTTCTGATATATACTGCCTCGTTTCCGTCGTTAATAAGCTCGACGTTTCTGCAAATAACGTCACATTCGTCGAAAACGACGTAATTGAGCTTTAGTTTAAGCGAGGGGAACTTACAATCCTTGAGAATCAGCTCAAGGGTCTCGCCGTCACCGTATGCGGTAGGAAGGCTGTCGGTCGTGTATGCTCCTTTCATAATGCGATGGCTGTCGTAGACGAAATCGCAAACGAAGGTTCCGTCGGGCATAAGAAGCTCAATGGGGCTATGACGGTAATCGCCTCTGCCAATACCCGAATATTCAAGAAGATTTCTCTCAAGGAAAAAGCTCTTTCCTTCTATCTTCACGGTACTTCCAAGGTCGATGGTATTTTTCATTTCAGCAGCTCTGAGGTCGCTGTCAATAATGCGGCGGCCGTAGTAGAGATGCTCGGGATATCCCTCCGTAATGCGGAAGGCGTAGGTTGTGCTTTTCGTGTCAAGCCTGAAGACTTGGTCAATTACACTTATCATACCTTTCTCCTATCAGCCAAGAATTTCGCTAAAGAGTTTTTTTACGTTAAGCTCGGTTTCGTCCAGGGGACGATCGTTTACAAAGTAATAATCGTATTTATAATTCTCAACCATATCGTCTGCTGCATTTCCGTATGCATCGGTACGGCTGCGGCTGCCTCCCCTGACAAGAAGCGTCTTGGCAACGCCGTCGGTTGCACGAACGAACTTTTCAATCTCCCACGGCTCTCTTATATGTACGAAGAGGATCTCCTCGTCATTCTGAAGGAACTCACGAAAGACCTTCAATGCCCAATTCGTGGGGAAATCATTATACTCTGCCGTAATGGTCTTGAGGTCGTGAAGGAACTTGCGTGCCCTATCGTCCTTAACACCCGTCCAGCCACAGAAGGTGGCTATCTCCTTAATAGGGTCAACAGAGGAAATGTTACGCACCCTAAAATGCTTTGCCGCCAGGTCGCAAATGGTATCCTTACCCACGCCACCGGCGCCGTTTATTATAATGACTGCCTTATTCATCATAATTACCTGCCTTAATTTTGTTCAACTTATATTTTAACATATATTTATAAGAAAGTCAACAAATAGAAAATATCTCTTTACTTTTACACAAATTTGAGTTATAATGAATATGAAAAAACTATCCGAGGTGAATTATGAAAAGAGAAATATTCGGAAAAACCGCTGACGGTCAGATAGTTGAGATCGTCACCTTGACTAACGAAAATGCCGAGCTTCGTGTTATGACACGTGGCGCAACGATAGTATCCTTCAAGCCTTACGGCAGGGATATCATCGGTGGATACGACCGCCTCGAGGATTACAAGGCTGACACCGGCTCATATCAGGGTTCAACAGTTGGCAGAGTTGCCAACAGAATCGGCGATGCAGAGTTTACTATGGATGGCGCAATCTATATGGTAACCGCCAATGATAACGGCAACTGTCTTCACGGCGGTAACGGCTTCAGCTTCAGATTATGGAATATTGAGGAGACCACTGAGGACAGCGTAACTATGTCCTACTACTCCCCCGACGGAGAGGAGGGCTTCCCCGGAGGACTTCTTACAAAGGTGAAGTTTACACTTGCTTGCGGAACGGTTATTATCGAGTACGAGGCAACCCCCGAGGCAAAAACTCCTATTGCACTGACAAACCATTCCTACTTTAACCTTGACGGCTTTGGCGGATTGATCGATGATCACGTCGCAACAATATGGGCAAACAGCTATACTGACGTAAACGACAGCCTTATTCCGAATGGCAAAAGACCTATGGTTGATGGCACTCCCTTTGACTTCAGAAAGCCTAAGGCGATTGGTGCGAATTTTGGCAAGGGTGTTGACGGATACGATCACAATTTTATTCTCTGCCCTGAATTTTCCAAGGAATTTCAGTCTAAGCAGGTTCCGCTTATTGCAACCGTTACCAACGGAGAGCTTGAGCTTAACGTATACACCGACCAGCCCGGAGTACAGTTCTACACAGGCAACTTCCTCTTTGGTGAGCCTGATTTCCGTGGAGGCGTAAAGAAGATCAAGCACGGTGCATTCTGTCTTGAGGCACAGACCGAGCCAAACTGCATCAACCACGGTATTGGTTTCTACGATGCCGGTGAGGTATACAGACAGATTACGGTATATGAGGTGAAAAAAGTCTAAAAAGGTGTTGACATTTCTGCCCTTTTAGTGTATAATCTATTCATTATTAAAGCGATGACGAGAACAAGTAGCTTTGGATAACGGAAAACAGAGAGTTGCCGGGTGGTGAGAGGCGCGTGAGTTTCCAATGGTGAATACATCTCCGAGTGCGCACCGAAAAAACGTCATATTTGACGAGACCGAAAAGTCGTGGTTCTGTATTTAAGAATCGAACGTAGCATAAGGCCCGAAACAATATGTTGAAATCCTGCGGATTTCTCCGTTTAATCAAGACGACTTTTCTACCGCCGTTTTCTTCCTCTCGCTGTATGTAAATACAGCTTCGGGTCGCAAACGACGCTTCTCGCCTAAATCTGCCTGTTTTTGATGTTTTTGAGTAGGCTGCGACGGTTGACGCCCGTAATAGCGTAAACGAGGCAATTTTGCATTCTGCATTCTGCATTTTGCATTATTGTAAATCAAGGTGGTACCACGTAAATTTTACGTCCTTGGAGTTTTCTGCTCCAAGGACTTTTTGTTTGTATTCAAAAAATAAGATATAGAGGTAAAGAAAAATGAAAATCTATGAGGAACTGGTTGCCCGTGGTCTGATCGCCCAGGTAACTAATGAAGAAGAGATCAGAACTATGATCAACGAGGGCAAGGCAACCTTCTACATCGGCTTTGACCCCACCGCAGATTCCCTGCACGTTGGTCACTTTATGGCGCTCTGCCTTATGAAGCGCCTGCAGATGGCAGGTAACAAGCCTGTTGTTCTTATCGGTGGCGGTACTGCCATGGTTGGCGACCCCTCGGGTCGTACCGATATGAGACAGATGATGACCACCGAGACCATTCAGCACAACGTTGATTGCTTCAGAAAGCAGATGGAGCGTTTCATCGACTTTGGCGAGGGCAAGGCTATTCTCGTAAACAATGCGGATTGGCTCCTCGGTCTTAACTACGTTGACGTGCTTCGTGACGTCGGTGCATGCTTCTCTGTTAACAGAATGCTCTCCGCAGAGTGCTACAAGCAGAGAATGGAAAAGGGACTTTCCTTCCTTGAATTCAATTACATGATCATGCAGTCCTACGACTTCTACCACCTCTTCAAGGAATACGGCTGTAATATGCAGTTCGGTGGCGACGATCAGTGGTCCAACATGCTTGGCGGTACTGAGCTTATCAGACGTAAGCTTGGCAAGGACGCACACGCCATGACCATTACCCTTCTCTTAAACTCCGAGGGCAAGAAGATGGGTAAGACCGCATCGGGTGCTGTTTGGCTTGATCCTAATAAGACCGCACCCTACGACTTCTACCAGTACTGGAGAAACGTTGGTGACGCCGACGTTCTCAAGTGTATCAGAATGCTCACCTTCCTTCCCGTCGAGGAGATCGATAAGATGGATGCATGGGAGGGCGCACAGCTTAACACCGCAAAGGAGATCCTCGCTTACGAGCTTACCAAGCTTGTTCACGGTGAGGAGGAGGCTGAGAAGGCTCAGTCTATGGCTCGCTCGCTCTTCGTTTCGGGCGGCGCAGAGAATGCTCCCATAGTTGAGGTTGACGAGGCAAGCCTTGTTGACGGCGCTATTGATCTTAACAGCCTTCTCGTTCTTGGCAAGATGGTACCCTCTAAGTCTGAGGGCAGACGTGCTATCGAACAGGGTGGCGTTTCTGTTGACGGCGAAAAGGTTACCGACGTAAGAGCACTTATTACCAAGGAGCAGCTTACCAACGGTGTTCTCGTTAAGAGAGGTAAAAAGAGCTTCAACAAGTTCCTTCTCAAGTAAGATGGACTACAACTACCATACCCACACTACCCGTTGCCACCATGCAAGAGGGACCGACGAGGAATATATTGAGTGCGCCATAAGGGCAGGAATAAAGCATCTCGGCTTTTCCGACCATATGCCTCATATATTCCCCGACGGGTATGAGTCATCCTACCGTGTTGATATGTCGGAGGGAGAAAGCTACGTTCGTGACGTTCAGGCTCTGAAGGAAAAATACCGTGATAAAATCGAGCTCAGCGTCGGCTTTGAAATGGAATATTATCCTTTGTATTTCGATCAGATGCTTGAAAATGCGAGAAAATTTGGAGCAGAATACCTGATTTGCGGTCAGCACTTCCTTGGTAATGAGCATCCTGACGGTTTAGGAACGCGAGGCGTTATTACCGAGAGCAGGTATCTTACCGAGTACGTAGATTGCTGTGTCAAGGCTATGGAAAGCGGTGTGTTCACCTATATTGCCCACCCAGACATCATTCTTTTCAAGGGTGACGAGCGGCTTTACAAAAAGGAGATGAACCGTCTTTGCCAAAAGGCAAAGGAGACCGACACTCCGCTTGAAATCAATCTTTCGGGCATAAAGTACAATCTTCACTACCCCGATGAGCGCTTCTGGAAGATTGCAGGAAAAATCGGTGCACCCGTGACCTTTGGCAGAGATGCCCACGACAGCACTGCCCTGCTTGATCCCGATCCCGTCACTATCGCAAAATCGATCGTCAAAAGATATAAGTTAAACTATATCGGAAGACCTAAGTTGGTTAGGATATAAAAAAAGACCGTCATTCTGGAGTGAACCCCAGGCAATAGACACGAAATAAAAAAGCATTTCGTAGAATAGCTTTAGTTTGCTCTTAAAAGCTCGTTATTTCTTGAAACTGACATCGTTTTTCGTACGGTGTCAGTTTTGTTTTTAGCTGAATACGTTCGTAATTGTAGAAATGAATGTATTCGCCAAGGAGGAGGCGAGCCTCCTCCTTGGTCGCCGGTGTGTAGCGATGAAGCCACTCGGATTTGAGCGTGCTGAAGAAATTTTCAGCGCAAGCATTATCTAATGGCGTTCCCGGGCTTGACATTGACGGAGTTATGTGGTAAGATTTTGTTAGCTTAAAATACCCCTCTGAAGTGTATTGAAAGCCTTGGTCACTGTGGAGCTGCAACTCTGCGGTGACCTCTCTTTTTGCCGCTTTTACTGTTTCAAAAACAAGATTGTTATTGTTTTCTGTTCCCACTTTGTAAGCAACGACAAAATTGTCATACAAATCCTTAATTACCGAAAGATAGACAAAGCCCTCTTTTGTTGGTATGTAAGATATATCCGTACACCACTTTAGATTCGGGCGTTCTGCATAAAAGTTTCGTTCAAGCAGATTCGTGTATTTGTGTATGCTCTCGCAGTTCTGAACCCATTTGCGTTTTCTGCGAGATTTAGAGAGTAAATTGTACTTATTCATTACACGGAGTACGGCTTTATGGTTCATTACAAGCCCAAATTCACGCAATAACCATATCTGAACGCGGCGGTAGCCGTATGTTTGCCGTGTTTTCTTTTGGCACTGTTGTATTAATTCTCCTATTTGCTTGTCCGGATCTTCCTTGTCTGCTTTCTTTGTCCAAGCATAGTAACCACTACGAGATACCTTAAAGAAATTACACATATCTCGCACGTTGTACTTATCTTTAAAACGATTAATTACCCTGTATTTTACGCTTGCTCTCACTTCCTTTCCAATTCTCGAAGAAAATTTCGCAGTAGCTCGTTTTCCATTTCAAGACGTTTTACCTTCTTTTCTAAATCTTCGGGCTTGCTTGTTGGACGTCCTCTCTTTAGTGGTGCAACTTGACGCCTGTTGACTTCCGGACGAAGTCCACACCATGATTCTATTGAATAAACACTTATTCCGTACTTTCTGTGCAAACTTTTCATTGATGCTCCCGCATCATATTCTTGCTTAATTTGTAATTTGAAACTTTCAGGATAATGCTTCATTCCTTTTCTTCCTGCCATACAAAAAACCTCCTGCAGTAGATATTTCTATTCTACTACAAGAGGCTTTTTATTTCAATGTCCGTTTTTATGGGGTCAGTTCA
>JBGVPG010000007.1:0-60165 GCA_045126855.1 Eubacteriales bacterium | reverse complement strand
TTTACTATGAGACAACTCTTTGCACAATGAAAGACGGAGCCATCACAGTTCCTGAAATCGTTACTGAATAAAAAAGGAGGAGAAAATAATGAAAAAGGTATACGTAAGTCCTGAAGTAGAGTACATTAATTTCTACTCCGAGGACACTATGAATGGTGAAGGCGGCGCATCTCTTGTATTCGGCACAACCGAATCTGAAGAGGGCTGGGACTAATTTATAGCAATATAAAAGGCGGACTTAGGTCCGCCTTTTTCTTATCTCAAATTTGTTTTATTTAGTACTAGACATTTGATAAAAGCTGTGATATAATATAGTTGTAAAATAATGTCTAAATAAAGGTGACAAAATGATTTGTAAGGTTGCCGATCTGGTAGTCAGCGTGCCCGAGTCGGGTGGGCTGGAGGAAAGGTGCCGTCCCTACCTGGCAGAGGAAGGGGCTGTGCCCGAAATAATTGTTGATGAAAAACTGTATAATCCCGACCGTTGGCAGGGTCTTAGTAGCTATAACTCTATTGCCTATATGGAGTCCGGCTGGCAGTTCTACGTTGCCCTGACGAAGCGTGGCGGTATGATGCTTCATTCCTCGGCGGTGGTGCTTGACGGAAAGGCGTATCTTTTCTCGGGCCCCTCGGGTATGGGAAAGTCCACACATACAAGGCTTTGGCAAAAGGAGTTTCCCGGCGCCATTGTAATTAACGACGACAAGCCCGCCCTTCGCAAGATCGACGGTGTATGGTATGCCTACGGCACTCCCTGGTGCGGTAAGGACGGTATTAATATTAACACCCGTGCGCCCCTGGCAGGAATTTGTTTCCTTCGCCGTGGTGAGGAGAATAAAATCCGCCGTCTCCCTCCCATAGAGGCTGCTGCTGCGGTTATGACACAGACTCTGTGGCGTTGTAAGACCCCCGAGGCTCTCAGTATTATGACTGGCGTGGTGGATAGGGTCGTAAGGGATATTCCGATTTACGAATTATATAACAGACCCGAGCCTGCAGCGGCACATCTCAGCTACAGGACTATGTCGGGTGCGGATTGTGAGGATAAAAATGAAGATTAAAAACACTTTTGCTCTTAGAAATATTGCAGGCAGCTGGGTTGCCCTTCCTCTTGGCGAGGCTACCGTGGATTTCACAGGTATGCTTACACTTAACGAGACGGGCGTTCTCCTTTGGCGTATGCTGGAGGGTGGCTGCACCCGTGAGGATCTGATAAACGGGCTCCTCAGCGAATATGAGGTCACCGAGGCGGATGCGGCAAGGGACGTTGACGCTTTTGTTGCGAAGCTTAACGGTGCCGGTTGTATTGAGTAAAAAAGGAGATTAATATGAAAAGATTTATTGCTTTATTGTGTTCTCTCGCTCTGGTTGTGTCGATGCTCCTTGCTTTGACCTGCTGTGTGAAGGATGACGGACAGAATCCTCCCAAAGATCCCGATAGCGGAGATCAGACGCCTGGTGGAGACGAGAACGAGGGCGACAATAAGGATGACGGCGTTATTGACGGTGGCAATATTGATCTCGGCGGTGGAGAGGATAACAAGGATCCCGAGAACCCCGAGAACCCCGACGATCCCGAGAATCCCGACGATCCCGAAAATCCCAATAACCCCGACGATTCCATTACTTCTGACTGGAAGAATGACCCCGAGTCCCTCACCTACGAGGAGTTTCTTGCCATGACGCCCGAGGAAAGAATCGAGCACTACTATATTTTCAAGGAGCTTGGTCTTGATTACGGAGCTTGGCGTACTGCCGCAGAACAGGCATACGAGGATGCAAATAAGCCCCCGGAGCTTGGCGAAGGCGATAATATCGACCTCGGCGGTGGAAACTAATTTATGAATAAGAACAATATTTCCCAAAAAACCGCGCATAGCGCGGTTTTTGTGGGTATGGAGGATATTGGCGCGATCATTGAGGAACGTGTTGCCGATGGGCAATCGGTAGAGCTGTCCCCAAGAGGTGTCAGCATGCTGCCGCTTATCAGGGAAGGGAAGGACAGCGTTATTCTGTCCCCCAAGCCCGAAAGACTCAGAAAATACGATATTCCCCTTTACAGGCGTGCTGACGGAAGCTACATTCTTCACCGTGTGGTTGGCTTTTCGGGTGACACCTATATTATGTGCGGTGACAATCAGTACGTAATGGAGAGGGGCGTGCCGCACTCCCGTGTGGTTGCGGTCGTAAGCAAGATCAGGCGTGGCAGAAGGCTCATTGGCGTGAATGATCCCATTTATCGCCTTTATACTATTGCATGGTGCGTCAGCCGACCTCTGAGGCATCTTGCCCTGCGAGTTTTAAGACGCATAAAGCGTATTTTTACAAAATAAAAGGAGGTACTACCGTGGAACAGACGGAAGTTTTATCCATTGGCAGAGATATGCTGTATCTCGTTTCCTGCGCCCTTCACGGCAGGATCCCCGAGAAAAAATATCTCGATAAAATGAATTTTGCTAAAGTTTATAAGATGGCAAAATTCCACTCAATGCAATCTATAGTTTACATTTGCCTTACAAAATGCCGAAAGGAATATGGCGATGACCTCGTTGATGCTGAGACCTTTGCTAAGTTCAGCGGTGATTACCAGGCGACGCTGAGAAAGCTTGTTATGTTCGACGTTGAGCGTGAGGCGCTTTGTAACCTCATCTCCGACGGCGGCTGGTATCTTTGCCTCAAAGGAGTGGTCCTTCAGCACTACTATCCCACCCTTGGTATGCGACAGATGACCGATAATGATATTCTTGTCGATGGAAAAAGTCTTGAAAGGATAAGAGACTATTTTGTTTCCAAGGGCTATAGGGTAGAGAGCTATGGCAAGGGCTGTCACGACACCTATTTCAAGGGTCCGATGAACTTTGAAATACATCGCAAGCTTTTCTCCACGGCGGCGAAGACCCGTATTGGCTCGGATTATTACAAGAACGTAAGCCAAAGACTTATTAAGGGCGAAAAGAAAGGCGAAAGGCTTTTCTCGGACGATGATTTCTACGTATATTTCCTCTACCACGCCTACAAGCATTATGCGACGGCAGGCTGTGGCGTAAGGACTCTTGCGGACATTTACGTTTACTGTACGGGCAACAAAAATCTTAATCGGGAATACATAAATAAACAGCTCGATCTACTGGCGATCTCGGGCTACGAAAAGTATTCTAAAAGACTCGCTTTTGCGTTGTTTGATCCCGAGACGACCCCCGATACCCGGCTTGACGACGATCTTCAGGAAATGCTGCTGTATTATCTCACCTCGGGCACCTTCGGTACTACGACAAAGCTTCTTGAAAATAACGTTGCCGACGTGGCAGACGGCAGTGAGCTGACGAACTCGGTAAAAATAAAGTACTTTTTATCAAGGCTGTTTCCTCCCATTTCGTATTACAGGGAGTCCTACCCGAAGCTTGCAAGGTGGATCATTCCGATCCCATTCCTATGGGTGAAGCGATTGTTCCGTGGATTCGGCAAAAGAAAGACTATCGCAGAAGAAGTAAATAAAGTAAAAGATATGTAAAAAGGGCAGGCTCATTTGAGCCTGCCCTAAAGCTTTTATTACTGCTTTGCGGAATCGAGAACCTTCTGGTTAACGTAAATTACGCCGCTGGTACCGGGGATGGTGATCTCACCGCTTACAGTGCCAAGGTTGGTAATGCCAGCCTGGCTGCCGTTACATACGGTGTACCATGTGCCGTTGAGAGTGTACTTAACGCCATAGGTCTTGGGGTTGAATACGGCAATTGCCTCGCCGCCCTTACCGTCCTTAAGAACGATGGTGAATCCAACCTTATCATCGTTAACGTATACGTTAAACTCGGTGTAGTCGTTAAAGATGGAGAGATTATTCTTAATTGCTGCAAGACCTGCGTAGTACTGCATCATCTTGTACTCGTTAGAGTCAGCGGAAAGAGTGCTCCACTTGAGGTTGTTGATCTCGTCAGAGGACTTGTAGCTGTTGTGGTCGAAGCCAAACTCGTACTTGTCGTTAGGCTTAGTACGAAGCATCTCCTCACCTGCCTGGAAGAATACGATACCCTTGGACATGAAGAGGATTGTTGCGCCGAGACGGTTCATCTTGAGTCTTGCATCAACAGACTGAGTGCCGTTACTTACAGCGAGCTTATCCCAAAGAGTGGAGTTGTCGTGTGCGGAGAGGTAGTTAACAACCATGTCGTTGCTTACCTTCCACCAGGAAGCCGAACCGCCGACCTCGTTACCACCCTTAACACCAAAGAGAACCTTCTGAAGGTTGCCGGTGTTGCCGTTGATGTAACCCTTGGACTTGTCGTCAGCCTCACCCTTGAAGCCTACACGCATGGTATCGTTGAATACTGCAATGGTACCGATAGCGTTGTTGGTGGGTGTGATCTTGCTGATGTTACCCTGGTGAGCGGAAACTGCGTTGCCGTATGCGTTGATCATCATCTGCCAGCCCTCGCCGTAGATAATAGCCTCGCGGTCGTGGGTGTGAACTGCAGCCTCAACCTTCTGCATGGTATCCATATCGTGAAGACCCATAAGGTCGAATCTGAAGCCGTCAAGGTGATATTCCTTCTGCCAGTAGCTTACGGACTCAACCATAAACTTACCGTACATGAATCTCTCAGATGCGGTGTCGTTACCACAGCCGGAGCCGGAGGAGTTAGCACCGTTGGTCTTATATCTGTAGTAGTAGTAAGGAACGATTCTGTTGAAGCAAGCGTTCTTATCATAGGTGTGGTTATAAACAACGTCCATGATTACGCCGATGCCTGCGTTGTGAAGTGCCTGAACCATCTGCTTGTATTCAGTGATTCTGGTTACGCCGTCGTAGGGGTTGGTGGAGTAGCTTCCTTCGGGAACGTTGTAGTTCTTGGGATCGTAGCCCCAGTTGAATCCGCTGTCGGGATCTTCCTCATTAACGGTCGCGTAGTCGTAAGAGGGAAGAAGGTGAACGTAGTTAACGCCGAGCTCCTTGAGGTAATCAATACCTACGGAGATGCCGTGCTCGTTAACGAGGCCCTCCTGAGTAAAGGCGAGATACTTACCCTGGTACTTCTCGTTAGCGTCCTTGTTACCAAACTCAATAAGGTTGGAGAAGTCTTTTACGTGAATTTCCCAGATAATAGCCTCGGAATAGCTGTCGATGGAGAAGGGCTTCTTGTCTGCGCCCCAGCCATCGGGATCGGTGAGGTCAAGGTTAACTACCATGCCGCGGTCGCCGTTAACGCCTGCAGTCTTTGCATAGGGGTCAACTGCTTCCTGGGTACCAACGGAAGTGGTTACGGAGTAGGTGTAGAACTGTCCGTGACCGCAGTTAGCGGTGTAGGACCAAACGCCCTTGTCGCCGAGAACCATATCAACGTGCTTGTCGTTGTCGGTGAACTCGTCCTTTGCACCCTTTTCGTAAAGGTTAAGAACAACCTTGGATGCTGTAGGAGCCCATACCTTAAAGGTGGTAGTTGTTCCGTCAGAGCTGATTGTGGAACCGAGATCGTTTCCGGTGTAATGATAGTTGTCTGCGAACCACTTTGTATCGAAGATCTTGGTGGGAGAAACCTCCTTGGAGCCGTAACCGTCGATAACAAGAGTGTAGGTCTTGGTAATATCAAGCTCTTCGTCTACGGTGATCTTACCGTTTGCAGAAGATTTGTTAAGGTTAGCAACCTTGGTTACAGCGATTTCTCTTTCACCGTCGTAAACCTTAACCTGAGCGTTTCTTGTAAGCTTAACAGCGGGAGTAACACAATACTCAAGAGTTGTTCTGTCTACGATACCCGCAAGATTGAATTTCTGGATCACTTTAAGAGTTTTTCCTCCGTCATAACTATGGTACTGATTTGCATCATTCTTACCGCCTCTGAGGTAGATGAAGGTATCCTTACCCTCGATGGTAGCAAAGAGGTCGTCGGGACCGCAGTCCTTGTCTGCATATCCCCAGGATTCTCCACCGGGATCGGTACAGTTCTTACGGGGAATGAAGCCTACCTCGGAGATTCCCTCGGGAACCTTGAGGGTTACACGTCCGCCGTAATCACATACTTCCCAAAGGAAAGCACCGCCGCCACCGTTGTCCCACCAGGTCCAAAGGTCACACTTGAGGAAGGACTCGGAGGTGTTGCTGATGAGGGGGTTGGACCAGTAGAAGGTAATAAGGTTGTAGCCTTCCTCGGGCTCAGCGTAGCTTGCATGCTCGTTGGGAACCGTGGGAGTGTCGTCCCCGGGCTTCTGGGGTCCGGCAGGAATATCCTCGCCGGGCTGGTCGCCGCCGGGATTATTACCCTGATTCATTCCGGGATAGTACTTGTCAAGGTACTCCTGGTCAAGATTCTCGTAGCCGATGAATTCCTCGAGCTGCTGACAGGATACTGTGCTGATCAGCATACCGAAGAGCATCACAACGACGAGAAGGAGAGATAATAAACGATTTCTCATGTTTAAAATATCCTTTCGTATATATATTTTTTAAAAATACAAGCTTTATTTGGTTGCGCGTCCGCTTCTCTCGTTGAATCCAAGGATTTTCTTGGCAAGAGCTTTGGTTCTGTAATTCTTGGAGATTCTCCAATTCCAGTTACCCTCAGCAACGGCGGGGGTGTTCATACGGCCCTCCTCGTTGGTGAGCTCGAGGTAATCCTGCATGGGAATAACCGCAAGGTTAGCACGGCTGGTCATAGCGAGCTCAATAACGTCGTATGTACGGCTCTGACCGGGAATGGAGGGGCACTCACGTCTGAAACGCTTTTTGGTCTCTCCCTCAAGGTTCTTCACCCAGGTCTTGGTGCAGTCGGCATCGTGAGATCCGGAGTAAACAACGCAGTTGGAGTGGGGATATACTCTGGGAAGATACTCAGCGTCCTCGTCGTAGAAGGCAAACTGAAGAATCTTCATTCCGGGGAATCCGCAGTCGTCAAGAAGCTCACGCACGTCAGGGGTAATAAAGCCCAGATCCTCGGCAATGATCTTCGCCTTGGGGAAGTTCTTTGCGATAGTTCTGAAGAGGGCAATACCGGGTGCGCTGTCCCACTTGCCGTTTCTGGCGGTGGTGTCTCCGTAGGGAATGTTGTAATAGCCCGCAAATCCTCTGAAGTGGTCGATACGGAGAATGTCGTAGATCTTGAAGCTCTCGGCAACTCTCTTCTGCCACCATGCGAAGCCGTCGGTTTCCATAAGCTCCCAGTTGTAGATCGGGTTACCCCAAAGCTGACCGTCGGGAGAGAATCCGTCGGGGGGACAGCCTGCAACTACCGTGGGATTATAGTTTTCATCAAGAAGGAACTGCTCGGGTGCCTGCCATACGTCCATACTGTCGTGGGCAACGTAGATAGGCATATCACCGATAACGATGATGCCCTTGCTGTGAGCGTAGGAGAGAAGGGCCTGCCACTGGCGGCTGAACTCATACTGAATCCATTCCCAGAATCCGCATTCGCCCTCAAACTCGGCGCGGCACTTTCTTGCACGGTTGACGTCCTTGTGCTCCTCTGCCCAGGAGGTCCATACGGCGTGGTTGTAATGCGCCTTAAGAGCCATAAACAGCGAGTAGTCGGGAAGCCAATGTACGTTATTCTTCAAGAATTTCTTGTAGTTAGCGGTCTTATTACCGCCCTTCTCAAGGAATCTGGCATATGCCTTGCGAAGAGCTACGTATCTCGTGTTGAAGAGCCAACCGTAGTCAACGCGAAGGGTATCGTGTCTGTTCTCGAGGAGCTCCTCCTTTGTGAGGAGTCCGTCCTTTGCAAGAATCTCAAGATCTATAAAGTAGGGGTTGCCCGCAACAGCCGCAGGAGACTGATAGGGGCTATCACCGTAAGAGGTGGGGTTAAGAGGCAGTACCTGCCAGCACTTGGTCTTTGTCTCGGCAACGAAATCTATGAAGTTGTATGCGCTTTTACCGAAGGATCCGATTCCGTATGCAGAGGGAAGCGAGCTTACGGGCATCAGAATACCGCTCTTGTGACGAAAACCAAAATTCTTTTGTACGTTGATCATTTTATGTATCCTTTCCTGTGATCAGTAAGAGTATCTTTACATTTTTACTATACTACAAAATATTTTAACATTCACAAAATACATTGTCAACATCTTGTATATAAAAAATAAAGATTGTATTGTGCAACCTAGACAAAAATGTAAATGTAAAATTGGTTGAAAAAATTCATGTTATGGTTAAGGGAGAAAGAGATAAAAATTTAGGTTGCATTTTTTGTTGATATATGATATAATGGAGAAGTTAATGATAAACTGGGTTAATATGTCCCTGAAAGGAAATAATATGTTTGAGAAATTAAAAAATCTCATTGAAAGTTACGAGAGAATTATTATTCACCGACACAAAAATCCCGATGGCGATGCCCTTGGCAGCCAGCTTGGTCTTTACCATATGATTAAGGATAGCTATCCTGAAAAGGAGGTCTATATCGTTGGCGATATGACCCCCAGATATTCGTTTGTTCTTACCCGTCCAATGGACGAGATTTCGGACGAGCTTTATAACGGAGCCCTTGCAATCGTTCTTGACACCTCCGCAAAGGCACTTATCAGCGACGAGAGATACGCTCTTGCCTCTGCCAGCGCAAGAATCGACCACCATCTTTTCGTTGAGAAGATTTGCGATGAGGAGATCGTCGCAACCTCATATGAGAGCTGTGCCGGCCTTGTAGCCGCTATGGCTATGGAGCAGGGATTCACAGTTTCTCCCGTTGCCGCAAAGGCACTTTACACGGGTATGATCACCGACTCAGGCAGATTCAGATACGACTCCACCAACGCCGAGACCTTCCGCGTTGCATCATTCCTTATGGAGCGCAAGTTTGAGACTGGTGATATTTACAAGAATCTTTACGCCGACGAGCTTTCCTTTATTCAGCTCAGAGCGAAGTTTGCTCTTAAAATTCAGCTTTCCACAAGCAAGGTAGCCTACATCTATACCGACCTTGCAGAGGCTGAGAGCTACGGAGTTGACACCTTCACTATTTCCCGTGGAATGGTAAACTCTATGGGCGAGATCCGTGGAATTGAAAGCTGGGTAAACTTTACAGAGACTACAGACGGCGTGCTTTGTGAGATAAGATCAAATACACACAACATCAATCCTATCGCCGTTAAATACGGCGGTGGCGGACATCAGAAGGCAAGCGGTGCTACCTTGAAAAACCGTGAGGAGGCTATGGCCCTTCTTTCCGACCTTATTAAGCAGACGGAGGAGTAAAATATGAGCTACGATATCAAAAAGCAGTTGCTTGACAAAATAAAGGAATACAACAAGATCTTCATTTTCAGACATAAGCGTCCTGACGGTGACGCTACGGGCTCTACCAAGGGACTCAAGAGAATTCTTGAGCTTAGCTATCCCGAGAAGGAGATCAGACTTCAGAACTGTGATTTTGCAGATTATATGGCATTTCTTGGCGGAGAGGACGAGCTTCTTCCCGACGAGGCCTATGCCGACGCCCTTGCTCTGGTAATTGATACGGGCACAATGGAGCGTGTTTCCAATCAGAAATTCACTCTCTGCCGTGAGGTTATTAAGATTGACCATCATATCAATATCAAGCCCTACGGCGATCTTATGTGGGTTGAGGAGGAGAGATCCTCTTCCTGCGAGATGATCGCAGACTTTTACGCTACCTTTATGGATGAGCTGAAGATCGATAACGAGGCTGCAACCTATATTTATTGCGGTATGGTAACAGATTCAGGCAGATTCCGTTTCCGTGACGTATCGGGAGATACAATGCGCCTTGCAGGTATGCTCCTTGATATCGGCATTGATACCGATACACTCTATGCTAATCTCTATATGAAGGAATTTGATATTTATAAGTTCGAGGCTTATGCCTACGGACAGATGCAGATCACCGAAAACGGTGTAGCGTATCTCCACGTTGACAAGGAAATGCAGGAGCGCTTCGGTCTTTCTCAGGAGGATGCCAGCGCCAGCGTTTCACTTATGGATTCTATTAAAAACAGCCTTATCTGGCTTGCGTTTATTGATAACGACGACGGATCTATCCGTGTAAGACTTCGTTCCAGATTCGTTACCATTAACTCTATTGGTGAAAAGTACCGTGGCGGAGGACACGCTTGCGCCGCAGGCGCAACCGTATACTCGGTAGAGGAGATGAAGGCTCTCATTGCCGATGCCGATGCACGCCTCAAGGAATTTAAGGAAACTAACGAGGGTTGGTTATGAGAATTTTAATAACAAACGACGACGGCGTGTATGCAGAGGGCATTCGCGTTCTCGTTGAGTGGGCAAAGACTAAGGGAGAGGTCACCGTGGTTGCTCCCAAGGTGGAGCAGAGCGGCAAAAGCCACGCCATAGATTTCACAAGACCCATTGAAATCAAAAGAGTTGATTTGATAGATGGCGTCCGTGCCTTCTCTATGGATTCTACTCCTGCCGACTGTATCAGATTTGCACACTTTGGCTTGCAGGAGGAATTTGACCTGATCCTTTCAGGCATTAACCGAGGCTTCAATCTCGGCAAGGATATAGTTTATTCGGGTACGGCAGGCGCCATTTTTGAGGGCGGAAGGCTTGGTATTCCGGGTATTGCCTTTTCCACACAGCCGGATAGCTTTGACGGTGCGAGAGAGCATCTTGAAAAGGTTTGGAACTATATTGTAGATGGCGGTTTGCTTGACAAAAATCTCCTTTACAACGTCAACATCCCAAAGGGTAACGGTGAGATAAGAATAACCCGTCAGGGAGGCGTTTACTTCCACGACGAGTTTTATGATCTTGGTAATGATATTTGGGAGCAGGGCGGCCATGTTATAGAGGAGAACGAGGGGGACCCCACCCTTGACACCGACTCGGTAAGAGATGGATTTATTTCTATCACTCCCTTGGTATCCGGCAGAACAAATATGACGGTTTTTAATGAATTGTGTAAATAATTGTTAGCAAAAAGGCGAAGAAACTGAGGTTTCTTCGCCTTTTTTATTATATTGATGGATTATCTCTGGATTCTGCCCGAGCCGTCGCCGCCTGCAAGCTTCTCAACCTCAGGAACGGTTACCATGTTGTAGTCGCCCTCGATGGAGTGCTTGAGAGCAGATGCTGCAACTGCGAACTCAACTGCTGCCTGGGTGCTCTTGCCGGAAAGGAGAGAGTAGATAAGGCCGCCGCCGAAGGAGTCGCCGCCGCCAACACGGTCGATGATGTGGAGGTCGTACTTCTTGGAGAAGCAGTACTCGTCGTTTGCTACGTTGTAGAGCATAGCAGACCAGCCGTTGTCGAATGCGCTGTGGCTTTCACGAAGAGTGATAGCAACGTACTCGAAGCCGAACTTGTCAGCAAGCTGCTTTGCAACAGACTTGTAGCCCTCGTGGTTAAGCTGACCGCCGTAGATGTCGGTAGCCTCAGCCTCAATACCGAATACGTCCTTTGCGTCCTCCTCGTTGGAGATGCATACGTCAACGTACTGGCAGAGCTCGGTCATAGCCTCTCTTGCCTGATCTCTTGTCCAGAGCTTACCTCTGTAGTTAAGGTCGCAGGAGATCTTGATGCCCTTTGCCTTTGCAGCCTTGCACGCCTCCTTGCAGATTTCAACAACATTCTGGCCGAGTGCGGGAGTGATACCGGTAAAGTGGAACCAGTTAACGCCCTCAAAGATTGCGTCCCAATCGAAGTCAGCTGTGGTAGCCTTTGCGATAGCAGAGTTTGCTCTGTCGTAAATGCAAACAGATCCACGCTGAGATGCGCCCTTCTCGTTAAAGTAGATACCAACTCTGTCGCCGCCGCGAACAATCTTGGTGGTGTCAACGCCGTATCTTCTGAGAGAGTTAACGGCAGACTGACCGATAGCGTGTGCGGGGAGCTTGGTAACGAAAGCAGCGTCCATGCCGTAGTTTGCGAGGGAAACAGCTACGTTAGCCTCACCGCCGCCGAAGGTAAATTCAACGTGGTCGCACTGTACGAATCTCTCGTAGTTGTAGGGCTGAAGACGGAGCATAAGCTCACCGAAGGTTACAATTTTCATCTTAAAAAATCCTTTCGATTTTGTAATTTTTTCAAACTTTGCCGCATATATTGTACCATAGTATCTCTAAAAAATCAATAGCTTTACAAAAAAATAAAAAAGCGAGGAGAAATATCTCCTCGCTCCGATGATGCTTTTACTTGTTGCGAAGCTCGCCGATGCAGTCGGCACAGATGTTCTTTTCCTTGAACTCACAAAGACCCTCGGTCTTGCCGCAAAAATGGCAAACGGGTACATACTTTGTCAGAATAATACGGTCACCCTCTGTGAAAATCTCTACGGGGTCTGTGTTGGATATGCCTAGCTTCCTGCGAATTTCCTTAGGGACAACCACTCTGCCAAGCTCATCAATATGTCTTACAATGCCTGTGGATTTCATCTTTGGACCAGCCTTTCTGCTTGATTTGGTAACATCATTTTAGCACAAAGCGTGGTCATTGTCAAGTATTTTCTTATTTTAGGGGGGATTATGCCGCAAAACCGCCTGCTCACACTCCTGCCACCAACTCTTTCGGAGGAGATATTGCGCCTGAAAAACACTCACGTGGGTAATATCTCGGAGCTTCGACTCCGCCTTTTTGGCCTTTCCACCCTGAAGGTGGGCGACAGCACCCTTCGTCTGCGCTATACTCCCGACAGGCAGATCATGGATTCAATTGTTGAGAGGGTTTCGGGTGGTGCGCTCTACGCCCACCGTGACACTATTGCAAGGGGATATATCAGCCTTGAGGGCGGTATTCGTGTCGGTATTGTGGGTAGGGCGTCCTACGAGGGGGACAGGTTGGTGGGTATAAGCAATATTTCCTCTCTCCTATTTCGTCTTCCCACGGGGGAGTGCGCTTTCCGTGAAGAGCTTGTCGCGGTATATCGCTCGGGCATCGACGGAGGACTTATTATCTATTCGCCGCCCGGAGTAGGGAAGACCACCGCCATTCGCACCCTGGCAGGGATAATCGGAAGGGAGAGGTCGGTCTCGGTGGTAGACGAGCGATGCGAGTTTATTCCCGAGGACTATCTCGGGCTCAGAGTGGATATTCTCCGAGGTTACAAGAGAGCCTACGGCATCGAGCTTGCCACACGGACAATGTCGCCCGAGGTCATTATGACAGACGAGCTGTCGGGTGAGGATATTTTGTCGGTGCAGGCAAGCCTGCTCTCGGGCATTCCTCTGGTGGCAACCGTCCACGCAGGGAGCATTGATGAGTTACGGGCAAAGCCGTCGCTGAGGCCAATACTGACCTCGGGCGCATTTTCCACCGCCCTTGGCATAAGCCGTGTGGCAGGCAAATATATTATAAGGAAGGATAACCTATGCTGAAGCCTCTGGTCATACTTGCTCTTGGACTTGCCGCCCTTTGGTTGGGTCGGGGTTATTCCAAATTTTTGGACAACCGCCTTGGACAGATGAGTGGCGTTCTTGCCCTCGCTGAGCATATTCGTGACAGCCTCAGCCGCAGTCTATCCTTTGGAGGTGAGCTATACCGTGATTTTTCTGACGAATATCTTGAAAAATCGGGTTTTTTATCCCTTTTGCGTGAGGGAAAACCTCCCTCTGAGGCGCTCTCCGATCCCACCGTCAGTCTGAATCTACCCGAGAGCACGAGGGCAAGGCTCGGTGAGCTTCTTGCCTCCTTCGGTAAGGACTATCTGGATGCCGAGATCCGCCGTCTCTCCTCCTTTATCGAGGCAACAGACAACGAGCTTCGTTTGGCGGCCGATAGCCTTGAAAAAAACAAAAAGGTGACCCTAGCGCTTATCTTCGGCGTCTGGTCATCTCTCGCAATAATATTGATTTAGATAATTAGATAAGGAAAAATAAGGGAAATATGGATGTTGATCTTATTCTTAAAGTCGCAGGAATCTCAATGATAATCACTGTGGTTTGCCAGATAATGAGCAAGGCGGGCAGGGACGAGCAATCTACCATGGTCTCGCTTGCAGGTATGGTTATAATTCTGCTTTTGATTGCCGAGAGGGTGGGTGAATTGCTCCTGACCCTCCGCCGTGTCTTCGGCCTATGACCTGGAAGGTTTGTGCCGTTGCCTTGGTTTGCGCCCTGATGGGTGCTCTCCTTGAGGGTCTGGGCTTCAAGGCGAAAAAACTCCTCGTCACCCTGAGCCTTATTATGCTTATGCTTGGCTTACTCTCTCACCTTGGCGAGCTGTTTGGCTCTCTTGGTGAGCTTGCGTATAAGGTCGGTGTCGGCGACGCAGTGGATAAGGCTCTCCGCGCCATGGGTCTCGGCTACGTCTTCGGCTTCACATCTGATATATGCGCTTCCCTTGGGGAGAGTACCCTCGCATCATTGGTCCTCACCGTCGGCAGGGTGGAGATATTTATGCTTGCTTTACCGTATTTTGTGAAGACTGTGGAGCTTGGAATGGAGCTTCTCTCATGAGAAAATGTGCATATTTGCTAACTATACTTGTCATATTTACTCTTTTTGGTCTAAAAACCTATGCTGAGGAGGACTTCGACGACTACATATCCGACTTTGAAGATCTCCTGCCCGAGGATATGGAGGGTGAGACTATGGACAGACTGTCGGTGGAGGGCATTCTCTCGGGAGTTGTGGAGAGCGTGAAGGGTGAGAGGGGTAGGCTTGGTGTGTTCTTCCTCACAACGCTTGGCGTAATATGCCTTTCGGCACTCGCATCTCTTGCTCCGCCTCCCCTTTCGGAGTCGGTCTCGGCCGTGGTAGGAATACTCTCCTCCGCCGCCCTTTTCTCCACCATCAGCTCGCTCGTTTCCGAGGTCCTTTTATCTTTAGATAAAATCAGTAAATTTTTCTCGGCATTTATACCCATTTCGGTGGGTGTCACCGCCCTCGGCGGAGCTGAGGGAACGGCTCTTGCCCAGGGGTCGGGAATGTATATTTCTCTCTCGCTCCTTTCACGGCTTTCGGGGGGGATATTTTCCACCGTCTCCGCTCTCAGCCTCGGTTCGGCGCTTCTGTCTCCTCTCGGTGGGCAGATAGTCTCCTCCTTCGGGGGTATGGTGAAGTCGGTATTTACCCGAGCGATGGGCATCTTCACCGCCATACTTTCGGGTGCATTCGCCCTTCAGACAATAGTTACGTCAAGCGCCGACAACGCCGCCATGCGTGCGGCAAGATATATGGCTTCGGGACTTATTCCTGTGGTGGGCTCAACCGTCTCGGGCGCACTCTCCACCCTCGCATCGGGGATGTCCTATGCAAAGGGTATTATCGGTGGCGGTGCGGTATCGGTGCTTCTGTTCTTCGCCCTGACTCCTCTGACGACGATTTTGCTCTATCGGCTCTGTCTTACAGCCGCCATCGGCATATCCGATATGCTCGGCGCAGATTCCTCGCGCATTCTCTCAGCGTATCGCTCGGCATTGGATATCGCCCTCGCACTCTACGCCCTCTCAACGCTAATCTACCTTTTTGAGATAATAATATTTTTGAAAAGTGGGGTGGCTCTTGTATGAACAATTACGCTCTTTGCGTTTTCGTAACGGCTGCAATTCTCTCTGTGGCAAGAATAGTGGGATATAAGTCGGGAAATATTGAGAGACTCGCTCTCGGCATCATCTGTGTCTACGTCATTCTCTCGCCCCTACGAGGCCTCTCGACTGACGGGTTCGACAGCCTTCTTGACCCACCCGATATCAGCATTGAAAACGGTGCGGAGGAAGTCCTTGAGGATGCGGTGGCTGAGGGCGTGGCGTCTGCCGTGTCGTCTGAGTTTTCGCTGAAAAAAGCGGATATTTCGGTAAGACTCTTTGGCTTCGACTCGGAAAATATGAGGGCAGAGAAGATTGAAATAATCCTCTCGGGCTCGGCGCTCACGGCAGATTACCGCAGTATCGAGAGCTTCGTAAATAAAATGGAGATAGGAGAATGCAGGGTTGAAATTTCCTTCGGATAAAAGCTTTTTTGAATTCCTTGGTAAGGGTGGCAAAACCCCTCTTTTGATTATAATCCTTCTCGCCTTGGCTCTTTTGCTTCTCCCCAGCCTGGGGCAGGGCGACTCTGCCGACGATCTTGAGGGGCGCACCGCCGAGCTTTGCTCCTCGGTCTCGGGGGTGGGCGAGTGTCGGGTCATGATAACATACCGTGGGGAGGAGGTATACGCTGTTGCCGTGGTCTGCGAGGGTGCTGACAGCACGGCGGTCAGGAGTGATATCACCGAGCTTCTCACCTCGATCTACGGCATCGGAGCAAACAGGGTGGAAATCCTTCCCTTGAAGTAATATTGCGCTAATGCTCGGCATAGTATTAAGCAGTTAACAAAATTTTAAGGAGAACATACAATGAAACTTGAAAAAATCAAATCCTTCTTCAAAACCCGTGCGGCAAAGAGCATTATCGTTGCTTCCTGCGCCCTTCTTATCGGCCTCGCCGTCTACCTGAACTACCGTTGGTTCTACGACCCCTCGGCAAATCTCGGCTTCGGTGATAATAATATGGACGATAACTACTCGGACAGCGAGAGCGCAGGCAATCAGGTTGAGGAAAACAACTACTTCACCTCCACCGCCCTCGACCGCAAGGAAGCCCGTGACGAGGCACTTGACGTGCTGAAAATGGTGACCGAGAGCGACGACGCTACCGAGGCGGCAAAGGCGGAGGCACAGGCAAAGATCTCCAAGATCGCCGTTGATATCCAGAACGAGGCAAATATCGAGACCCTCGTTAAGGCAAAGGGCTTTGAGGATTGCGTTGCAATCATCTCCGATGGTGCGGTGAGCGTTATCGTCGGTGCAGAGTCTCTCCAGGCGGCAGAGGCTGCACAGATCCTCTCCATCGTCTATGATACCACGGGCATTAATCCAGAGAACGTTTCCATAATCAGCAAGGGATAATAAAAAAAGAGCGAACGTCAAGTTCGCTCTTTTAATTCTGCATTCAATACTTAGTCCACGTCCTCGACAACCGTCTCGGGAATAAGGTCAAGCACCTCGGGATGGTTGAGATATCTCATCATCTGCTTGAAGGCGGAGGCGTAGTAGAATCCGTCACAGATACGCTCGTCGGTTACAACCTTAAAGGTTACGAAGTGGTGATTTTCCTTCGTTCCGTCAAGGAGGGTGACCTTCTTCGAGTACATTTTACCGTAGGATACGAAGATGGGAAGGTGACCGAAGTCATAGAGGTGGTGATAGATGGCAGGGATACCCAGCGAGCCCATGGAGGTGATGATCATAGAGCCGTGGAAGGGGCTGATCTTTGCAAGAGCACGGGGCATAATGCCAAAGTAGTCCATACATCTGAGTATACCGATAGCCGCGCGGAGCACAAGGCCGGGCAGCTTTACCAGTTTGCCGACAATGGACTCGAAGTCACCGTCCTCGTTCTTAGCCTCGATAACAGTCTTCTGGAACTTTTTATATACGTTGTAAATGTTGTCTCTGGGGTCGAACTCAACCTTGATACAGGTGTCGGGCGACTCGAGGGTCATATCCTTTTTGATAGTCATAAGGCACTCGATCTTATCTCTGTGATAGATCTTCTGTCCTGCAATGAAGCGGTGGATACCGGGTCTCTCGCAGACCACTCTTACGTACGCCGCAAGGATAACGTGGAGAAGGCTCATATCGGTGTAGCCTTCCTTTTTCTTCTCTGCAAGGTACAGCTCTGCGTTGTGAATATCAAGCTCGGCCTCAAACTGATTCTGTGAGTCGCTTCTTACCTTCATAAGGTAGGGCTCCAGGTAGCTCATGGGGGGCAGAGTTCTTACGAGGCGTCCGTCATATCTGTCGCCGAAACGCTTTTTGCGAGGCTTGTAGGCAGGGGTGTCGTACTCAATTATTCCTGCGTACTTCTCATCGCCCAAAACCTTTTTTTCGGTGGTGACAGCTTCCTTTTCCTTAAGGGCTTTGCTCATAAATTGTCTCCTTTTCGATTTAACGACCCACATTTTAACACAATGTGAACAAAAAGTCAATACCGCAAAAGAATAGTTGACAGCTGTCAATTATTTGAAAATAAAGTTTTATTAATTTATTCCATATATTACCACGGTTTTTGTTGCACCTTGTATAATTGAACACCCTGAATTTTGTGCATTATGTCATTTTCTGTCGCTTTCTCTTGTGCCAATATACAAAATTTTGGCGTGGATTTTATGAAAATTGTTGTAAATCCATTGACATATTTTCCTCTCTGTGCTAAAATAATAGTAATAATTTTAGTGAAAGTCAGGTTACAATATGCAGAAACTCAGAGTTGGAATTATCGGCGCTACCGGTATGGTAGGCCAGAGATTTATTATGCTCTTAAACGAGCACCCTTACTTTGAAATCAACGCCCTCGTGGCAAGCCCCCGTTCTGCCGGACAGAAGTACGGCAAGGCGGTTCTCGGCAGATGGAAGATGACCGAGCCCTGTCCCGAGAGAATTCTTAATATGAACGTCATTTCCTCCGACGATATCGACGCTGTGAAGGAGCTTTGCGACTTCGTGTTCTGCGCCGTATCTATGTCCAAGGACGAGACCCGGGCTCTCGAGGAGAGATATGCCAAGGCAGAGCTTCCCGTTGTCTCCAACAACTCGGCTAACCGCTGGACACCCGACGTGCCTATGGTTATTCCCGAGATCAACGATAGCCACCTGGAGGTCATCGCCTCCCAGCGTGCGAGACTCGGCACAAAGCGTGGCTTTATTGCAGTAAAGCCCAACTGCTCCATTCAGTCCTACGTTCCCCTTCTCACACCCCTTATGAAGTACGGCATTAAAGAGGTCGTCGCAACCACCTATCAGGCGATCAGCGGCGCAGGCAAGACCTTCAAGGAGTGGCCCGAGATGGTGGATAACCTCATCCCCTTCATCGGCGGTGAGGAGGAGAAGAGCGAGCGTGAGCCTCTCCGTGTCTGGGGTAGGGTAGAGAATGGCGAGATCATTCCTGCCACCCAGCCTGTTATCACCACCCAGTGCCTCCGTGTACCCGTGACCGACGGTCACACCGCGGCGGTGTTCGTTAAGTTTGAGAATAAGCCCACCAAGGAGGAGATCCTTGAGGCATGGAAGAGCTATCAGGGTAAGCCCCAGACACTCGGTCTGCCCTCCGCACCCGAGCAGTTTATCACCTATTTTGAGGAGGATAACCGTCCCCAGGCTCGTCTTGACCGTGACATCTACGGCGGTATGGGTATCACCGCAGGACGTCTCCGTGAGGACAGCGTTTACGACTATAAGTTCGTCGGCCTCTCCCACAACACCCTCCGTGGCGCGGCAGGCGGCGCAGTTCTTATTGCAGAGCTTCTTTACAGAGAGGGATTCTTTAACTAAATTATTTGTGGCAGACCTGATTTAGGTCTGCCATTTTTGTCAAAAATAAATGTGACTAAGTTACAAAAAAATGTGTTGACTTTTTTGATTTTTCTGTGGTATAATAAATGCGCAAGGTAAAAAACCTTTATCAAAAATGAATCGTAAGGAGAAAACGTAAAATGAATCTCAAGGGAACAAAGACAGAACAGAATCTTATGACCGCCTTCGCAGGCGAGTCTCAGGCTAGAAATAAGTATACCTACTTTGCATCGGTTGCAAAGAAGGAGGGCTACGAGCAGATCGCAGCTATCTTCGAGGAGACCGCAAACAACGAGAAGGAGCACGCAAAGCTCTGGTTCAAGGCACTTGGCGGCCTTGGTGACACCGCAGCTAACCTTCTTGCAGCAGCAGAGGGCGAGAACTACGAGTGGACCGATATGTACGCCACCTTCGCAAAGGAAGCTGATGAGGAGGGCTTCAAAGCTCTTGCAGCTCAGTTCAGAATGGTTGCAGCTATTGAGAAGACTCACGAGGAGAGATACAGAAAGCTTCTTTCCAACGTAGAGATGAAGCAGGTATTCGAGAAGAGCGAGATGACCATGTGGGAGTGCCGCAACTGCGGTCACCTTGTAATGGGCGTTAAGGCTCCCGGCGCATGCCCCGTATGTGCACATCCTCAGAGCTACTTCGAGGTTCGCAAGGAGAACTACTAATAATCGATCATCAGTCCGACCCACAACGGGTCGGACTTTTTTTACATAATGCATAACTTTTCGTCCCTTAATTTAACACAATCTCCAAAAATGAAAGCTTTTTACCAAATCTATCTTGACAAGACTTTTTATTTGTATTATAATTAACGTGTATTGTTATATTTATATCAAAAGGAGCAATAATATGAAGAACATCAACTTCAAGAAAATTTTGTCGGCTGTGCTTTTCGCAGCAGTTGTGCTGGCAACAGTTTTCGCAATTTCTTCTTGCAAGGAGCACGTTCACGAGTTTGAGACTACCGTGACCAAGGCTGCTACCTGTACTGAGGAAGGTCTTGCACATAAGGTTTGTGCTTGCGGCTACGAGGAGGATGAGGTTATCCCCGCATCCGGCCACACTTTAGTACATCACGACAGAAAGTTCGCTTCCTGTACCGAGGCAGGTTATCATCCCTATGATGAGTGTACCGTTTGCGGTTGGAACGACTTCTTTGAGATTTCCAAGTTCGACCACGTTCCCGGCAATCCTGTCAGAGAAAACGAGGTTGAATTCACCTGTACCGAGAACGGTAGCTACGACGAAGTAGTTTACTGTAAGGAATGTGAGAACGAGATTTCCAGAGTTAACAAGCCCATTCTTACTCCCGGTCACGATTTCCAGCCCGTAGCTGCTAAGGCTGCTACCTGTACCATCGGTTGGTACGATCACGAGGAGTGCACACTCTGCGGTGAGAAGAAGGGCTACGAGGAGATCGCTCCCAAGTACGATCACATCTGGTCCGAGCATCCCATCGAGCTCAAGGGCACCAGAGTTAACCCCACCTGTACCGAGGACGGCTACTATGAGGAGGCAATCTGCTGTACTCACGACTGTGGCACTATTCTTGGCGAGGTTGGTATCCGTGTACTTGAAAAGCTTGGTCACGACACCGTGAAGTATGAGGCTCAGGCTCCCGACTGCGTAAACAAGGGTTGGAATGCATTTGAGGTTTGTACAAGATGCGACTATGATACATACGTTGAGATCCCTGCTCTCGGTCACACCGGACTTCCTGCAGTAGTTGAGAACAGAGTTGAGCCCACTTGTGACAAGTCAGGTCACTACGAGGACGTAGTTTACTGTGAGGTTTGTCATGCTGAGGTTTCCCGTACCAAGGTTGAGATCCCTGCTCTTGGCCACGACTACGTTGACCACGAGGGCAAGGCTAACAGCTGTACCGAGATTGGCTGGAACGCTTACAGAACCTGTACCAGATGCGACTACACCGAGTATAAGGAGATCGCTGCACACGGTCACAATCCCGTAGAGGGCGATATCGAGAACTTCGTTGAGCCCACCTGTACTACCGAGGGCTCCTACGACAGAGTATTCTACTGCTCCATCTGTGAGGTTGAGCTCAAGCGTGAGAGCTGGACTGTTCCTGCAGTTGCACACAACAACCTTGGCGTAGTTGACGCTAAGGCTCCCACCTGCACCGAGGCTGGCCACGAGGCATATATCTGCTGCTCCAAGTGTGGCTATACCGCAAATGAGATTGTAGTTATTCCCGCACTTGGCCACAAGCTCACTAAGTATGAGGCTAAGGCTCCCACCTGCACCGAGGCTGGCTACGAGGCATACGAGGTATGCTCCGAGTGCGATCACAACACCTTCAAGGAAATTCCTGCAACCGGTCACGATATCGTAACCCTTCCTGCTGTTGCTAACAGCTGTGAGACCGACGGTCTTACCGCAGGTCAGTACTGCAAGAACTGTGATGACCAGACTGTAGCTCAGCAGATCATTCCTGCAACCGGTCACAACCGTGACGAGGACGGACTTTGCGCTAACTGCGGCAACAAGATGTCCCTTGGTCTTGACTACGTTGAGGTTGACGGCGGTCTTGCTTTCACCGGCGTTGGTGACTGTGAGGACAAGGACATCGTTATTCCCGATGAGGTTAACGGTGTTAAGGTAGTTGCCGTTGCTGCAAACGCTTTCAAGCGCAGCGATATCGAGAGCGTAGTAATCCCTGCAACCGTTAAGGTTATCGGTGCTGAGGCATTCTTCTCCTGCACCTCTCTCAAGAGCGTTGTAATCGGCGCAGGCGTTGAGTCTATCGGTGAGAACGCATTCTTCGGTTGCTTCAGACTTACTACCGTAACCATCAGCTCCGACGTTAAGACCATCGGCGCAAACGCATTCGGCTCTTGCTACAAGCTTGCTACCGTTTACTATGACGGCACCGCTGCTGAGTGGGCTGCAATCGTTATCGGTGAGAATAATGAGAAGCTGACCGGCGCTCAGATTATTTTCAACTAATTCTTGAAATATTTTCAAAAGGGACTCGGATTTCCGAGTCCCTTTTTTACACAATCTTAACCGTTTGAGGTTGCATTATCTTTTTTTATATGTTATAATTAACATGGAAAAATATCGGAGGAGGGCGAAAATGAAAATACTTATTGCCGATGACGAAATTGAAATAAGAAAGGTACTGAGACTACTGCTTGAAAATGCAGGTCATACCACCGTCGAGGCATCTGACGGCGAGCGTGCGGTTGAAGCCGTGCGCCTTGACTCGGAAATCGACCTTTGCATTATGGATATCACCATGCCCCGTGTTGACGGCGTGGAGGCAACTAAAAGAATACGTGAGTTTTCCACTCTTCCCATTCTGTTCCTTACGGCCAGATCGCTGGAAAGCGAGAAGGAGGCGGCGTACTCGGGCGGTGGTGACGACTACCTTGTGAAGCCATTTTCCTCCCGTGAATTGCTTATGAAGGTGGAGGCGCTGACCCGTCGATACACCAGCTACAGCGCAAAGGAAAAGCCAAACGAGACCATTCGCCTTTGGGGCGGAGTGGTTCTCAGCCCTGAGACCCGTGAGCTTACCAAAAACGGCAAGCCCATTGAGATAAAGGACAAGGAGCTTGATATACTCATCTACCTTGCTAAGAACCGCGGCAGGGTGGTCAGCCCGGGTGAGCTTTACGAGAGCGTGTGGGGAGATATACCTCTGCCATCGTCTAACAATACCGTAACCGTTCATATACTTAACCTGAGGCGAAAGCTGGAGGAGGATACCTCCTCGCCCAGAATAGTTCGCACCGTGTGGGGAAAGGGATATCAAATTGACTGACAGTAAGGAATACGGCAAGGCCCGTGGCTACAAGTCGCTCTACCACGGTCTGTTTTATAATATAGTCGTAGGTCTCGTTCTCGCCGTTTTGGTGTACTTTATGATATATCTGCCCTCCACCTATATTGTGAGGAGATATTACGTCACCGATGAACGCACCGCCGTGCGCCGTGACGAGTACGCAAGCTCACTTCAGTCCTACGTTACGAACAATGGACTGAGTCTTGACAACTCCGATATTATTGCGGAGTGGGTGCGACAGAACCCCTACGTTTACCTCTTGGTTTACGAGAGCGCATCACAGGAAAACTTTACCGACGGCCAGGCGGTCGCTCCGGGTGCAAAGGATAAGCTCAGCGAGCTTATGGGTACGAGAATCGACGAATCTCTCGCCCGTGACGAGCTTATTTCCGACGCCCGTTCTGGTGGATACAGGCTAATCAGCCTGACCGACGGATATCTTATCGTCGCTCTGGCGGAGTACAGCGAAAATTTGTATATCACCGTCTTTACGGGCGTCAGCCTCCTGGCAAGTGCCCTGACCTTCCTTCTTATGCTGGTGAGATATATCGGTATGGTTATCGAGCGTATCAAGCGCTTTGCCTCCGACGTCACCATCGTATCCGAGTTGGATATGAACTATGAAATAGTCAGCGAGGGAAGTGACGAGCTTGCAAGCCTTTCGGGCAACGTTGAGAATATGAGACGCACCATGCTCCAGCATATTGAAAGCGAGAAGGAGGCGCGCGCCACCAACTCCGAGCTTATTACCTCTATCTCCCACGACATCAGAACACCTCTGACCGTACTTATGGGTTATATCGAGATGATGCGTGAGCATCAGCCAGACGAGGTTATGCAGGGCTATATCGACGCCACCGAAAGCACCGCAATGCGTCTCCGTCAGCTTTCGGACGATATGTTCAAGTACCTTCTTGCCTTCGGTGACACCGAGTCTGCCGTCCGTCTTGAGGACTATGACGCAAGAGTGCTATTCGACCAGATACTCTCAGAGCATATCCTTCTCCTTCGTGAGACGGGCTACGATATTATCGTCAGCAACAGCTCCGAGACCCTGCCCGACGGCAGTTTGGTCCACACCGATGCGCAGAACCTTATGCGTATCGTTGACAACATATTCTCCAATATCAGGAAATACGCCGATATGGAGAGTCCCATTTATATTAACCTTAACGTCCTTGGAAACCGACTGACCGTCGAGGTGAAAAACCGTGTCAGGGAGGATACCCAGGGGGCTGAAAGTAATAAGATAGGTCTCAAAACCTGCTCACGTCTCGGCTCGCTTGTGGCTGAGAGCTTTGAGTACGAAAGGCAGGGCGAGGACTTTATCTGCCGAATAAACATGAGGATAATTACACCACGTGATTAGCTTTACTATACTTAATGAAGAAAATATAGGCGGTATTGAGGTGAATTTCACGTCCGACTACCCCGATGCCGACGGTGAGTATCTTAGAGATATTCTCTATTCTCTTGCCGAGGATGACTGCGAGGTCGCCGTAAGTCAAAGCCACGGCTGTCTTCTCGTCAGACTCTATGACGAGGGCTACTCTTTCATATATCCCATCGCTCTGACCGACGGAGCAGACGAGCTTTCCGCCTGCGATGAGATCAGGCTTTACGCTATAAGGGAGGAGATCCCCCTAAGGTTTATTGACCTGCCGTCCGATGCTCTCGATGGGCTTTCGGAAAGATATCTTCACCTTTCGGTGGATTTTTACGATGAGGAGCGTGACGCCTACGAGATCACTCTGCTGAACGAGGCGAGCCGTGAGGATATTCCAACTCTGCATTTTGATGGTTTGACTCTTGACAGACTTACCGATGCAGACGACACCGATTATGCAAGGCTCTCGAAGGACGGTGAGACCAACCGTTTCTGGGGATACGACTTCAGGGAGGATAACTCTGACCCAGACGACAGCTATTTCAGGCTTGAGAGCGAGGGGGAGTTTGACCGTGGAGTTGCCATGTCCTTTGCCGTTAGGAGAGAGGGAAAATTCGTCGGTGAGGCAACGCTCTACGCCTTCGACTACCTCGGCAGCTGTGAGCTTGCTATAAGAATACTGTCCGAATACCGCAGGCTGGGTATTGCAGGCAGAATAATCGATGGCTTCAAGGAGCAAGGCAGGTCCCTCGGACTTCTGCTTATCCGTGCTACCGTAATGGAGAGAAATCTCTCCTCGGTTGCCCTTTGCAAGGGGCATTTTGATAACTGCACCCACAGTGGTGACACCTATTATTTTACTAACAAAACCTGATGAGAGAGGGGGAGAGGGATGAAAAATATAGCAGTTGGCATTCTTGCCCACGTTGACGCAGGTAAAACTACCCTCTCCGAAGGTCTGCTCTATTCCTCGGGGGCAACAAGCCGCCTTGGCAGAGTGGATAAAAAAGACGCCTTTCTCGATAATCATAGCCTTGAGAGGGAGAGGGGAATCACCATTTTCTCCCATCAGGCAATACTTGACCTTCCGAATACCAGAATTACCCTTATTGATACCCCCGGCCACATCGACTTTTCCTGCGAGGCAGAGAGGGCAATATCGGTACAGGACTACGCAATTCTGGTGGTCTCCGCCACAGACGGAGTCACCGCCCACACAAAAACCCTTTGGCACCTCCTTGCCGCAAAGCGAGTTCCTACCTTTATTTTCGTCAATAAGCTGGATATCGCCGACAGAACGCGGCCCCAGCTTCTCTCGGAGATAAAAACTATCCTCTCTCCCTCTGCCGTGGACTTTTCCCATGACACAGAGGCCGACTTTTACGAGGCGTGTGCTTCGGCTGACGAGGGACTTATGGAGGAGTTTTTCTCCACCGAAAGCCTTTGTCTCGACTCTCTGCGCCGTGGAATACAGTCGAGAAAAATATTTCCCGTCTACTTTGGCTCTGCCCTGAAAATGAAGGGTGTTGCCGAGTTTTTAGAGGGAATTGACAAGTATACTTTACAAAAAAGCCATTCCGAGAGCATTTTTGGAGCAAAGGTTTATAAAATTTCCCGTGACGCCCAGGGCAAAAGACTCAGTTGGGTGAAGGTCACGGGTGGCTCTCTTAGACCTAAGGACACTGTTGAGATAGTCACCGAGGGTGGAGAGAGAATACTCGAAAAGGTTGAGGAGATCCGCCTCTACTCAGGCGAGAAATATAAGACACTCGCCACTGCCACCGCAGGAACGGTCTGTGCTCTTATGGGACTTACCGAAACCCGTGTTGGAATGGGACTCGGCTTTGAGCTGAGCGATACCCAGACCCTTGCCCCTGTTCTGAACTACCGCCTCGCTCTTCCGAGGGAGGCAAACCCCTACGAGACCTATATGCGCCTTATGGCACTTGCCGAGGAGGATCCAAGCCTTGCGCTCTCCTACGAGTCGAGAACTCACGAGATACGTATCAGGCTTATGGGCGAAATACAGACTCAGGTGTTGAAAAGAATTATTCTCGACCGCTTCGGCATTGATGTTGAGTTCGACGAGGGTGAGATATTATATAAGGAAACTATTGCCGATACCAGCTTCGGCGCAGGACATTTCGAGCCCCTTCGGCATTATGCCGAGGTACATCTCCGCCTTGACCCTCTTCCAGAGGGCAGTGGAGTTATCTGCGCCACCGAGTGCCCCACCGATACCCTTGCCCTTAATTGGCAAAGGCTGGTTATGACCCATATTGAGGAGAGGGTACACCGAGGCGTACTGACCCGTTCACCCCTCACCGACGTGAAGATAACCCTTACCGCAGGCAAGGCGCATCTGAAGCATACCGAGGGCGGTGATTTCCGCCAGGCAACCTACCGTGCTATCCGTCAGGGACTGATGAAGGGCGAGAGCGTTCTCCTTGAGCCCACCTTCGATTTTCACGTGGAATTGCCTATGGAAAATCTCGGCAGGCTGATGACAGATATAAGCTCTATGCAGGGCACAACGTCTGCCCCCGAATTCGTGGGAGATACGGCAATTCTGGAGGGCAACTGCCCTGTTGCCACTATGCGCTCCTACGCAGGCGAGCTCCGTGCCTACACCCGTGGGGAGGGCAAAATAACCCTGACAGTGGGCCCATATAAGCTCTGCCATAACACCTCGGAGGTGGTGGAGCGCATTGGCTATAACCCCGACCTCGACGACCGCAATCCTGCAGGAAGCGTGTTCTGCAAGGGTGGCTCCGGCTACGCCGTGCCTTGGAACGAGGCAGACGAGCTTATGCATATTACCGACACGGGCGTGCCCAAGGAGGTGGCGGAGGTCACCGAAACCGTCCGTGTGGCGAAAAAGCTTGATTACCACGGCACCGTGGAGGAGGACAAGGAGCTTATGCGCATCTTTGAGTCCACCTACGGTAAGATAAAGCCGAGGAAGATAAGCGAAAAAACCGAAAATTCCGCTCCCACAGAGCCAAAGCGTGAAAAACCTAAGAAAATGAAGCCTCGTGGGGAAGAATATATAATAATTGATGGATATAATTTCCTCTTTGCCATTGATGAAATGCGGAAAATGGCGGAGAGCGATATGGCACGTGCCCGTGACGTCCTCGCCAGGATGATGTGCGACTATGCCGCCTTCAGGCGCTGCCGTGTGATTATCGTTTTTGATGCCTATAACCGCACGGGCGGTGAGGGTAGTGTCACCGAGCTTGGTGCTGTCAGCGTGGTCTATACCAAGGAGTCCCAGACTGCCGATGCATATATCGAGCGCACAACCTACGAGATATCGGGCGAGCATTCTGTCCGTGTGGTCACCTCCGACTATCAGGAGCAGCTTGTCATTCTCGGCAACGGCGGTCTCCGTGTCAGTGCCCGAGAGTTCTACGGTGAGCTTACCGAGACGGTGAAGGCAATTCGTGAGAAAATTGAGTTTTAGCTTGAAAGGAGATATAAATTGAGCCTTATTAAAGATAAGATCGTGGAATCGCTGAAATCGGTTCTGCCCATCGCCCTTATAGTTCTGGGTCTGAGCATCACGATCGTACCCATTTCCACGGGAGATATGTTCCTGTTTCTTGTGGGCGTTGCCTGCCTGGTCTTTGGAATGAGCCTGTTTACCGCAGGTGCGGAGATGTCGATGCAGCCTCTCGGCTCAAAGATAGGCTCAACCGTGGGCGGTAGCAGAAAAATATGGCTCATCGCCTTTATCAGCTTTATAATAGGTATTCTCGTTACGATCTCCGAGCCTGACCTGGTTATCCTTGCCGAGCAGGTAAACGGACTTGAAAATATGATACTCATTCTCACCGTATCGGTGGGCGTGGGTATTTTCCTTGCCATTGCGGTTCTGCGTATCATATTCGGCTGGAGCCTGACTATTATTATGATAGTCTTCTACGTTACTGCATTTGTTCTCGCCTTCTTCGTTGACCCAAGCTTTTTGTCTCTCGCCTTCGACTCAGGTGGAGTTACCACCGGCCCTATGACCGTACCCTTCATTATGTCTATTGGCGCAGGCGTTTCTATGTCCAAGCGTGCTGGTGATGACAGAGGAGATTCCTTCGGTATCACGGGCCTTTGCTCCATAGGTCCCATCATCGCTGTTCTTACTCTCGGCATCGTGGCAAAGGTTGAGGGATCTTACATACCAGCCGTAAGCCAGCCTGTTGTTGATACCCGAGAGAGTGTCGGACTTTTTCTTCACGGCTTTGGCGAGCATCTTCTTGACGTTCTGGCGGCGCTCAGCCCTATTATCATTTTTGCTATATTATTCCAGCTTCTGACCCGAGCCTTTAACAAGGGTCAGATTATCAGAATGGGCATCGGTATCGCATACGTCCTTATCGGTCTTGCAATCTTTCTTACGGGAGCAAACGTTGGCTTCGTTCCTACCGGAACAGCTATCGGCACCAGCCTTGCGAAGATAGGCGGCGGATGGGTGCTCGTCCCCGTTAGTATGCTCCTTGGTTACTTTATCGTAAAGGCAGAGCCTTCGGTTTACGTGCTTAATAAGCTTGTTGAAACCATGACAGCAGGTGCAATTTCGGGCAAAACCACAGGCCTCGGTCTCTCAATCGGTGTGTCGGCGGCTCTCGGACTTGCGGCTATCCGTATCATCACTGGCATAAGCATTCTTTGGTTCCTTATCCCGGGCTACGTCATCGCCCTGACCCTCAGCTTCTTCGTTCCCAAGATATTCGTTGGTATTTCCTTCGACTCGGGCGGAGTTGCCAGCGGTACAATGATGAGCGCATTTGTTCTGCCTCTCTGTATGGGTGCTTGTAACGCTCTTGGCGGTAACGTAATGACAGACGCCTTCGGTTGCGTTGCCTTTGTGGCAATGGCTCCCATTATTACTATCCAGCTCTCAGGCTTTGCCTATAAGGTGAAGGCGGAGGACAGAGTCCGTAAGTTCGTCTCTGCGTCCGAGAGCTTCATTGATTACGAGTACGACAGAGATGTCAGACGAAGCAACGTCTATAAGAAATATATTGAGAACGAGGGAGGTGCAAAAGTTGGCAAGCAGAATAACGATGAAAAAGCCTGAGCCCGATAACAGAAGGGTAAAGCTCCTCGTTGGTATCATCAATAAGGAGGATGAGGCAAGGTTTACCGAAATAGTAAACGAATGCTCCACCGCCGTTCACTTCTCAGGCGTCGGCCACGGCACGGCTAGAAACAGTTATATGAGCTACTTCGGCCTTGGTGAGATAGAGAAAAGGGTGACGATGTCGCTTATCCCTGCTCCTGCCGAGCATAATATCCTGAACGCCATCGGCCACGGACTGAAGCTTTATCTGGTTGGTCGAGGTATTGCATTCACCCTCCCTATGTCGGGTATTTCCAGCATCATTAACGGTGCTATCCTCTCGGGCGTTGATAAGCCCGATAAGACTCAGGGAAGAAAAGCACCAATTTCAAGGAAAAAGGAGAAAAAGACTATGCACGAGCTTGTAATTGCCGTGGTAAATACCAAATATACAGATATTGCAATTGAGGCTGCCCGTGCCGCAGGTGCGACTGGTGCAACCGTATTCCATACTAAGAGCATTAATAACGAGCGTGCCGAGCAGGCTATTGGCACGACCATCAACCGTGAGACCGACAGTCTCTTCTTCCTCACCACTCTTGAGTACAAAACCCAGATTATGGAGGCTGTCCGTGATGCCGCAGGTCTGAAGACCGAGGGCGGCGCAGTTATTTTCTCGCTTCCCGTTGACGATCTTGTTGGCGTGGGAAGATTTGAGGACTATGTAGACGGAGAGGAAAATAAGTAAGGTCTTGCCCAATATGGCAACCCTTAAAAAGGAAAAAGCGCACCGTTTGGTGCGCTTTTTGTTAACTAATATTGTCATTATAGGTCGTTTAGCTCGATTTTTACGTCCTCGACCTCGGCTTCGGTGAAGTCGGTTTCGTATGTATTTACCTCGCGCTTTTTGTTCAGCCTTCGCTCAACTGCGGCATTTTTCGCCTTGCTCACCCCTCTGCCTATAAGCGATGCGATAAGCTCGATAATAAGGCGAATGCCGAGGAGCACTGCATTCACCGTGGCAAAGAGAGTCGCCATTGGTGATACCGTACCCACCGCAGTAGCAAGGGTATATATTGCCATACCCACCGTGAAGATCTTTGTCAGAAGCTTGAAGCGCTTGTAGACCCTTTTAGTTTTCTTGACGCTTCGCTTGTTCTCACCAAAAAGGCGAAGAATAAGGTAGATCACAAGGAAAAGCGCCGTTGCGATCGTCAGGGCGAAATTCACGTATCTGTTGCCTATGCTATGCCTCAGGGCGAAGCGGAGATAGGATATGTAAAGTAGATTTATAATAACCGTGGAGCTTATGGAGATGATCTTTATCTGTCTTGTAAGCTCTTTTTTCATTATGCCAAGCTTTCCTGCCATGTCGCTCTCCTTTTTTTCTAAGATTTTAGCATATTTTTTCGCTTTTTTCAAGACGAAAGAATGATTTTTCTCACATTTGTCAATATTAAACGAAAAAAGGAGAAGGATATGTGTACTTCGGTCTATCTTGACAGCGGTTATTTCGGCAGGACTCTTGATTATGAAAGGAGCTTCGGCGAGGAGGTGCTGCGCTCTCCCAGGGGATCCTATTGCTTCGGCGAGGCGAGAAACCGTTACGCCTGCCTCGGAGTTGGGGTATTCGACGGCATAAATCCTATGTATTTCGACGGAATCAACGAATTTGGACTCTGTGCCGCTGCTCTGAATTTCTCGGGTTATGCAGACTATTCTCACGGAAGCGAGGGGCTAACCTCTGGAAAGCTGGTCTCCTTCGTTCTCGGCTTCTGCCGCAGCACCGACGAGGCGAAAAGCGCCATTGAAAAGCTTGGTATCGTTGGGGGAGAGGACTCTACGCCACTCCATTGGATGATCGCCGATAAGCTCTCTGCCATTACGGTTGAGCAGACGGCAGAGGGGCTGAAATTCTATGAAAACAAGGTAGGTGTTCTCACAAATTCCCCCGATTTTTCATATCACCTCGCCCGTATCTCGGACTTTTCGGCTCTCTCGCCTCAGGCGACTAACAATCTTGTACACGTCGGCATCACACACCACTCCCGAGGTCAGGGCGCATACGGTTTGCCCGGTGATTTTTCCTCCTCCTCACGCTTCGCAAGGGCAAGCTATATGAGGGAAAACAGCCGCACGGGGCAGGGCGGTGAGCTGAACAGACTTCGCCATATTTTGGAGGCAGTCTCTCTCCCTCTTGGTGTGGTGACTGCCGACGACGGCTCGCCCGTCTCCACCCTCTACACCTCGCTTTGCGATATGGAAAACCTCTCCTACGAGGTCAGAAGCTACGGCAAGTCCTCATACGAGACCTACTCACTTTCCCCCGACGGGACCGAGGGCGGTGAGGTTGCAAAATTCCCTCTATACTGAAAAAAGGGCTGCTTTGTGCAGCCCTTCTGTATTTTATTCGCTTTCCTTGAGCGATTGCATATACTTGTGCATAGTTTCGGCAACCACCTTACTGTGTGCAACTGCCTCGACCACTGTTCTCGGGCCGTGAACTGCGTCACCGCTGGAGAAAATGCCGGGTCTGGAGGTGTTTCCGAACTCGTCTGCCACAAGAAGACCTCGCTTGTTGGTCTCAAGGCCCTTGGTAAGGGTGTTCTGGGGTCCCTGGCTGATAGAGATTATTACGCTGTCAGCCTCATAAAGCTTCTCGCTGTTCGGAACGTCGGTGAAGCTTCCGTCCTCGTTTTCGATTACGTCACAGAAGATAACGCCCTCGTCCACTATTTCAACGGGACGCTTGTTGTACTCGAAGTCCACTCCCTCAAGCTTTGCGTAGCTGAACTCGTATTGGCTTGCCGCCACCTCCTTGGTGATGGAGAAGCAGGTCAGGTATTCCACCTCGTGGCGAAGGGCGGTTCTGGCAACGTCCATAGCGGCATTTCCTGCGCCGATGACGATAACCCTCTGTCCCAGCTTAAAGGAGTCGGGACTGCCGAGATAATTGATTCCGAAATGAACGTGACCCAGGGTCTCGCCCTTGATGTGCAGGGCGTTTGGCTTCCACACGCCAGTGCCGATGAATATTGCGCTGTATCCGTCACGGAAGAGGTCGTCGATGCCGATAGATCCGCCGATATTGGTGTTAGGTCTGATCTTTATGCCCTTCATCTCGATGTGGCGGTATTGAATGTCGTCAAGAATTGATTTCGGCAGACGGAAATCGGGTATTCCGTAGCGGAGTACACCGCCAATCTCGTTCTGATTTTCAAAAATAGTCACCTGGTAGCCGTACCTTGCCAGGATAATAGCTATGGTAATTCCTGCAGGGCCCGAGCCGATGATTGCCGCACGCATTCCGTTCCAGGGCACAGGGCCCTTCACCATTTTCGGTGCGTAGGCACGGGAAATATACTGCTCAATGGTGGAGAACTGCACCGCGACACCCTTTTTGCCAAGGACGCAATGTCCCTCGCATTGCTTCTCGTGGTTGCAGATAAGGCTGCAAACGGTGGTAAGCGGATTATTTTCAAAGAGAAGTCTGCCAGCCTCGTCAAGTTTGTTTTCCTTCAGCAGTCTGATGATCTCGGGGATCGGCGTGCTGATGGGACAACCCTTCATACACTGGGGATTTTTACATTGGAGGCATCTGTTTGCCTCGTCAATTACGTGTAAAGCCATGATTTTCCTCTCCTGAAGTTTGTTTTCTTATATTATTGTACACCATATTTGCCGTAAAATCAAGAGGGAGCTTGCGGAAAAAATATGATCGCTATCGATGACGAAGGTTATATTGTGATACGTCTTAGTTTTGCATTTCATTATTATTTTTTTGCTTCGGTAGGAGAATAGTACCTTTACTATGTCCGTTTGTTGCATATTTATCAATGGATAGCCGGCTTATATATCTCGGGTTGTGCAAAACCTATAAAAAAATGATAAATTCTTTGACGTCGAGGCGCACTTTGTGACAGAAAAACGACTATTCGAGAAAAATCGATCCCCTTTTTTGAAAAATTAATGCTATAATGGATATGCGCAAAATTAAAAAAATAAATGGAGGATTTTTTCAAATGAAGAGACGCAATTTATTAATCTGGGCTTTGATTGTTTTGCTTGCTTTGTCTGTAACTGCGATGAGCTCCTGCGACAATCCCAGTGGTGTTATCCCACCCGATAACGGTGATGTTACACCCGGCGAACCCGAGATCGAAACTAAGTACACCGTTACCTATGAGGGTGGCGAGGGCGCAACAGGTGAGGCACCTGCAACTGCGACCTGTAAGGAGGGAACCCAGATCGTTCTTTCCGCTAACACCTTCAGCCGTGAGAATTATTTGTTCGTAGGCTGGAGCAACGGCTCCGAGATCTACAATGCAGGCGCTGTGTTCACCACACCTGCTTCCGACGTGGTATTTACCGCAGTTTGGGAGGAAAAGCCTGCGATATTTAATGAGATCAGCTCCGTAGTTCTTAACGACATGCTTCTCACCGTGAGCGGCACTATCAACGGCAGCGGTGCAAAGCTTTGTGTAGGAGTTGCTCCCGATGACGAAACCCGTCACAACTACTATCAGGATCTTACCGTTGCTGCAGATGGCAGCTTTACTACTACTTTTGATCTTAACGAGCTCAAGGCAGACGAGGGCTGGTATAACGTTCATCTTCTTGCCCTTGGCGAAGACGGTGAGATCATTAACATAATGGCATCTCTTGATAAGCTCAGCGACGGAAACGGTGGTAGCTATGCAAAGGATACAGTTCTTACCGCTGAATATACTACCGTTCAGATTCGCTCTTGGGAGGGTGACGGTGGATTCAATTCTCTCAGCTTTGAGGTTGATCACGACTTCCTCAAGGGTGGTAAGGTATCGGTTTCCAACGTTCCCTTTGCTCTCGTAGAGGAGGACGGCAAGGTATACGTTACCTTCGACGGAGAGTTTAACGCAGATAATTCTGAGAAGACAATTGAGCTTATTCTTACCTACGCTGACCCCAGCGAGTATCCTACCTCGATAGACAGAATCGCCGCAACAGTATCTAACGCATACGAGGGTGACAACGTTAACGCATTCTCCTTCAAGGCTAATATGACCGACAATATTGAGAAGAACGGCGGATGGGTTCGCTTCATTCTCAAGGTTACCGAGGGCGAGACCGTTACCTATTACACCGTTAAGCCTTCCGTTCCTTCCCACAACGGCGATTGGAATCCTCTTGCAGACGCTATTATCTTGGGCGACGGCAAGTACGAGCTTGCTATCTGCTGGAGCTCTGTATTTGTACAGGTAGTTAACGCGTAAAATAACTGTAGGGAGAGTACAAATGAAAAAAATAGTTAAAATTGTTCTCGCAATGCTTATTTTGACCATGACCCTTTCTCTGTGCAGCTGTGACGCTGTGGAGACCGGCAAGGAGCTTCTGGGCAAGCTTGCGGTGGTGCTTGAGGATATGATCTTCGAGACCGACTACAGCTTCTCTGACGTCACCCTTGTTCAGAAGGGTATCAATGAGTTTGAGGTAAGCTTTACCGCTGACACCGGCGACGATGAAGTACAGATCTTTGTCAGCAACAGCTTCAGCAAGGTTGGCAATGCCGATCCCGAGCAGGTTACTAAGACCGACCTCGGTGACGGAAAAGTAAGCTACCGCTTCACCAAGGAGCTTCCTCTAGGCGAGGACAGATATATTTGGATCGTTTGCGGTGAGAAGTCGGCTATGACCGCACTTACCGTTCCCAGCGCATTCCCCACCGTTACCCTTGAGGGTGACAGCACCGTATTCCACTTTAACTACACCTACGACACCGACTGGGGATCCTTCTGTGACCAGACCGGTAAGTCGGTTTATTATAGCACTAAGCCTGTGTTTGATTCCGAGGCAGTTCTCATTGAGGACGGCATCGCTCTCGGAACCGAGCATTTCACACTTCCCGAGGATATTCCCGAGGGCGTATACTTCTTCAGCGTTGCCGAGGCGAGAAACGGTAAGGTTATCAACGTTTCCACTCCCGTAATGCATTCCTCCGACATCCTCTCTGAGGTTACCGGAATCAGCGCCAGGATCACAAACAACACCTATCTCTGCATCAACATCAGCATTCCCGAGACCTCCGAGCTTTCTGAAAGTATTTTAGACAGCCTTCAAATCATGGTGAAGAATGGTGCGGCAGACGAGATCTACGTTGTTGATTGCTCTTACGCCGGTGACGTTGCTACCGTGCTCTTCGACTGCACGAAGCTCACCTCCGAGGGCACCTGGTACGACGTTCTCGTATGCTGGAACGGTTCCGTTCTCGTTGACGTTCCCAGAAACTTTGGCGGTCATGATATCGTAAGCAACGCAGAGGGTAAGCTTGATGGTGTAAACTACAAGATCACCGATTGGAACTCTATGCTCAAGGTATACTATGAGACCGAGCCTATGAATGCAAATCTCATCTTCGATAGCTACAGCATCAGCTTTGATGCCGAGACAGCATCTCTCATCGCTACCGCAACCCTTAAAGAGGGTGTCGAGGGCGCTCCCGAGCTTGCTCTTACCGCAGGCAACAAGGACAAGATCGCATCCTGCAAGGGCGTTAAGAACGAAGACGGCAGCTACACCTTCACTCTTTCCGTAGAGGATGCCCTTACCGAAGCAGGCAAGTGGTACGACGTACGCTTCTTCATCGGTCAGGTGGCGTACGAGGCCTATAAGAATGACGGCATCACCGATGAGAACTATTCCGCAAGATATGAGAATAACGGCAGAGTTTATAACTTCGAGAGCTGGAACGACCTTCTGAAGCTCCAGTTTAACCCCGTTTCCTAATAAGTAAAGAAGGAGAACCACAATGAAAAAAGTATTGATTTCTATAGTTGCTACACTCCTTGTTCTCGTGCTTATCGTAGGAGCGGTAGCAGTTGTAGCCAGCAGTTATATCAAGGGTCAGACAAAGACAAATATCCCTGCACACGCAGAAGTTGAGCAGAACCCCCTTGGCACCGTCACCGCCGTTGACCGCGGACTTTACGATCAGAACGGCGACAGATTTGAGATCAAGGGCATTAACTTTGGTAACCTTTTCGTTGCAGAGGGTTGGATGACTGTCAACTCTCTGGGCGCTCTCACCAACGATGACGGCTCTTTTAAGAAGGTTAACGATCAGGGTATCGTTGAGGAATATGAGGAAATCTACCAGGAGGAGATGGACTCCGTTCTTGCAGAGAGATTCAGCATTGAAGAGATCGAGCAGCTTACCGATGCTTACTTTAACGCATATTGTACAGAGGCGGACTTTAAGCTCATTGCTGACACAGGTATGAACACTATCCGTCTCCCCGTCTTCTACCGCAACTTCCTTACCGCCGAGGCAAGATACACTCTTACCGACGAGGAGCTTTGCGCTATGGACTTCGATGACATCGAGCTTGTATTCGACAAGGTTGATAAGTTTATGGAGTATGCTCAGAAGTATGACCTCAAGGTTATCCTTGATATGCACGGCGCAATGGGTGGCCAATCGGGCTATGAGCATTGCGGTACCCCCGACATTGATTTCTGGGACACCGAGGAGTACATCGTCTTTATGTGCGACCTTTGGCAGGCGATCGCAGAGCATTACGCTACCGAGAGATCTGACCTTGCCTCCACCATCCTTGCATACGACCTTGTTAACGAGCCTACCAAGAGACACGAGGCAGGCACAGGCAGACTTCAGTGGGATGTTATGGACAGACTCTACGACGCTATCCGTGAGGTTGATCCCTATCACGTTATCTCTATCGAGGGCGTTTGGTATCCCAACTGCCTTCCCAATCCCAAAGAGTACGGCTGGGAGAACGTGCTTTACCAGTACCACTTCTACAACTGGAATTACAGCAACGGTATCTCCAACGAGTATTTCTATACTCTCATGTTCTCTCTTTATACTATGACTAACTATAACGTTCCTAAGCTCGTCGGTGAGTTCAACTTCTTCGGCGCAAAGGACGAGTGGATTAAGTATCTTGGTCTCTACGACGACCTTGGCTGGGGATGGACCATTTGGAGTTATAAGGTTATCTCTGTCGGCTCTTGGGACAGCTCCTGGGGTCTTGTTGTAAACAAGCTTGACCTTCGAAATGCACCCGGCACCGCACAGGAGGACTACAACCTGAAGCTTGACCTCCGTACTGCCACCTACGATGAGATCATGGAGGAGTGGTCGGATGAGTATACTCAATACGACGGCCAGGACGGAGATTACAAGCTCTACCGCAACGGTATGCTCTACAATGTTCTGAAGGGCTACTTCGGCGATGATTTTAAGGTTAGTAATTCTAATGTTGTAAAATAATATCATAACAAATGAGGCTGCCCCACGGGGCGGCCTCATTTTTTTGTGTTGCATTTTTCCCTCGGTTGTGATATAATAAAACAAACATATTGTGAGGAAAAAGCATGAAGAAACTAGTTATATTCGCTTTTGAGCCCTTTGGCGGCGAGACGATCAACCCCTCTCTTGAAATATTGAGGCTGCTTCCGGATGCGATCGGGGAATACAGGATAATCAAAATGAGCCTTCCCGTGTTGTTCGGCGAGGCCGCTGACCTTGCAATCGAACTTGTACGGAGTGAGGGCGCTGACGCCGTTATATGCCTTGGCCAGGCCGGGGGCAGAGAATGTATTACACCCGAGCTTGTGGCGATCAATTTAAGAAATGCCGATATTCCCGATAATCGGGGCAATCTGCCAAAGGATACTCCGATCCTGGAGGGTGGCAGAGAGGCTTATTTTTCCACTCTGCCGGTGCGAAAAATGACCGAGGCTATTTGTAGTGAGGGAATAGCGTCGAAGCTCTCCTACTCGGCAGGGGCATACGTCTGCAACGACCTCTATTACAGTCTGCTGCATAGCTTTCACCAAAGTGGCGTCGGGGTCTGCTTTATCCACGTTCCGTACTCAAAGGAGCAGGGAAGAGAGCCGTCGATGGAGCTTTGCGATATGACTCGTGCCATTGTTGCCGCCATAGGCGTTATACAAAAAGAAGACTGTCTCAAACGGTTTTACGTTTGAGACAGTTTTTTTTGTATTCCAAAGTTTTTCGTGATCTGGTTGCAAAACAGACCTCGAACTATTGCTAGAACGAAGCAAGGTAATAATAGCAACTTTATGTGACCCAAGCTGGATTTATTCAATACCGATAAGGGTGCGATCCACAGCACCTCTCCGCCTATTCGTATAGAAAATGTAAACTAAAGATGTCAAAATACGAGTTTTTGTCCTGAATTTTGCTAGATTACCTATTCTGAATTTTCAAATTTTTGGTTAAATTCCATTTAAGTTTTCTCCTCTTGGTGCAGGATGCTACGCTCGAGCGCGCCTCACAAAAAAAGTGCACAAAAATATTTTTTTATTTTATCTAAAATGCGAATTGCTTTTTCAAATGCTTTAAAATATAATATATATGCTAATTTGTTGTGCAAATCCAACAAAATTGACATTTGACAATGATTTGTGTTGTTGGTTTTAACCAATCGACTGTTAGGAGGAGAAAAATGAGAAAAATTGTTAGACTGATCGCCCTTATTACACTTTTGGCAAGCCTGTTTTCCCTGCTTTGCTCCTGCAACCTGGTGGATAATATCCTGAACAAGGGTGAGAATCCGCCCACGGTCACACCGGGTGATGATAAGAAGCCCACCGGTGGCACAAAGCCTGACGGTGGCGTAGAAAAACCCGATGAGCCCGAAAAGCCGGACGAACCCACCGATCCTGAAAAACCGAGCGAGCCCACCGAGCCCGAGAAGCCCAAGCAGACCACCGAGCCCGATGGACTTTTAAGTCCCGATGAGGAGGCTGAGCTTGAGCGCTACTCCTATATGCCTCATCTCAGTAACGGTATGGCGGCGATCTATATCAACACCGCTGACGGAAGCAACGAGTGGGTCACAAAGTATGGCCAGGGCGACAAGATCGCCGGAAACATCGACTATGTCGATGCCACCGTCTCTGTGAACAACTGCGAGGAGGCTAGCCGTATGAGTAACGTTACCGCAGAGGTAAAGGTTCGCGGCAACGCCACCCTCAATTACGAAAAGAAGCCTATCCGAATTAAGTTTGAGAAGAAGCAGAGCCTTCTCGGTCTCCATGGCGGTGAGAAGTACAAAAACTGGGTTCTCCTCGCCGACTACAAGGATCTGTCCATGAGCCATAACACCGCTGCCTTTTTCCTCGGCAATCTTATACTCGGCTCTGACGGATATTATTGCACCGATTTCAGAAACGTTGAGGTGTATATCAACGGTCAGTATTGGGGCGTGTACCTGCTTGTAGAGCAGCAGGAGGTTAAGGACAACCGCACCAGTGCCAGCGAGGTAGAGGATGATTATATCGGATTCGACATCGGCTATTTCTTCGAGTACGACGGATATTACACCCAGGAGGGAACCTCCTACCTTGACGGAGGCGAGGGTGATCCCACCTTCACTATGAATTATCCTGCAGGCGCGACCTACCGTGGCGGCATCGGCTACACCGTAAAGAGCGACCTTTATACCAAGGAACAGCTGAATTTCCTGAGGAGATATCTTGAAAACGCCTTTACCATTGCCTACCAGGCGACCAAGGGCAGCTATTATAAGTTTGACGAAAATTACAACCTTGTCTACGACAAATCGGCAAAGAGCGCAAAGGAGGTCATCGCCTCTGTTATAGATATTCAGTCGCTTGTCGACGTCTATATCCTTAACGAGATCGCATGTGACCTTGACGTGGATTGGTCCAGCTTCTATCTCTCGCTTGATCTGTCGGAGAAGGGCAGTAAGAAGATCACCTTCGAGGCACCCTGGGACTGGGATTCCTGCTTTGGTCTGCGCTTTGACGTTGACGCCGCAGTTCCTAATGCACAGGGTATGTACGCATCAAAGAGAAGCAACCCCTGGATCAGACTTGTAACCGGCGAGAGCTGGTTCTGGGATATGGTTTATGAGAAATGGTCGGAGATGAAGGCCTATAACGTCCAGGAGCGCACCATCAATCTGATCCGTGATCAGAAGGCTATGTACGCCCAGGACTACGTGGATAACAATACCAGATGGTCGAGCCGTGTAACCCAAGGCAACCACGAGGTAAACTCGGTTGTCAACAGCTACAGAGATATTAAGACCGCCCAGGGCCTTGCCGCAGATTACCTTATAAATTGGCTGAACAACAGATTTAGATATCTCGACAGCCAATGGATTATCGAGGGCGACAGAGCCTACGGTGAAAAGGAGGTTTCGACCGTAACTCCTCCACAGGGCACGTCGGCCTACCGTATGGAGGCCGAGGACGCTATCCTCACAGACTTTAAGTCCGAATCTCCCGTGCGCTATAACAGACTCTTTGCAAGCGGCGGAGCGTATGTCAGCGATATGCACGAGGGATCGACCCTTACCTTCAACTTCAATATGGAAAAAACGGCTACCGTTTACATATATATAAGCATTGCAAAGCGTGCTGATTCCTACCCCTTCGACGATTGCTTCGAGGTGCTGGTAAACGGCAAGAAGCTCTCTATGCCTGCCCGTGAGATCCCCTCTACCGAGGAGGGCGAGCGCGAGTGGCACAGCTTCGCTTGCATCAGACTTTCCACCGTGCTGGTCGGGCAGGGTGAGAATACAATCACCGTCACCGCCGTGACCGACACGACGAATATCGATTACATCGAGATCTACTCCCCTGTGGGAGTCAATTAAAAGATATAATATTGCACCGTGGCTGTCGCGGGGGAGAGGTGGGATGCTCCCTCCGGCTACGTTGCATCATTATAAATAATAACAAGGAGAAAAACAAATGTTAAGAAGCATACTCATTTTTCTTCTGGCAGTGCTTATCGCCTTCGGATCTACCTTCGCTCTTTACCAGGACGAAGTAACCGATATGATCGGTATGATCAAGGGCGAGACACCCGATGAAAAACCCGACGGTCCTTCTAAACCCGATGACGGCCCCGTGGCGGTTTCTATGGAAATAGACACCACCGGCGCAAAGACCGTTTATAATTTCGGCGAGGAATTCTCCACCGAAGGACTTAAGATCACCGTTACTATGAGCGACGGAACTGTTAAGGAGGTTACTCCCGATGAGTGCAAGATCACTCCTCCCGATACCACCAAGGCAGGCTCCAGAGTTGTACGTGTCGTATACGGCAGCGCATCTGCGCGCTATGAAGTAACAGTAAATGCTAAAGTATATCCCTCCATCTCCTCTACTTCTCTTGTAGATATCACAGAGAAGAATGATTCCGTTCCTTACCGTGTTGAGGCAGAGCTTATCGACATGGCGACCTCTCAGGTTGTAAAGGCAGAGGGCTTTGACAGCTTCGTTGCTACTGCACCCGAGGGAGCTGCTATCACCAGCGGTGAGCAGTACCTTACCGGCTTCGGCGTAAAGTGGAACTACTTTGGCTTCACCTTCACCGCAGCTGAAAAGTATGAGGACACAATCATCGTTCTCCGTGTAGCAAACGCTACCGGCAAGGATATCGACGCAGGCGCAGTAAAGATGTACCTTAATATGACCCAGGATGAAAATGGCTCTCCCACCGGCGAAATTCCTCTTGACGGTTATATCATTAAGGCTGACGGCGCATGTGGCTGGTACGATATCGTTCTTCGTCACATTACTATTCCCGAGGGTACAAATACTCTTACCTTCGAGATGCAGGATGACAAGGTATTCGATCTCGACTACGTTGACTTCTACGTAGGAATGCGTTATATCAACTCCGTAGTTGAGATTCAGCAGGATACCTCCACTATTATCAAGGACCTTGAGACACTTGATACCGAAAAGGCATTCACTCGTCAGGACGTTGCAGACGCCCACGGTCTGAAGCCCGGTCAGCTCTTCGTTGAGCCTACCAAGGACGTTCCCGGTAAGACCACCAGCGGTGGTACTGCCGTAGGCGCAATCGGTAAGGGATCTCAGATGTCCACCACCATCCGTCTTTCTCAGGACGCTACCGTTCTTATTAAGTTCAAGGCTTCTGCAGTAGGCAAGGGCGCTTACAGCGTAAAGGATCACTGGAACTTCTACATCGACGGCGTTAAGCTCAACACTGTTGAGAGCGTTAACATCGAGGGCGGCGATCCCTCCCAGGGTCTCTGGTGGGATTGGATCTACACTAACGTAGGTGCGATCAACCTTTCCGCAGGCGACCACTTCTTCCTTCTCGAGGTACACGCTACAGACTGTAACGTTGATACCGTTGAGTTTGAGGTTATCTCCTTCGGCTCCTTCGATGAGAGCGGCGCTAACCTTGAGGATATGATCGTAAGCTGTACAAATCTTTGTCCCGTTTGCGGCAAGTGTCTTGACACCGGCTGTGCAGACGACGCACACGCTGAGAAGTGCCAGGGTCACGCGTCTGAGGACTTCAAGATTACCGTAGAGGCAGAGGACTTCACTGCCGAGGACGTTAAGACCAGACCTGATTTCATTGCTGCAGGCATTCTTCAGGCAGGCCAGTATGGCACCGAGGCAGGCAACGGCGAGACCTGTATCATGGGCTTCCTTGAGGGCTCTGTATTCAGCTTCGACGTTACCCTTGACAGAGCTATGGATCTTGAGCTCTTCCTCGTTGGTGCTACCGACGCGGCAGACTATGACGTAGCAAGCAAGCTTTCGCTTTCTATTAACGGCAATCCCCTTACACTTTCCTCCGGCAGCCTTACCGGTTCTGGCGCTACTCCCTACTGGGATTGGCAGACCGTAAGCCTTTGCACAGGCACTCTTGAGGCAGGCACATACACCTTCACCCTTACAGTTCTTGAGGGTCATCCCAACCTTGAGAAGGTATTCTTCGTTGAGGCTGAAGGCGAGCCCACTCCTCCTCCAGCACACGAGTGTGAGAGCGTATGTCCCGAGTGTGGCAAGTGCCTTGACTCCGAGTGCACCGAGTCTGCTTGTGCAGACAAGTGCCAGGGTCACGCTCCCGTAGTTGTTACTCCCGACGTAACTATTTCCGACGCATCCGACAGCTACAAGGTAGAGGCTGAGAATATCAGCCTTGACACTCTCGTTCCTCAGGCAGGCTTTGAAAAGCCCGCTATCGAGAGCTTCGCAGGCGGCAAGGGCCTTGGCGGCATTGGCCCCGGCGGTTATCAGTCCTTCGTTGTTAAGGCAGAAAAGGACGCAACCGTAGCTCTTAAGATCGCCTTTGCAAAGTATGAGGGCGGCAGCATTCTTACTTATATCCCCGCAATCACCGTTAACGGTGAGGCACTTACTCTTACCGACGGTCAGATCGCTCCCGGTACTGCTGAAAACCAGTGGTGGAACGTTTCTAACGTGCAGGTAGCTACCCTCACTCTTGAGGCAGGCAAGACCTACACCATCAAGGTAAGCGTAAACTCCGGTAACCTCGACGGTTACGTTCTCGAGGTTGTTACCGCTCCCGCACACGAGTGTGAGAGCATCTGCTCTGCTTGCGGTAAGTGTACCGACAGCGAGTGCACCGAGGCTGCTTGTGCAGCGAAGTGCGCAGGCCATCACGTTGACGCTACTATTTCCGGCGATGTCGATGTTACCCTTGAGGCAGAGAATTGGCACTACGCTGATGATGCTATCGTAACAAGACCCGACTTTGCTCCCTCTATTGGTCAGGGCAACCTTAAGTCTGAGTCCGGCAACGGTGCAACCTGTATCTTCGCATTCACCGCAGGTACAAAGTTTGTTATCAACGTTAATGCGGCTTCGGCTATGGAGGTTGACCTTCTTCTCAGAGGTGCGACCGACGCTCAGGGTTATGAGGCAGCAACTAAGCTCGCTGTAACTCTTAACGGTCAGCCTGTAAGCGGCGCATATGGCAGCCTTACAGGTAGCGGCTCAACTCCTTACTGGGATTGGCAGACCGTTGGTCTTGGCAGACTTAATCTTGTTGAGGGCATCAACGAGATCACCATTACCGTTCTTGACGGTCATCCCAATATTGACCTGATCAAGTTCGCTCCCGTTAAGGACAACGCTCCCGTTGCTACTCCCGACGCTACCCCCGACGTTACCGTTGCTACCACAGGTGCGACTAGACTTGAGTTTGAGGCTCTTAACCTTTCCAATTCCACCATCGTTCTCAGAAGTGACCTTATCGGTGCAGGCTTTACCGCTCCCGGTAAAAGCGATGGCAGAATCTGGGGTATGGCAGATGGCACTACCATCCGTCTTTACGTAAAGGTTGACGCTCCCTGTACTCTGAAGCTTAGCCTTGGCGGCTTTGGTACTGCAATGAGCAACTTCACCTACACCTTCGGCGGCGTTAATATGAACGCAGAGGGCAACTACGGCTCCGGATCTACCGCAGCAGGCCTTATCGGTAACATTGAGATTACCGAGGCAGGCGTATACCTCTTCGAGTTCACCACCGGTGGTGGCGTAGACCTTGATTACTTAACGTTCGAGGTACAGTAATTCACACCCCTTTTACCGAAAATTCTTGTTGTTATTTATAATGCCACCCGCTCTTTCGGGGCGGGTGGGATAAGAATTCGGTAAAAACAAAAATAAATTGTGAGGACTATTATTATGGCAAAAAGAAGAAAAAGAGGCGGATTTTCTGCCGGTAAGGTAATAACTGCCATCATTCTTTTAGTCGTTCTCATCGGCGGAAACTACGCCCTTTATTCCTTCGCTGATCTTGTAACCATGTATCTTTGCGGTTCGGGATTCAAGGAGGATAGTGAGGAGGCAATTGCAGCCCGTGAGTCGGGTAATGCTCTTGCGGCACAGATCACCGCAGAGGGTGCCGTGCTCCTGAAGAACGACAATAACACACTTCCCCTTCAGAACAAGAAGGTTAACGTATTCGGTTGGTCGGGTAGTGACGCAGGCTTTATGCCTCAGGGCACCGGCTCGGGTACAGGCTCGAGAAACGACCTCGTAACCTTCCTTGGCGGTCTTAAGGAGGCAGGAATCGAATATAACGAAACACTTGCAAAGGCATATGACGACCTCGGTTGGAAGCGCGTTTCTGGCGGCTCCTACGTAATCGAGGCTCATAACGACCAGTACAAGGACTTCTACGGTATCTCCGAGGCTCCCGAGAGCTTCTATACCGCAGAGCTTATGGATAACGCTAAGGCGTACTCCGACACCGCGATCATCGTTCTCGGTCGTCTTATGGGTGAGGGTAATGACTTCTCCAAGATTCAGTACTACTCCAACCAGGCAGGCGGCGGTGAGGACGCTACAAGAAAGCTTCAGTCTCTCTCTCCCCGCGAGGAGTATATGATCAACCTCGTTTGCGAGAACTTTGAGAACGTTATCATCGTTACCAACACAGGTAACCCCATCGAGCTCGGTATTGCTGACAACCCCGAGATCGACGCAGTTCTTAACATGGGTATGCCCGGTACTCGCGGTACTATCGGTATCGGTAAGATCCTCACCGGTGAGGTTAACCCCTCCGGTAAGCTTGCTGACACCTGGGCTTACGACCTTTCTACTGCTGCTGCATACGCAAACGCAGGTCTTGAAAATGCGTACGACAGCACCTCGGGTAACAGATACACCGATATCGGTACTGCTTACACCGAGTATCTTGAGAACATCTACAACGGCTATCTCTGGTATGAGACCGCCGATGCAGAGGGCTTCTGGAACAGCTCCTTCGCAAAGGATAAGTGGAACGTGACCAGCTATGATCAGGTAGTTCAGTATCCCTTCGGCTTCGGTCTTTCCTACACCTCCTTCTCTTGGAAGATTCACGAGATTAATATTGCAAACGGTTCTACCGTTGCAAAGGACGACGTACTTAAGGTTACCGTTCGTGTAACCAACACCGGTAGCGTTGCAGGCCGTGAGGTAGTAGAGCTTTACTACTCCGCACCCTACACTCCCGGCGGCATTGAGAAGTCTGCTATTAAGCTTGGCGGCTTCGCAAAGACTCCCGAGATCCAGCCCGGTCAGTTCGCTGACGTTGAGATCGAGATGCCTATCGAGGAAATGAAGTCCTACGACTGCTACGATAAGAACAACAACGGCTTCATGGGTTACGAGCTTGAGAAGGGCACTTACACCCTCTCCTTCCGCTCCGACGTTCATACTCCCAAGGCTGGTATGACCGACAACACCCTTACTCTTGAGGTTGCGAGCGATATTCGCTATGAGACCGACAGCAAGACCGGTGCGGTAGTTACCAACCAGTTCACCACCTTCACAAACACTATCTCCGGCGCATCCTCTAAGGTTAACGAGCCCTTCCTCTCCACCGCTCATTCTATCGACGGTCTTGAGAACGAGGGCAGCATCACCTACATGACCAGAGAGAACTTCGTATCCACCTTCCCCGAGGCACAGCCCAACAAGGCTGCAGGCAACCTTAAGGCTGATATGCACGGCAACACCAAGGGTAAGGAGGGCGTTGATCCTTCCGTAACAGCTCCCGAGTTTGGCTCCACCGCCACCAACTGGACTATTACCGATATGTTCGGCGTTCCCTACGAAGATCCTATGTGGGACGAGATCACAAGCCAGCTCACCTTTGAGGAGGCTCTCCACTACATCATCGACGCAGGCTTCGGTACTATCGAGCTTGAGTCTATCGGCAAACCCGCGACAAAGGATACCGACGGTCCTTCCGGCTTCAACACCAACGTTACAGGCGGTAACGGCCTTAAGGCTGTTTGCTATCCTTCCTCCACCGTAATCGCACAGACCTGGGACTGGTACGCAGTATATCAGGTAGGTGTTGGTATCGGTCTTGAGGGTAACGCTATCGGCGTTAACGGCTGGTACGGCCCCGGCGCGAACACTCACCGCAGCGCAATGGGCGGACGTAACTTCGAGTACTACTCCGAGGACGCTCTTCTTGCAGGTACTATGTGTGCATATCACTGCCTCGGTGCTAAGGAAAAGGGCATCCAGGTTTACATCAAGCACATCGGCGCAAACGAGGATGACAGAGGACGTAACGGCGCATACAAGTGGCTTACCGAGCAGACTCTGCGTGAGAACTATCTCAAGCCCTTCGAGATCGCCATCAAGGCCGGCGCAAACGGTCTTATGGGATCTGTAACCCGTACCGGCGGTATGAGAACCACAGGCTCTTACGCTCTTCAGACAGCAGTTGTACGTGACGAGTGGGGCTTCCGTGGCACTATCATCACCGACTACTATCAGAGCGGCGACATCAACGACTTCGACGAGGGTATCAGAACCGGTAACAACCAGGTTCTCTGGCCTGACTGGGCACCCGAGTTCCTTGATGATAAGTCTAGTGATACCGCGAAGTACTACATCCACAAGGCTGCGAAGGATCTCCTTTACGCATACGCTGATACTATGTACTACGCAGAGACCGCACAGGGTCTTGAGAGTGGTGCTATCATCGGTACTATTACCGTGACCGACGACGTATTCGTATGGTGGATTCCCGTGCTTATGGTTGTTAATACTATCGTTGTAGCTGCGATCCTCTCTCTCCTTATTCCCAAGGCTTCCAAGGCTAAGAAGAGAAGACGCGACGACGATTACGACGATTACGACGACGATGACGAGGACGATTTCGACGGCGAGATCTCCTGCGGCACAAGAAGATACGCTGTAACCGTAAGAGAGATCGATTGATCTTAAAGTCATACTAAACACAAGAGCGCGGAGCATTTGCTCCGCGCTTTTTTGTAAAAAAAGCCCCTTTGTCTTGACAAGTGCACTTGAAGGTGATAAAATCTCATTGATAAGATATCTTTGGAGATTATTATGATAAGTGAAAAGGACAGGATACGACGGGAGAGGATACTGAACGGCAGCCTACTCGGTGCCATAGTCAGCATTTGTGCTCCCATATTTCTATACAATTTATTTAATTCCTTCTATTCGGTAATAGACGCAGTGGTGGTGGCGAAGATCGACCCCACCAGCGTAAGCGCCGTTGCCATGCTATCGCAGATAAATAATCTGCTTTCCTCTCTCGGTTCGGGAGTTGCGGCAGGCGGAGGAATTATAGTTGCCAGGCTCTTCGGCGCAGGCGAAATGGATGATGCGAGGCGGCACTCCAACCAGATAATCTCGCTCTCCTCAATAATAGTTGCAATTCTCCTCGCTGTCTGTCTGCCACTTGCTCTTCCAATAATGAGGCTCTCGGGCGTTCCCGACGAGCTTATCGCCATCGGCACGGGTTACTTTATGGTGCAGATAGTCACCCTCGCCTTTATGTTCTACAACAGTGTCTTTATGGCTATGCAAAAGGCGAAGGGAAATACTAAAATAATGTTCTGGCTGAACATTATGGCTATGATAATCAAGCTATCGCTCTCTCTCCTCTTTATATGGGGTATGGGCAAGAGAGATATTATGTGGGTAGCAGTTGCCACTCTTGTAGGTCAGGCGGCGATGTTTGCCGTGCTGCTCCTTATGATGCTGGAGAGGGATAACGTATTCGTCATTCGCTTTGATGAATTCAGACTCAGCCCCTCTGTTTGTAAGAGAGTATTTGCCATCTCATTCCCCATCTTCCTCGGCAAGTTTATTTTCTCCTTTGGTAAGGTTAGCGTAAACGGTATGTGCAAGGCATACGGACCTCTGGTGGTCGGAGCCCTCGGCGTATCAAATAATATGAACGGACTTGCAACAACGCCAATCAACTCCTTCGAGGAGGGAACGTCTACAATTATCAGCCAAAATCTCGGCGCAGGAAATAAGGCTCGTGCCCTGAAAACCTTTAAATATTCCTTCATAATGTCAACATTACTTGGCATTTTGGGCTATATTCTAATCAGATTTCTCCTTCAGGACCAGATAATTGGGCTATACAATCAGAACGAAATGGCTGAGGGCGCGGCAGAGTTCCTTGCCCTTATCAAGTCTATACACAGGTACGACTCGCTCTCAATTCTCGCCCTCGCGGTAAATGCGGCGGTCCTTGGTGTGTTGTACGGATTTGGCAAGACAAAGATGACTATGATTTTGAATATCAGCCGTGTATTCGTATTCAGAATACCCGTTCTGTGGTATCTGCAGACCTTCCATAAGGAAATTGGTGCTGAGGCGGCAGGCATCTCCATGGGCATCAGCAATATAGGTATTGCCATTACTTCTATCCTTTGCCTGGGTATCTTCCTCTGGCGTCTTAAAGCTCAGGAGGAGCGAGAAGCACCTAAAGAAATAGAGGTTACACAGTAAAAAAGCTCGGATCCTTCCGAGCTTTTTTGTTTTCCACAGCAGTCCTGCTTTTTACCTGAGCTTTTACATCCCGTAGCTACCTGTCAGGGGGTCTTTGAAAATGCCGATCTCGGGTGTCAGGAAGGTAAAGAGGATAAACAGTCCACCGATCAGCAGTATAACCGTAATGGCAAGCCGGGGTCTCTTGCAGGGCAGCTCCTCTCTATAAAACCGCCTCGTTTCGTAGATAAAGACGATGGCAGCCGAGATGAAGAATATGGCAATATTGATCCAGTCAGGGGATTTGCCGATAACGCCGTTGTAGGTGTAGAACAGCAGGGGTATCATAGTCAGTCCCAGGAGAATTCCCCGTAGCTTCACGCACCAGAAATCCCTCCTTTCACGAAGGAAAAAGCTTTCTGCCAAGGCGAAAAGCAGCATGGGCCAGAAGAGAAGCTTCATATGCTCCCAGGTGGACTCGTTTATCCCCGAGAAGGGCGCTATCCACACCGCCTTTCCAAGCCATTCGTAGAGAAAGTGCAAAAGTGTGCCCAAAAGCGTCGTCACAGCAAATCCGAAAAGTCCCCACAGACCGTAAGATTTTTTCATATTCACCTCTAAATCTTTTTTTCTAGAGTGTATTCACTTTTCCCTTGAATTATTCCCGATGATTTGTTATAATTGTGTTAGAGATTATATTACACCTTAGTTATTAACTTTGGAGGAAGCTATGAAGCCCTTGATTTTGTTTTTAGGACTAACTCTTATGGCGGTTTGCGCCCTGTTCGTCAGATACTTTCTTGGTGCATATTTTGAAAAGCAATATGGCAGAGCCCTGATTTTCAAGGGACTTGCAAGCCTGTGCTTCGTTACCCTCGGCGGTATTTGTTGCTTTACGGGCAACACCTCTCCAACTTCACTTATTATTTTCATCGGCCTTTGCCTGGGAATCGTCGGTGACGAGGTAATTGCTCTCTGCCAGCTCTTTCCACAGCACGATAGTCGCGCATTCATCGGCGGTGGCAGTTTTTTCCTGGTGGGGCATATCCTCTATATCATAGCTCTCGTCATTCTCGGTGAGGTAAGTTGGCTTCTGATCTTCTCAGCGATCGCCTTCATCTCGACTCTTGGCGGTATTTACGCACGTAAAAGGAAATTTCTCGTTGGAGAAATGCGTCTGCCTCTGATACTGTATCTCGGTATTGTCATAACTGTCAGCGCTGTTGCAATCGGTGTATTAGTGAAGCGGGGCAGCGTCGGTGCGGGTCTTTTTGTTCTCGGCGGCCTGCTCTTTACGGTCAGCGACAACATTCTCTTCGCCTATAAGCTCGGGGAGAAGCCGAGATTTCTCCAGAATATCGCCCTTCACGTGACGTACTATCTTGCCCAATTTGCAATCGCCTTTAGCATTGCGCTTTTGTAAAATTAAATTTTGAAGTACATATGTGGAATATGTAGATGAATTTATAAACAAGTTTTATCTTATCATGTTACACGGAAATCGCCCTTATGAAATTCAATGAGGTGAGATGATTAACAAAAATCCAATAAAATTGGTTTATATTTGATAAAAAGGCACTCTTATCGGGGTGCCTTTTTATTTATTATGCACAAATATTTTAATTATTTTCGTTATTTATGCGAGTTGATTTTGCGCACCCATGCGTGTTATAATGTATACGAGGCGAGTCGGGTGTGTATTTTTCCCCGTTCGACTTCAAATCAATAGTATTTACCGCGTGACGTAGGGCTAAAGGATATGCGGTGTTGCTAATAAAAATCATTGGAGGAATCTATGAGAGCAGGAAAATTGATTCAAGTGATTGTCATTTTTGTGCTTATTACCGCCACGGTAATCGGTAATGTAGTACTTCTTGAGCCTCAGATGGAGCAGAACATCACAGGCCAGCAATCATTGTTCGAGGAAATTCTTAATTTCCACCCCTTCCCCGCAGATCAGAACACGATCAACGCGGCAAGAGCGGAAGGTCAGGCATTGTCCAAGCAGATTGTTCAGGAGGGTAGCGTGCTTGTAAAGAATAACGGCGTGCTTCCTTTGGACAGAGAGGATGTTACTCAGCTTAACGTTTTCGGTCACGCATCTATCGACTGGGTATACGGCGGTTCCGGTTCCGGTCAGGTTGAGCCCGAGAACAGTAACAAGTCTGAGAATATCGACCTCCTCAAGGCTCTTGAGCTTTATGATATCGATTACAATAAGGCTCTTCCCCAGATGTACGATAGATTCTGCGCTCCCTTCGGAGATATCGGATCTATCAATAATATGTATGATACCTTCTACAGACTTGCAGAGCCCAGCCTGTCTGATGATAAGGATTATTATACCGACGAGCTTCTTAACGAGGCAAAGGATTATTCCGACACCGCGATTGTAGTTATCGGCCGTCACGCAGGTGAGACCGAGGACCCCACTCGTATTCAGTATAAGGCGAAGGCAAAGGAAAAGACCGACACCTCCCGCCACTATCTTGAGATCTCCACCGAGGAGGAGGAGCTTCTCACCTACGTTGGTGCAAACTACGATAAGGTTATCGTAATCGTTAACTCCACCAACACCATGGAGCTTGATTTTGTTGACACCATTCCCGGCATTGACGCCTGCCTTGTTGTTGGCGCAACCGGTACTCGCGGCGCAGAGGGTATCCCCGGTGTCCTTTACGGCGAGGTTTCTCCCTCCGGTCGTTTCACCGATACATACGCTTACGATATGGCGTCCAACGTTAACTATAAGCGTACCAGCTCCCAGGGTATCGGTCACTACACCAACGGCCAGGCGCTTTATCCCACCGGTGCAGGCAGCAACGCAGGTAGCTCCTCCCGTACCGCTCCCGCATTCATCGACTATATTGAGGGCGTTTACCTTGGCTACAAGTGGTATGAAACCGCAGACGCCGAGGGCATCTGGAACAGCTATACCAGAGAGATCCTTGATAACGACGGCAACAAGACCACCCTTAAAGGCTACGACAGCGTTGTTCAGTATCCCTTCGGATACGGTCTTTCCTATACCAAGTTCAACTGGGTAGTTGAGTCTGTTTCTATCCCCGACGGATCTGAGATCAACAGAGACAGCCAGATCGTAATTCAGGTTGCGGTTGAAAACGTTGGCGATTATGCAGGCAAGGACGTTGTTGAGGTATACTTCACTCCCGAGTATAAGGCCGGCGAGATTGAGAAGGCACACGTTAACCTCGTGGGCTTTGCAAAGTCCAGCACCCTTAACCCCGGCGAGCGCGAGATCCTTACTATCACCGTTGATGCCGACGATATGGCGGCTTACGATGCGTACGATCTTAATAAGAACGGTAACAAGGGCTATGAGCTTGACGCAGGTACATACCAGATCAAGCTTATGACCGACTCTCACCGTGTAAAGAACGTCTCCTTTGCAGGCGGTGCATCCGACGTTCCCGGTATCATTACGTACAAGGTATCCGAGACCATCAACTGCAAGACCGATAAGTTCACCGGCAACCCCGTTACCAACAAGTTCACCGGTGAGGACGCTCTTGACGGTGTAAGCCTTGACGGCAGCGACAGTAACCAGGACATCGGCTTTATCTCCCGTGTGGCATTCCCCGATCCTTATGAGATCTCCGACGTTGCCGACAGAGTGATGACCGATAACGTAAAGCAGTACAACACATTCAACAATGCTATGGCAAGCGAGTGGGACAATGCGACCACCGATATCTTCGGCAACCCCGTTGACACCTCCGACGTTACCTGGGGCAAGGCGGCAGGCCTCCTTGAGTATGACGGCGTAACATACGCTGACTCTATCGGCTCTGACGGTTATGCAAAGATATACAAGGACGGTAAGGTTACCACTCTCGGTCTCATTCTCGGCTCTGACTACAACCATCCCCTTTGGGAGAAGGTTCTTGATCAGATCACCCTTGCAGAGGCTACCTCTCTTATTTATAACGCAAGCTTCGGTACTCAGGCTATTCCCAGCGTAGGCAAGCCTGCACTTGAGGATAAGGACGGTCCTGCACAGGTTAAGTCCTTCAACTCCAGCGCACCCCGTGGTACAGGATTCCCCTGCGTGACCGTTCTCGGTCAGACCTGGGATCCCAAGCTGGCTTACAGCTTCGGTATCAACTACGGTAAGGAAATGAACGCAGAGGGTATCGGTATTGACGGTACTTACGGCTTCGGCGCTAACCTTCACAGAAGCGCATGGGGCGGCCGTAACTACGAGTACTTCTCCGAGGACGGCTTCCTTGCAGGTACTATGCTTGCAGAGCAGGTTCGCGGCCTTACCAACACAGGTAAGTACTGCTACCTCAAGCACCTCATTCTTTACGAGACAGAGCACGAGCGTGATTCTATGTACACCTGGTGCAACGAGCAGGCTCTGCGTGAGATCTATCTCGTTCCCTTCGAAAAGGCTATTCAGGATGGCGGATGCGTAGGTATCATGTCCTCCTATAACCGTATTGGTAACACCTGGACCGGCGGTAGCGAGGCTCTTATGCAGGGCGTAATCCGTGACGAGCTTGGCTTCAACGGTGCTATCATCACCGACTACGTTGACAGCTGGTCTGTTAACTTCATGGCAATCGAGGACGCTGTCCGTGCAGGCGGTGACCTCAACCTCGGCGGTAAGAACAACTCTCTTAACACCAACTTCGACGATTCCAATCGTATCGAGGCACAGGCTAAGGAGGCTTGCCACCACGTGCTTTATATGTTCCTCAGCCCCCTTCACGCTAACAGCGAGTACAACGCACAGGATGACGTTGAGCAGATCGTCGTTGGTACTGTTGTAGAGCCTTGGGTATGGTGGAAGCTTGCCCTTATCGATTTCGATATTATCATGGGCGTAGGCTGCGCATACTGGCTGTACTTCATCTTCAGAAGAAGGGCTTTCTGGTAATACATCAGAACACAAAAATAATATAGGAGGAAAACAGTATTTATGGGTAGAAGGATTATTGAGATAGTTGCATTACTCCTCGGACTTGTAATCACGGCCGGCGTAGTAATCGCAATTCCCATGAAATCTTATAATGAATACAAGGATTATCTTGCTGAAGTTGAAAAGCAGAATGAAGATAAGAAGCAGCAGGCAATTAAGCCTGAGCTTGAATCCATCACTGCCGAGTTAAAGGAAGGCATTAAGTATTTTGCAAACGATATGGCAGAGGTAAGACCCGAGCACTTTATCGTTACCGCAAATTATACCAAGGAGGGACAGGAGCCCTGGAGTGAGCTTGTTGAGGAGGGTGATTTCACCGTTTCCTCTCCGGCTGACTTCTACGCAAAGGGCGGTAAGATCACCGTCAAGTATAAGGGTCACGCTACCACCGTTGAGGTGTCTCTTGAGCCCGTTGTTCTCGAGTCTATCGAGATCACCGTAAATCCCTACACTATCAAGTACCAGGCAGGCACAAGCTTTGATGCCTCCGGTATGATCGTTACCGCACATTACAACGACGGCTCTGCAAAGGTTCTTGCAGACGACCAGTACACCGCTCCCGAGAAGCTTCTCTCTATTGGTGATACCGCCGTTACCGTAAGCTTCACCGACGGTGAGGTTACAAAGAGCGCAGACGTTGCAATCGGAGTATCCGAGACTCTTGACAACGGCGCGGTTGCATCCATCGTTATCGTTGACGGCGCAATCGTTAATGCAGGTCAGCAGATCGCTACCGCTGTTATGGAGGTTAATGCTGTTTACGAGAACGGTAACAGACGTCCTCTCGCACAGGATGAGTATACCATCGAGGCGGCTATTGGTAACGTTGAGTTTGGTAAGATGTATCATCTCACCGTTTCCTATAATGCAGATCCCACCAAGACCGCGGCGACCGACGTTAAGGTTCGTCGGACCCTTCAGGGCGAGAACGGTACTATCGTCGGCGGCTCCAAAAAGACCGAGGACGAGTACGCTGTCATAAACGGCGTTATTACCAAGCTCGAAAATCAGGTTTCCTTCGCAGGTAACTTTGCATCAAGCGTTCTTAAGGGCGATGATGCTTACCTTATGCTCACTCTTCATTCCGCGGCAGCTACCGTAGGTGATATCACCGTTCGTTGCGGTAACAGCTATAACGTTTACTTCAACGGCTCAAATGCTGACGACGGTTATATGATGAAGCCTCTTCAGATCAACACCATTCTTGATCTTACCGTTAACGGCAGAGAGGTTAAGGTTCCTGCAACCGTTATTCTCAGAGGCTGCGGTCCTTACGACAGCTACGCTCCTCTTTACGGTATTTACTATGAGTTCACCATTGAGGGTGTTGAGCTTGATGCAGGTGCAAACGACGTAAGATTCAACTTCAAGAGAAGTACAATCGGCGCAACCACCTGTTGGAACGAGTCTCCCTCTACTCTTAACATTGACTACGTTCACTTCGACACCTTCGGCAGCGAGATTCCTGACGATTATACCATCACCGCTATTGAGATCCAGAATAACTTCGCTCCCACCTACGGCCAGAAGTACTCCGATCTTGAGGTTCCCGTTCTCGGTATCCTTGATAACGGTACCAAGATTGGTCTCTCGAAGGATCTTTACGACGTAGAGATCTCCGGCGGCAAGCCCGGTGAATCCACCTTCAAGTTCGGTACTTATACCGTTACCGCAACTCTTAAGGAAAATCCCACGATCAAGGCGTCTATTGACGTTGAGGTTCCCGAATTTGAGAGCTTCACCGTTCTTACCGCAAGCGTTGAGATCGTTGACGGCAGAGTTCATTACGTATTCAGAGGTACTTGCACCGGTTACGATGCAGAGGATATCGAGCTCTTCGACGGCGGCACAATTTATCCTGCAGTAGTAGAGCTTGGCGAGACCACCTTTGAGATGTACGTTGACGTAACCGAGACCGGCTACGGCATCACCTACTGGCCTCACATCAGACTTAACGGCGTGAACTACGATAACGGCGCAAACGCAAACGGCGACGTTCGTGGCAACGGCCTTGAATTCACCGACGGTGAGTCGGTAGTTCTCGGCGACAGAAGCTACACTATCGTAAATCAGTGGTCTATGCCTACTCTTGTAGTAGATAAGTACGTTGAGGCTCCCGTAATTCCCGAGAATCCCGATGACGTTAAGTACGATGCAGAGCTTGATAACACCTTCGTATCTAATAAGGTTCTTATCGGTGAGTTCGTTTACAGCAGCCCCGAGACCGAGACCAGCGGAAGTGACCAGAGCTCCGAGTATCCCGGCGGTATCGGCGGTATGGATAAGAAGAATAAGTTCGTAACCTACACCTTCACCCTTGATAAGGCAGCTAAGGTTGACTTTATCTGGAGCGTATCCGGATCTAAGTGGAACGGCAGCGGCAACGACGGCCTTACTAACGCAGGTGAGAACCTTGCGGTAGTTATCGACGGCAAGACTGTTGACGTTGAGGGCATCGCTCTTCCTGCAGGCACAGGCTCTACCGAGTGGTGGAACATGCAGCAGATCGTAGTTAAGGACGTTTCTCTTGAGGCAGGCACTCATACCTTCACTTGCTTGATCCTTACTGAAGGCGCAGGCCTTAATATCGGTGATATGAAGGTTTACTCCTCCGCTGCAAACGCTCACGTTCATACAGAAGAAACTATCCCGGCAGTAGAACCCGATTGTACTAACACCGGCCTTACCGCAGGCATTAAGTGCTCCGAGTGCGGCGAGATCCTCACCGCGCAGACCGCTGTTCCTGCAAAGGGACACGAATATGATCACGATCTTGACGCCGACTGTAACGTATGCGGCTTCGTAAGAGACGTTAGCTGTACTCACAGCTTCACAGGCCCCGTTCTCGAGGGTATTGACGGCTTCTATCAGAAGTGCGACAACGAGAATTGCGCTGAGACCAAGCCCGTTTCCGCTCCCGTAGCAGATAGCTACAAGGCCGAGATCGACAACTCCTTCACCTCCGCAAAGGAAAACGTTCTTAAGCTTATTTATGCAAAGGACGGTGCTTGGGGCATTAAGACCAACGGCAAATATAAAGAAGAGGCCGGCGCACCTACAGGTGCTATCGGTAATATGGACTCGGCAGGTGGCTACGTTTACTACGAGTTCACCATCGATAAGCCCGGCAGAATTGACATCATCTGGAACATTGCAGGCTCCAACTGGGACGGTAGCGGCAACGCAGGTATTGCCGATATGGCAAACCATATGACCATCACCATCGACGGCAAGCCCGTTGATATCGGCGGTCTTGCACTTCCCGCAGGCGAGGGCGACCTTGCTTGGTGGAATCTTCAGCAGCTCGTTATCGAGGGCGTTGCTCTTGAGGCAGGTCTGCACACCATCAGATGTGACATTACTGCTGCAGGCGGTCTTAACGTTGGTCCTATGGTTATCGAGGCAGATAAGAAGGTTGCTCCTCGTGCTGCCGAGATTACCGGCGCGGATCTCTTCATTGAGAACGACAGAGTTTACTACACTCTCACCTATAACGTAAACGGCTATGATCCCGCGACCTTCGAGTTCTTCGACGGAAGCACTATTTACGCATATGAGAGCTTCACCGTTAACGGCAACACTGTAGTATTCAAGTTCGACATTACCGACTACACGAAAGAGGTTTGGCCTCACCTTCGAATAGACGGCAATCCCTGGAACGGCACTAACGGCGACGTTAAGGTTGATACAGCTACCAAGAGCGTTGAGCTTAACGGCAGAACCTATACTCTTAAGGAGCAGTGGGATATGCCCAGCGTAATTTACGCTTAATATCATTCCCAAAATATAGGGCGAGGAGAAATCCTCGCCCTTTTTATAATGGAAAGCCCTCCCATATTGCTATGAGAGGGCGTTTTTTATTTAAGTTCATCCTCGGAGTAAATCTCAATGTAATCGAAGTTTGCTCCGTCGGTGGTTATTACGGTAAAGACGATTGTGTTTGCGCCTGCCTGAAGCTCAATATCGGCAAATCTTACGCTGACGAAAACGTGCCAATCCTCCTCACCGCCGGAAATCGCAGGGAGAGTGTTCGGGAATACGCTTACAACCTTGCCGTTTACGGTGATGCTGAAGAACTCGGAAATATAGCGGTTAACGTTGCGCTTGCTTACTCCGACGAAGAGATATGCCTCTCCTGCTTCCTCCGCATTTACGGTGAAGGTCAGGGTATTGCCGTTGTCAACTCTGCCGACGTATGCATTTCCACTGGCGTAATCTCTGTTATAGCGCACTGCGTCGGAGACGAAGCCACCGAGCTTTGCATCCTCTGCCTCGTAGACGTAGGATTTTGCATCCTCGGGAATTTCCTCCATGGGGATCTCAACCCTGTTCCACTGGCTGTCGAGCCAGCTGATACGTGCGGTGAGCCAGTTGATCAGATAATCGGCCGCCAGACCCTGTGCGGTGTTGATATCACGGTAGCTGTTGATCTGGGAAACGCACTCGTCGTTGCCGTACCATACACGGGAGGACCACTTCTGGTAGTTCTTTATGTAGTAATTCTTGTAGGTTTCCTTCTCGAGTCGGATAAGCTCAAAGACGTTTTCGAAAACGCCGTGCTCCTTCATCTCCGCCCACTTCTCGTATACCATCTCCCAGAACCAATCCTGGCTAGTTACAAGCTGGAACCAGGGGTTTGCGTTGGTGGCTGCATAGAGGCCGGTGGTGGAGGCACAGTTGTCACGGGACACGAGGCCAAAGCTGGAGTCGAAGTCCCAGGGCGCCTCAAAGGTGAGCTTCTTATTGCCCTCTGCCGTCATATTGAGCGAGAGATAAAAGCTGGACCAATCTACGTCAAGATCCTTTGCGATCTCGTTAAGGATATAAATGTCAACCAGCGACTGAAGGTCGATGACCGATCCGATGATATCCTTGGCGCTCTGACCCTTTCCTGCAGAAACGACGTTGTAATTCTCGTCGAATTTGTAGTATCTTCCCTTGGTTGCCTGATGGGCAATATACATTATATTGTTCATATAGGTCTGAAGGAAGGTGAGCTGGCTGTCTGCGTTAATATCGCTCTTTACGGTGTATCCGTTGCTGCTTGCAGGCAGACCCTGGTGATTCATAGTAAAGGTGGGATCGCCGTCGGGCATATTATTTTCGTCGGCGTAATATCCGTCGTACTCGAAGAAATATCCGATGTCGTTACCTGTGTAATCGTCCTCAACCTCGGGAACGCTGCTTCGTCCGTCCTTGGCCTCCTGCTGCTCAACCAGAAGATATACGCCCCAATACTCACCGTTAAGATATACCTCAACGTTTCTGAAATCGGTGCAGTAGTAGCCGTCCGAGCCGAGAATGGTCTTTCCGAGGTAGAAGGCTACGGTGTTATTGGTCATGGAGAGATCCTTCCAATCGGCAAGGAGAACCCAGTTTTTGTACTTCTCGCCCTCGTGGAGACCGAGCATGTTCTGCTTCTTTTTAAACTTTATGCGCAGGGGTTTTTTCTCATATTCGAGAGTGTAGTTACCGCGTACCTTTACCTCTGCTTCAATGTCGGTGAGGATATATTCCTCCTCACATTCTTCGACGCTTACGGTGGCGTTTACGTACTTGATATTGCCTGCAAGCTTGTCGCCTCTGTTGTATCTGGTAGCCCAACTGTTACTGCCGTCCTCGGTGTTAATGTGTACCTGTGGCATTGTCTCGCTGATAGTGGGGAAG
>JBGVPG010000006.1:0-16427 GCA_045126855.1 Eubacteriales bacterium | reverse complement strand
CTCTTCTGAGATAATTATTCTTTTCGTCCTTTTCTTCATTTTCGGTTTTGTGTTCAGCGTGTATCGTGAGGTAACCGTTTCTGACTTCTGCGTGGATATCCTCTTTAGAGAAGCCGGGGAGCTCAGCGTCAAGAACGTATGCGTTCTCGGTCTCGCGAATATCGGTCTTGAAGGCAGGAACCTGATGTCCGAAGAAATTCTTGTCAAATTCCTCCATCGCTTTGAAAGGTTCATAGGAACCAAGAAAATGGTTTTTGCGTGCAAAGGGTGTAAGTTCAAACATAACAGAATCCTCCTTATAGATTTATTTTTGTATGATTTGCAAAAAGAGATCAGTTTATACGGGATGCTGGCGCCTTGATCTCGCGCCTCTTTTTACGAGAATAATGATATACCTAAAATGTTACACAAAAATTACAAAATTGTATTTTAAATGTAAACATTAGCACTTGTATTAATAGAGTGCTAATTTATAGCAAGCCAAGTTTGGCTAAAAAGCTTTGATAATTGCGATTTATTAGCACATAGAATTGCTATTTGCTAAATATTGTGGAGGGGAATTGGTGTAGGTTCATACTCCTGTAACCACAATTATTCCGATGAATTTATGATTCTGAGAGAAGAAAAAACACCTTTTACTTCATTTTAATATTATACAATGCACACGGTTGGCAATGAAAAAAATAACGGTTTATTTAACCTTCACACATTCCAACACGTTGCGTTAAAATGTGCAAAGCTTAAAGGCTTAACAGCATCTACCCCACGCCCTTTACCACACCACGTATGGAAAACGGCTTGTTTTCTTCTTTGCTCCTACCAAAAGGAAGGTTAAATGACAATCTTTTTGGCAGGTTTCCCTTTGCTTTTCTAATCACTTGCAAAGCTGTCGGAGATGTGCTATAATGTTGTTAAAAGCATAACCTTGAATTGAGAGTTTTTATTATGAAAAAAGAGATAAATTCACGCTTGCTTATGGCGCTGGCGATGGCGGTGTTCGGCACGGTTGGGGTGTTCGTCAGGGGCATTCCGCTGCCGTCGGGCGAGATCGCACTATGGCGTGCTCTGCTTGCGGTAGCAATGATAGGCATACTTCTTGTCCTTCGTGGCGAGAAAATTGATTTCATGTCGCTGGGACGGGAGGCGGTGCTACTGTTTGCCTCGGGTGCAGCCCTCGGCATAAACTGGATGCTGCTTTTTGAGGCGTACAAGCGCACCACGGTGTCGCTTGCCACCCTGAGCTACTATTTTGCGCCTGTTATCGTCACCATTCTTTGCCCACTTGTTTTCAAGGAGAGGCTGACGAAAAAACAGATATTCTGCTTCGCAGGGTCCACCCTTGGTCTTGTGCTGATCACGGGTGTCGGTGGCAGCGGAGACGATCTTTTGGGCATACTTTTCGGCCTCGGTGCGGCGGTGTTCTACGCCATGGTGGTTCTGATCAACAAGCTTATCAAAAACATCGAGCCCGTAGGGCGAACGCTGCTTCAGTTTGCTGCCGCCATAATCATTCTTCTTCCGTACGTCCTGCTGACGGACGGAGTGCATATCACCGAGCTTCGGGTCGGCGGATGGATCAATCTGCTTATCGTCGGACTCCTTCACACCGGGCTTGCCTACTGTATGTATTTTTCCGCTGTTGGCAACCTCGAGGGGCAGAGCGTGGCAGTGTTAAGCTATATCGACCCTTTGGTGGCGGTCCTTGTGTCGGTGACTCTCCTTGGGGAGAGAATGTCGGTATGGCAGGCAATCGGAGGACTTATGATTTTGGGATTTACCCTTATGAACGAAATTAGGATTAAAAGGAGACGCCATGACGAGGAAGGAATTTGAGGCGCTGGTCCTTGACACCTACGGTGTCAGGGCGGATTATCCCTTTGAGGAGGACTTTGAGACGGGAGTGTTTCGCCACGAGAGTGGCAAGTGGTTTGCCCTGGCCATGAACATTTCATACTCCAAGCTCTCGCCTATGCGAGAGGGAAGGGCGGAGGTTGTAAATCTCAAGTGCGCCCCCGAGGTGATCGAGTCTATTGTGGGCGCAGAGCCGGGCGTATACCGAGCCTACCACATGAACAAGACCCATTGGCTGACCGTCGATCTCGCCGAGTGCGACGGCGACTGCATATCCTGGCTTCTCGGCATCAGCCACGAGCTGACGGGGAAGAAGATCAAAAGGCGCTGATCGGTGCTTGCCTTTGAATATGCAAAAAGAAAACACACCCTCGGGTGTGTTTTCTGCTATTATTTGGTCTTTTTGGTTTTCTTCTTGGGCTTTTGAGCCTTGGGGTCGGGCTTTTTCTCGGGCTCGGGGGTTGCCGTGGGCTCGGGGGTGGGCGCTGCCGCTGTGTCGGGACAGGTGGGCTCGGCGGTCTGCATCATCTGCTCACGCTTTGCGGTTGCCTCCTTCAGGAGGGTGTAGGCGGTGGAGGCTACGGGTACGGCGAGGAGGATACCTACGGGACCTGCAACTCCGCCACCGAGGGTGACTGCCGCAAGAATGATCAGCGAGGAGAGATGAACCTGTGTGCCCATAACCTTGGGATAGATGAGGTTATTCTCCAAGATCTGAAGGACGATGAGGTAAATTACGAACCAAAGTGCCTTCATCGGATCGATTGTAAGGATCATAAGGGCACCGATGCCGCCGCCGATAAATCCGCCGATTATGGGGATAAGCTGGGTGACACCCACCATGGTGCTTATCATAGCCGCATAGGGGAAGCGGAAGATCAGCATACCGATGAAGCAGAGAATGCCGAGGATAACAGCCTCCAGCGACTGACCTGCGATGAAGCTGCGGAAATTAACGTTCATAATTCTGGCGGCGTGAATAAGCCAGCCTGCCTTCTTTTCGGGGAACCAGACACGCACCACGCGCGTGATCTGTCGCTTCAGGGTCTCCTTACTGCAGAGCAGGTAGATGGCAAAGGCGATTGAGAGGAACATATCGATTATGGTTCCCACAACCGACGTCACCGTGCCGAATGCGGTGTCGACGATGGAGTGCGCTCTCTCCTGCAGCCAATTCTTCAGCGAGTTTACAAGCTCATTCCAGTTGATCTCGAGAAGCAGCTTGCCAAAGGGCAGGGCGGCGATATCCTCCTTGTTCTCGGAGTTCAGCTTGCCGACTATCTCAATAGCCGATTCCACGAAAACGGTGATAGTGTCGATAAGGGTGGGCAGGACTACGATTACCACTCCTGCCAATACGCCCAGAATGAATACAAGAGAAAGGATCAGGGCGACGGGACGCCTGATCTTGATGAGGAAGGGCTTTTTGCTTTTCCTCCACAGGTGGTTCTCAAGGAAGCGCATGGGCACGTTTACAATTATTGCAATACCCCAGCCGACCAAAAGGGGCATTGCAATGCCGATCAGCCAGCCAAATGCGTCTGCCACTGCGGATATATTCTGAAGACCAAGGAAGATCAGTATGCAGGCGGCGGCAATGCCGATAAGCCATTTCGTAAGCTTCTTCCTGTTCTCGGGAGTTAGGTTCATTGGGTTTGTCCTTTCTTATAAGGTCCTGTTATTTTTGTCTTATTATATCACCGAAAGCGACTTTTGTCTATAACTTATTTGTAAATTTTTAATTTCTTGACATTTAGGCTCTCTCTGTGGTATAATCTCATTGTAAAACGTACCGACCCCTGTCGGGTAGAAGTAAAAGGTAAAGAAAATGAAATGCGATCTGCACACACATACCGTCCACTCTGACGGAAGCTGCTCACCGAGAGAGCTTGTTATGCTTGCAAAGGAGAAAAATTTAATAATCGCCCTGACCGACCATAACACAACGTCGGGACTTTCGGACTTCCTTTCCGAGGCTGAGAGGGAGGGGGTAAGGGCTATCGGCGGCACCGAGCTGTCCACCGAATACGAGGGAAAGGAGTTCCACCTCGTCGGTCTGTTCATCGATCCCGAGCATTATTGGGCGGTGGAGACCCTCTGTAATGAGTTTATTGCACTCAAGGAGATAAGTAATCTTGCTCTCTTTGAGAAGCTGTGTGATATTGGCTGCCCTATGGATTACATGAATATCCGTGCGAGAAACGTCAAGGGTAATACCAATCGCGCCCACTTTGCCGCCGAGATGGTGAAGATGGGATACGCCGAGTCTGTCCAGGATGCTTTTAACAGATATCTTGACGTGAAGATTGGCCTTTACGTTCCGCCCGTGAGACTCGGTTTGCCCGAGGCAATTGAATTTTTAAATTCCATCGGTGCGGTAAGCGTCCTTGCACACCCCCTAAAGGATATTGACGCTAATGCTCTTCGGGCTATGCTCCCCAAGCTTATCTCGGTAGGTCTCGATGCCATTGAGACCATGCATTCCTCTTATACCGACGAGCAGATTGCTGTGTCGAAGGCGATCGCCAGAGAATTTGGACTCCTTGAAAGCGGTGGCAGCGACTTCCACGGCCTCGTAAAGCCTGACGTCCGGCTTGGAGTAGGCAAGGGAAATTTGAATATCCCCGAGGAAATCTATCAAAAGCTTCTTGACAGAAAAAACGAAAAATAAAGAAAAAACAGCCAAAATGCAACGTAATGTTGTCATTTTGGCTGTTTTAATATGTCAAATTTAGATTTTAGAGAATCCGAAGTTGTTTACCAGACCCTCGATGCGGTTGCCTGCACGGCAGAGGGGGCACTCGTGGGGTGCGAAGGATGAGTAGCCGGGAAGGTCGTTGGGGTTGAAGGCGGAAACAACGTCGTAGCCGAGGTACTTGTCCACGGTGGCGAAGATGCCCGAAATACCTGCAACTCTGCCGCCGTAGTAGGTGATAGCCTCAATGGCAGACTTTACGGTGTAGCCGGTAACTACCGACGCGGCGAGGATAAGAACGTTCTTGCCGGTGATAGCAGGGGCGATGGAGTCACGGAAGATTATCTGGCTGCCCGAGGTGTACTCGGGGGTGACAACGTAGATTGTTCCGTGGGCGTTGAGGTTCATAAAGTTGTTGTTTGTCAGCTCCTCGGCAAGGCAGGTGCCAACCACCTGCATACCGTCAAGGCAGAGAATTGTATCGATAATCGTTGTGGTCTGATAGTAGGAGAGAAGCTCCTTTGCCACCGCCTTCGCCTCGGAGAGACGGGATTTCTGCATCGTAACGTCGATGAAGTAGTTAATATGGCTGTGGCTGGTTGCGAAATGTCCCTTCTGCACACGGAGAAGAAGGTTTTTACGCTTTGTAGCAATATTCGTGGTCTGCATAGTTATCAGTCTCCTTTAGTCGATCTCAATAAGTGTATAGTCGGTGCTGCCAAAGCCGAGGGCCTCTGCCGCATCGATGGTGTGAGTGCCGTTTCTCGACTCAATTCTCTCGATAAGATGAGGCTTGCCGGGGTCGGAGCAGGCGTATACAAGGTCAACGCAGGCGCGGTCGATGGCGATGGGATCGTCGGAAACGAGAATTCCGATATCGGCGATGCAGGGATCCTCCGCAATCGCACAGCAGTCGCAGTCAACGCTCATATTCTTCATAACGTTTACGTAAAGGATATTGCCCTTGAAGTAGTCAACCACAGAGCTTGCGGCGTCTGCCATAGATTCGAGGAAGGAATCGTGGTCGCTCGACCATATCTTCTCCACCTCGCCTGCACCGTGAATGTACGCCTTGCCGTAAGAGGAGGCAACTCCGATGGAGAGCTGCTTTAACGCTCCGCCAAAGCCACCCATGGGGTGACCCTTGAAGTGGGAGAGAACCAGCATGGAGTCGTAGTTTTCGATGTCCTTGCCCACGTAGTTCTTCTTAATGACCTTACCGGTTGGAATTTCAAGCTCAAGGTCGGGTCCCTCGGCGTCAAGGAGGTCAACGTCGAAATATTTTGTCCAGCCGTGCTCCTCAAAGAGCTTCTTGTGGCGCTCGGTGGTGTTTCTCGCACCGTCGTATGCGGTGTTGCACTCAACTACGGTGCCGCCGACACGCTCGATCACAGGACGCCAGAAGTCGGGGCGGAGGAAGTTCTGATTGCCCTTCTCACCCGAGTGTACCTTTACGGCAACTCTGCCGTCAAGGGTCTTGCCGAGCATATCGTAGAGCTCAAGCACCTTTTCGGGGGTTATCGTTCTGGAAAAGTAAACCTTAGATGACATATTTTAGTCCTCCTTTTTAGAAATCTGAGCCTGTACGGCGGAAATTCTATCTGCAAGCGGGGGATGGCTGTATTCGAGAAGAACGCTGATACGGGTGGGGGCAAGCTCTGCAAAATTCTCTCTTGCAAGCTTCTTCAGGGCGTGGATCATAGCCTCACCGTAGCCCTCGGTAACCGCCTGACGGTCGGCACGGTACTCAAACTTGCGTGAGAGTGCGTTGATAACCATAGAGGTCAGGGGCTGGATGAGCGAAATGAAGATGCCGATAAGTATGTAGGCAAAGCCGTAATTTACCTCGCCGAAGCCGAATGCCTCGTGGATCACGCTGCTGCAAACTGCGAGCCAGGCTGCAACCGCCATAAGAAGGAAGTTGCCGATATTGATTATCTGAAGCTTCAGCACGTCCTTATGAAGACCGTGGCCAAGCTCGTGGGCAAATACCGCACAGATCTCGTCGGGGGTCATGGCGTTTACCAGGTTGTCAAAGAGAACGATAGTCTTGGATGAGCCGAAGCCTGTGAAATATGCGTTCAGCTTGGTGGTTCTTCTGGAGGCGTCCATAACCTTGATGTCACGCACCTTGTAGCCGTGGCTGGTGAGAAGCTCCATAAGTCTTGTGCGAAGCTCACCCTCCACAAGGGGCTCGAACTTGTTGCCGATGCGGCTGAGCAGGGGATAGAGGAAGGAGATAAGCAGACTGAAGAGGAACATCACCGCCGCAAAGAGGATGATGAGGTAGTCGCCCAGCCAGTTGTGAAGCGCCATAAGAAGGAAGGCAATGGCAAGGGACAGGGCGGCAGAGAGGATAAAGCCTCTGATCTTGTCGGTAACGAAGGTCTTTTTGGTGGATTTGTTGAAGCCGTACTTCTGCTCGATAACCATCGTACCGTGGTAGCTGAAGCCGAGGTGAACGATCTCGCTTACCACCACGTCAATAAGCACTACCGCAAGGGTCTGTACCACGGGGTCGGCAGGGAAGAGCCCTGCGAATGCCGAATATACGTTAAGTCCGAGAAGAATAAGGTTTGCAACGCCCGAAACGATGGAAGAGATAAGGTCGAGACGGGAGTGCTCGGCGTTGTATGCACGCCACTTGGTGTAGGTCTCGTCGTCGTAAACGTCAGAAACGCTTTCGGGAATGGGATTTTCAGCCGAGCGACGCTTGTAGAGGTTGAGAATAACCGAGTAGCCGACGCCCACAAGGGCTAAAATAATTACAAGTAGCTTCATTTTTGTCTCCTTTAGATCAGCTCGTAGAATATTATACCGAGAAGGGCGGAGATGCCGATCATCAGTATGGGTGAGGGCTTTTTGCCCCATATTTTTTTGATAACGAAGGAAATTAGGAAGATGATCGCCAGCAGGATAAGTCCCTTGACGTCGGGAGAAATTCCGCCTGCAATACCCTTCGTAATTCCCAGAAGATTACTCATAAAGAGGGTGATGGACGTGCCGAGGATAAGGGCAATGGCACAGGGTCTGACGCAGCGCATAACCGCCTTTACGCCTTGGTACTCAAGGAAGTTCTTCAGCACCGCCGCAATAAGCAGCATAATCAGGAATGCGGGAAGCACCACTCCGAGAGTTGCAAGGGCAGAGCCGAGAGGACCGCCCTGGGTCGCACCGACGAAGGTCGCCATATTTACCGCAATGGGGCCGGGGGTTGACTCGGCAACTGCGATGATGTTCAGCAGCTCACCCTCGGTGAGCCAGCCGTTGGCAAGAACCTTGTCACGGATGAAGGAGATCATGGCGTATCCGCCGCCGAAGGCGACCGCCCCGATCTCAAGGAAGGTCAAAAATAACTGAAGATAGATCATTTCTTAGCCTCCCCTCTCTCCTTTATCAGCTTGGCGAAATATACCGCAAGACCGATAAGTGCGCTGATGATTATGTAAAGCACCGAGGAGAATTTAACGGCAAGAAGGGCAAAGAGCACCATGCAGGAGCTGACCGCCACCAGAATAAAGGTGGCAAGTGGGTCGGGCTTCATGCTGCGCACCATCTTGATTCCTGCCGAGATGATGAGGTAGACCACGCAGACCTGAATGCCACGGAATGCGCTGGCAATGAGCGAGAAGCTCAGGAATGCGTCGAGGAATAGCGATATTGTGTATATTATGATAAAGGAAGGAAGACACATAGCCACCGTGCCAACCATTGCACCCAGTGCGCCCGACCGCTTGTAGCCAACGTAGGTTGCGGCGTTTATGGCGATCGGTCCGGGTGTGGACTCGGCAATGGCAACCAGGTCAAGGAACTCCTCCTTGGTTATCCAATTTCTTTTGGTGACGTATTCGTTTTCGATGAGGGCTATCATGGCGTAGCCACCGCCGAAGGTGAACAGTCCGATCTTGAAAAGGGAGATGAATATCTCCCAAAGATATCTGTGCTTTTTCACGGATATATCCTTTCTCATGTGCTGATTATACTATTTTAACATAAATATATGGATTTTTCAACCTTTTTTTGAAAGATCGCCCTTTGCCGATAAAATAAACCTCAGGAAATTTTGAAAAAGCTCTTGACAAACCGTGAAAAGTCGGGTATAATATACGGGTGCATAGGGGTGTAGCTCAGTTGGTAGAGTACTGGTCTCCAAAACCATGGGTCGTGGGTTCGAGTCCTTCCGCCCCTGCCAAAAAAGACGAGATGGCTTAGGTCATCTCGTCTTTTTTTGTGCGTGGGCGGGCGGACTCGAAGGGGAGCGGTAGTGAATGACAGTCCGGTGGACTGTCAGAGCCGCGGAAGACCGAGCGCGTAGTTCGCGCGAGACCGAGTCCTCCGCCTTGTACGAGATGGCTTAGGTCATCTCGTCTTTTTTTGTGCGTGGGTGGGCGGACTCGAAGGGGAGCGGTAGTGAATGACAGTCCGGTGGACTGTCAGAGCCACGACTGACTGACGAGCGTAGTCCGCGAGGAGACCGAGTCCTCCGCCTTGTACGAGATGGCTTAGGTCATCTCGTTTTTTTGTGCGTGGGTGGAGGACTTATTATTCTCAAAACAAATAAAGATAATTGTTGACTTATAAAAACATTATTGACATATACCAAAAACTATGCTATAATTGGCATATACCAAAAATAAGGAGCTATGTGAGATGCCAAGACCGAGAAAATGCCGTAAGGTTTGCAGAATGCCTGTCGCAGATACATTTGTTGCTAATTCAGCCAAAGATGAAGCGGTCGTTTTGACCGTTGATGAATACGAATGCATTCGTTTGGTGGATTATCAAGGATTTTCTCAGGAGCAATGCGCTGAATATATGCATGTTTCTCGCGCGACAGCACAGCTTATTTGTGATACTGCAAGAAAGAAGCTTGCTTCAGCTCTTGTGAACGGATATACAATTCGCATAGAGGGTGGTGATTACCATCTTTGTGATGGGGAAGAAGCGCACTGCGGATGCGGAGGATGTCAAAAGCACTGTGAACAAAAAAGTGATGAGGAATAAATAGCGTTTTCACGCAGAATTAATATTTTAGAAATGGAGGTATAGGAAAAATGCGAAGCAAGAATTGGAAAAGCATCGTTGCCCTTTTGTGCATATTAATAATCGTAGGCTATACCTCTATTGTTTTTTTGCCTCATGTACACGACTGCGCCCGTCCCGACTGTACTGTCTGCGCTTTAATTGAGACCTCACGCAACACGCTTATCGGTCTTGCACTTCTTGCAGTTGTATATCAATTCGCAAATATCGTGTTTACAATTTCAAGCTCATATAAATCTATACCATCGGGCAATCAAGCTACTCCGGTTGCCCTTAAGGTGAAGCTTTCGGATTAAGACTTGATTTTTTAATTAGATCAAATCTTAAAAAACGAAAGGAAAAAACATATGATTGAAATTAAAAATCTCGGCAAACAGTTTCAAAATGAGACCGAGATCGAATACCGTGATATCACCTTTGAGACCGGTAAATCCTATATGCTGCTCGGCGCATCGGGATGTGGAAAATCTACTCTGCTCAATATGATTGCAGGTATTCTCTCACCCTCAAAGGGCTCCATCGTGATTGATGGCGTAGAAATGAGTGTAGCCGCGCAAAAGGTAAAGGACAAATTCAGAATCGAAAAGATCGGCTATATATTCCAGGATTTCAAGCTGATAAACGATATGACGGTCGCTGATAATATCGGCATTCTCCGTCTTGAAGGCGTGGATATTTCGGGTATGGACGATATGCTCCGTTCCCTTGATATCTACGAAAAGAAAAACGCAAAGATCAAGCATCTTTCCGGAGGGCAGAAGCAGAGAGTCGCTATTGCACGCGCTCTTGTGAAGCATCCCGACATTATTCTTGCGGACGAGCCTACCGGCAACCTCAATTTTGCCATTGGCGAACAGGTTATTAAGGAATTGATCGAAGTCTCGCGCGGCAAAACTTTAATTGCTGTCACCCACGACGACCGCCTTGCAAAGTATTTCGACGAGGTCATAGATATGAATGAAATGACCGGCGGAATGCGAGATACGGTTACCTTAAAGGAGGTAGATTGAGATGTTAAAATTTGCGTTAAAAAATATGGCGATCAAAAAGGTACAGATCATTCTGATCGTCCTCTCTATCGTTATCTCCGCGGGCATCGGCGTCCTTGCCTTTAACGTAGCAACTCAGGTTGATGAAGGTATTACGTCGGGTGCACAGTATTATTCCGCTATCGTCGGTCCTGCCGGAAGCAACACGCAGCTTGCTATGAATACTATGTATTTTACCGACTCTCCCGTAGGAACTATTCCATATTCGGTTGTATCCTCCTTGCAGCAGGATCAGCGGGTTGCTTCCGTGATTCCTTTTGCGATGGCAGATAATTATAACGGATATAACGTAGTCGGAACCACCCCTGCTTATTTGAAAAACAAGTCGGTTGCAAAGGGTGAAATGTTTACGGCTACCGAAACGATGCAAGCCGTAGTAGGTTCCAATATCGCAAAGTACTGTGATCTTGAGGTTGGAGATTTGATTTATACCAGCCACTCCGCAAGCGGCACGGATACTCATACCCAAGGACTCACCGTCGTCGGTATCCTTGAAGAAAGCCATTCCTCCTTTGATAACGTAGTATTTACTCAAATCAAAACCCTTTGGGATATGCACGATCACGGTGAGGAACACGGTGAGCACGAAGAAGGCGAGGAGCATCATCATACCCACGGTACAGTCTGTGCTATACTTATAAATACGAAGAATCCCGGATATGCCATGCAGCTGGTTCAGGAATACGATGGCAAGATTATTACCACCGATGACGGCGACAACTACACCCTTCAGGCAATCGAGCCGATGAGCATCGTTCGTGACGTTCTGAGTGATGCCGATGACACGAAATATATCGTGTTTGTGCTTTGCGCCGTTATACTAATTATGAACATTATGATCATCTCGATCATCACGCTTCTTAATATGTATCACTCGGCAAAGGAAATATCCTTGATGCGCCTGATCGGAATCAGTATGAAGAAGATCAATCTTCTTTATATCATACAAAACAGCATTATGGGACTTGTATCGGTTATTCTTGCATTCGGCGTATCAAGAATTTGTATGTCGCTTATGAACGGTTACGTTGAGTCCATGGGTGTCGTGCTGAATATGACCAAGGTCTATCCGATGGAATTCATTATTCTTCTTGCCGTGTTTATCATCAGCGTGCTTCCCACGGTAATTTGGACGTTCTGTATGTCCAGAAAGGATAGTATTGCGGATTGATTATGAAAACGAAAAGCATTTTTATTAAATTTACGGCAATCTTTCTGTTACTTGCCATTATGACTTCAACCTTTTCTGCCTGTAATAAGGACGATACCGTTGATCCAAATGGAGAAAACGTTACCAAGCTCAGCTTCAAGGCTGCATCCGGATACGATTATCTGAAAACCCTTGACGGAACAACTGTTACCATCAGCGGTTATATGGCGACAAGCTCACCTGTTGACGGCTCGTTTATGTTTTTAATGAATCTACCGTATCAGAGCTGTCCCTTCTGTGTACCTAATACCTCACAGCTTTCCAACACTATGGAAATATACCCCCAAAAAGGCGAATCATTCCCATACACGACTCAAGCAATTCAGGTAGTAGGAACTCTTGAGGTGTCCGAAAGCGAAGATAAGCCCTTTACCGATATGTACGGATATGAATTCTGCTGTAAGATCGTAGATGCGACCTATACCATAATTAAAGCCGAGGATCTTTCAGAGGATATGGCGCTTTGGCAAAAGATTGCAAATACCGACGTAGTTAACGATATCTACAAAATGTATAATTACGTCAGATTCCTGTGTGCTTGGAATACTTATTTCGTCAATAGCTATACGGATGAAAACGGCGAAACCGTTCCGGGTTATTATCTGTATGCAAGCGATGCAGAACGCTTTATCTATAATGACGGTGCGCAGTACAATTACGGCTATAAGGAGGGGTACTTTGACTCTATCGTAGTCGAAATTGAGGCAGTAGATAAAACTGCATTTGCGGATCTCGTTGCCAACGTGCGTAAAGCGGAAGCACTTGCAAACAAGGCACTCGGTGAGCTTGAAAACCAAAATTACACTTCCGAATACAAATACGTTGAAAAGTTTGGCAAAGAGGATTGGGTATTCACGCTCAATAAAGGTGATGAGCTTGTGGCCGAAATGCAGAAGATCTATATGGAATTCTCGAATTGGCTGGGAAGCTGGGAAATGTAATATTTGATTAGGAGAAACAACAATATGAAAATTGCAGTTACTTACGAAAACGAACAAATCTTTCAGCACTTCGGTCATACGGAGCAGTTCAAGGTCTATGAAATTGAGGATAATACAATCATATCCTCTGAAGTAATTGATACCAACGGACAGGGTCACGGTGCCTTAGCCGGTCTGTTAAAAACAATCGGAGCAGACGTTCTTATCTGCGGTGGCATCGGAGGCGGTGCGCAGATGGCACTTGCCGATGCGGGTATCAAGCTCTATGGAGGTGTCAGCGGAGCTTGCGACGCAGCAGTAAAGGCGTATCTTGCGAACAATCTCGGCTATAACCCCAATGTCAGGTGCGACCACCACGATCACGAGCACAACGATGGTGCTCACAGCTGCGGCAACCACGGTTGCGGCACGCATAACTGCGGCGGTCATAGTGGCCATTAAATAAACAAGTCGTCAAGACAATGCACAATTGCTACCTTCGGTAGTTCGTTGTATCAACGAGTGTGTTATTACACAAAAAGACGAGATGGCTTAGGTCATCTCGTCTTTTATTTTTCCTTCGAGCGGAAAAGCACTACCGTTTGAGGTGTAGTGCTTTTCTATCGGTAATAGAACGTTATTCGTTAATCTATTGAACTAGTCGTTTACTTTATCGGGCGGCAAGCGGAACTTGCCGCCCGATATCTTATATTGCTTCGCTTTCATCCGGATCCTCGCTCGACCTGATAGTTCCCGTAACGTTAATTACACCGTCCGGATAGCTATAATCCGGATCATTTACCCAATATTCGGCAGGATAGTAGCCATACTCATCCTCATAGGATTCGGCTATTTCGTGCTCCAATTCGCCATCAAGCTCATATCTGTATGCTATATCCCAGGCTGTATAAAGGGTTTTGTCGGTGGGATCGTCGTAGAAGTTGACTCTTCCGCTCGCACAGAGGCTTATAGCAGAATATGCATTGTCAAAGTTCTCCGAGGCCTCGCCGCCGGCGTAGGAAACGAAGCCGTTTGTTACTCTGATATCAACGAACTTTTTAATAAACGGATTTTCTCCCGTTGTCCATACTGAATATAAGAAGCCGGTTTCCTCGCCCGTTATTGTGTAAGTGAAGGATTGGCTGTCGCTTATCAAAATATATTCGGGACCGTTTATGCCGTAGGCTTCCATATACCAGCCGAGGAATACGGTGCAGCCGTAATCGGGGTTATAGGTTGTGTTCAGTTCAAATGTATCGCCTATTTTACCCTCAATCTCGGTGGTATAATGCATTTCTCCGCCGTTAACGCTTACGTACGAGTCATAATTCCAGCCCTCACAATATACACCGTATGTGGCATCGGTGTAAACAGGGGTCAAAACCATATCAGAGGTAGCGTTGAAGCGATAATCATCAAATATCTCGCCATTGCCGTCTAACCAATACTCAAAGGATTTGCCGGCAAGTTCATCGGCATATACGTATACGAGGGTATTGGCAGAAACCTCCACCGTGCCACGGTATATTTCACCGTCGATTTCAAAATATCCGTTCTCTACGGTAATTCTGAAGGTCTCGCCGGGCTCAACGGGTATGTCAACCTCGTGGCAAACCACTCTTACGTATGCAGCATCTCTTCTGGGATTGTCTGAGGTATTGAAGGTATAGCTCGGGCTCTCGGAAAGGACTACCCACTTCTGATTTACGAAGTCCCAGATTTCATAACGGTCAAATACAAGACCGTCTTCGCCATTCCAAGTCAGCGTAATCGGACTTCCGCTGTTATATACGTGCGCCGTATTGTAATAAACGTTGGTATTATCTCCGCTTATTTCAACAGAGTCAACGGGATCGCTGAATATAAATCTGAATGCACCGACCGTTTCGGGCAGGGTTAAGGTGAAGCTGTTGAATGCATTACGCTTAGCGCACAAGGACTTGATATCCTTTTCTATATCACCGTAGGAGTAGTGAAGCGATTTACCTGCAGCATCAAGCTTTTCAAATTCCTCGGGGGATAGGATGGTTTTATAGGATCTCATTATAAAGACGGTTCTGTAATATGTACCGTAATCCTCGTATCCGTAGGTAATACCCGTTGCCTTATCAACGTGCATATACTTTTTGTAGGATTCGCCGGGATCCTTTACAAAGCTGATAACCTCTCTTCCGCCGGTTGTAAGGTATTCACCGTTTTCGTCATAGTAACCGCCCTGGAATGATTTGCCTTCCCAATCAACCTCCCAGGGTGTGCCGGAAAGGTCGTCGTATGCCTTGCTTGTGGGAATACGCAATTTGTTGTAGGTTTCAGCCCAATAGTCGTGATACGCCTCAAACACGGATGCTCTTGCGCTCATACTGTTGCCTAAAACCATACCGTTACCGCATCCCATATTATCGTCAGGATAATCGAGAGTTTCGATCCAGCCGTTTACGTCATAAGCATATCCGTAAATAGCCCAAAGGAATTCGCCTCTTCTGTCACCCCTGGATTTCGAGAGATATATGGGCTCGATGGTTGCGGAATTCTCATCGTCTATATACATAAAGATGAAGGTATCGTTGTAATCCTCATTTGACGAATATTCATACTCATATTGAAGCGCCCAGATATAGACCTTTTTGCCTTCGGCGTTTCTATAGCTGTAATAGTATTCATCATGGCTTACCTTGCCGCCGTAGGTGTACTGATAATTGATCATCTTGCCGTCAATGAAACCGACAAAATCAAAACCGCCCAAATACCAATACTCCTCGTAATAATCGCAGTATTTACAGTAAACGCGATATTTGCCGTACTGTCCGTCCTTGCTCTCCTCTACGATATGCCAATCGTCATAATCGATCGTATGCTCATCGGTTATGGGAATAGTCTCAGTCCATACGTGACCGCAGAAGCACTCGTGTTTAATCAGGCCCTCTTCGGTATGTCCTGCCTCTTTTTCGATCTCGCTGTTATATTCGGTATGCTCCTCTAAAACGGTCTCGCCGCAGATCAAGCACACCTGCTTGTGATACTGACCGTTATGATTTACGCATTCGGCAAAATCGTGGTGTCCGTAATTAACGTACTCTACCTCATACTTGACGTCGCCCTTAGAATTCGTAGACATATAAAGGATGCCTTCTTCGCAGTTGCCCTCGTAGATCTTCACACGTGACGAGAAAGCATTAGCGTCGGTGTCCTCGAATACGGGATAATAATAACCGCTTCTCAATACAAGCATAGAGAAATCTTCATCGGGAATAATTGTACCGGTTGCAGAAGCCCAATGCTTGAAGGTTCTTCCCTCCTGATCGTTCAAGGTAACCTTCAGTACGTCGTTTTCCTGCGCAATATAAACGGTGGCGTTTTCGCCGTAGATATTGCTATAAGTAGCGGCCGTCTCCTTACCTTCAAAGGTCGCTTTTCCTCCGGATATTACAATAATAATTCCATCGATTTCTTCGGATTTTTCTCTTCCGCAAACTGTACAAGTACCGTCTCTGAAGTTGCAATCGCCGCTTTCAAATTCACCGCAGGCACACTCACGGATATGCTTATCCTCGTTTGCCGCGTCGGGTGTCCAGTTGCCAAAGATATGATCGGTTGTTTTGGAAATTGACTCTGTTTTTGTTCTGCCGCATACGGTACAAGTATAGGTCTTTACGCCTTCC
>JBGVPG010000005.1:0-29855 GCA_045126855.1 Eubacteriales bacterium | reverse complement strand
CCTGCAAAGCGGATCAGCTGATAGTTATAGAAGATCGTAACGATAGACGAGGAGATGTTGCTCATCAGCTCGGAGGAGCCGTTGAAACAGACGGCAAGGAGGGTCTTCCAGTAGGCAGGCGTTCTGACGAAGCCGAGCCTTGAGGTGTTTTTCGATGCGAAATAGATCACGGGAAGCATTCCGCCGACGAACTGGCTGAGAGCTGTGGCTGCGGCAGCACCCTCAATCCCCCATTTGAAAACGGCAATAAACAGTGCGTCGAGCACCATATTTGTAACTCCGGCAAGAACAGTGACACCGAGACCGAGCTTAGGTCTCTCCGCCGTGATAAAGAAATTCTGGAAGGAGTTTTGCAGCATGAAGAAGGGCATACCGAGAAGGACTACCCTGCCGTAGCGAACGGCATATTCAAGCATCTCACCCTCCGCACCGAGAAGTGCGCCGATGGGTCTTATGAAAATTATTGCGATCAGGGCAAGAAAACTGCCGAGTGCAGCGGTGAATATCGTTATAAAGGTGAAATATTCCTTAGCACGCCTATCCTCTCCGAGGCCCATGGTCTTTGCAACCACGGCACAGCCGCCCGTACCCAGCATAAAGCCGAATCCGCCGAGGATCATCATCAGGGGGAAGATAATATTGACCGCCGCAAAGGGGGTCTTGCCAACGAAGTTGGAAACGAAAAGACCGTCCACGACACCGTAGATCGAGGTGAATATCATCATAACCACCGACGGGATTACGAATTTGATCAGCCTGCCGTAGGTAAAGTGGTCGGAAAGCTTGATATTTTCCTTCATTTTCTTCCTCCTTTCTGAATATCTTTGGGTATTATATCACATACATATTTTAAAGTCAACGGATAAAATAAATAATGCATAAAAGATTGGCTCAAAATAATTTATTTTTGTTTATTTTAATTATTGACTTTTTTCTCCGCCAGGAGTACAATATCTAACTGCAAATAAAAAATAACATTTTGAGGAAAAGGATATGGAAACTCTATTATCGCTTTCAATCGCACTTATAATCGGTCTTCTTCTCTCCCGTCTTACGAAGAAGCTTGACCTTCCCGCAGTAACCGCATATCTCGTAGCCGGAATCCTGGTCGGCCCCTATTGCCTTGGTGCTCTCGGTGTGCCCGGTCTCGGCTTTATCTCTATGGAGAACGTACACGACTTCTCCATCGTCTGCGACGTTGCCCTTGGCTTCATCGCCTTCTCTATCGGTAACGAGTTCAGACTCTCTCACCTTAAAAAAATCGGCCGTCAGGCGACCATCGTTGGAATTCTTCAGGCAGTTGTGACAACTTTAGTTGTCGATTTGGCACTTATTGCCCTGCATTTCGCCATTCCCCACATTCTTTCTATGGAGGGGGCGATCATTCTCGGCGCAATCGCATCTGCCACCGCACCTGCCGCAACCCTTATGGTCGTTAAGCAGTATAAGGCGAAGGGTCCCGTGACCGATATGCTCCTTCCCGTCGTTGCCCTTGACGACGCAGTTGGTCTCATAATCTTTGCGATCTCCTTCGGAATCGCACGTGCTATGAACGCAGGTCAGGTGGACATTGTATCGGTTATCGTTGAGCCCGTGGCTGAGGTTGTGGTATCACTCCTTCTCGGCTCTGTTATGGGTGTAGCATTCCACATCTGCGAGCGATTCTTCCACTCCAACTCCAAGCGTATTTCGGTTTCGATCGGCTTCGTCCTTCTGACCATCGCCCTCTCTCAGCTTGATTTCCATATTCTCGGTGTACATATCGCATTCTCCTCCCTGCTCACCTGTATGATGCTGGGTACTATATTCTGCAATATCTGTGACTTCTCCGAGGAGCTGATGGAGAGAGTTGACAAGTGGACCGCACCTCTGTTCGTGCTGTTCTTCGTTATCTCGGGCGCAGAGCTTGAGATGAGCGTTTTCGGAAATCTCCTTATGGTACTCGTTGGCATTGTTTATATTATTGCCCGTTGTGTCGGTAAATACAGCGGTGCATACTTCAGCGCAAAGATCTCGCACTGTGACGAGAAGATCGTAAAATACCTCGGTATTACCCTCTTCCCCCAGGCAGGCGTTGCCCTCGGTATGGCTATGAAGGCAAAGGCATTCGGTGAGATCGGTGAGATGGTTTCCACCATCACCCTCTTTGCGGTGCTTGTATACGAGCTTGTTGGCCCTGCCCTCACCAAGGAGGCTCTCCTCAAGGCAGGCGATATCGATCCCTCGGCACGTGTCAGCCAGCGTCACAAGCATATTGAAAATATGCCCGAGCACAAGAAGGAAAGACACTTCCGCCGTGTGGCTATCCGTGAAGAAATCAGAAAGCTCATTAAAACAGGAAAAGAATAAGGCAATAGAAAAACGCCCCGTTTGGGGCGTTTTTTGTTATTTAGCAAGCTTTCTCGCAGCCTCGGCACGCTCGGCACAGATAGCCTTCCATGAGGGAATAGTCTTCAGGAGATTGGAGAAATCTATAAGTGTTTTGGGAATGTCGATATGCTGTGGGCACATCTTCACACAGCGGCCGCAGGCGATGCAGGCGGTGGGCTGCTTATCCTCGGGCATAAACTCGATCTTGGATGCGCTGTTCACTCCGGGGGCATAGCGAAGGTCGTTGTAGACCTCAATAAGCATAGGAATATTCAGTCCCTTGGGGCAAACGTCGGTGCAATAGCGACACGCCGTGCAGGGTACGTTGTTCTTCAGGCTCTCGGCAATAGCGTAGAGCTTGTCGATCTCAGTCTCGGTGAGGGGCTTATCCTCGCTAAAGGTTTTGAGGTTATCGGTCAGCTGGTCCATTGTGGTCATACCGCTGAGAATAACGCCCATATTGGGCAGGGTCATAAGCCAACGGAAGCACCAGGACGCCACGCTCTCGTCAGGGCGGAGAGCCTTCAGGTCTGCCTTTGCACCCTCGGGCAGCTTATCAACGAGCTTGCCGCCACGGACGGGCTCCATTACCCATATCGGAATGTTGTATTTTGCGAGAAGCTCGCACTTTTCCTTGGCACGCTGAAGGGTCCAGTCAAGATAGTTAAGCTGAATCTGGCAGAACTCCATTTTGTCGCCTGCCGCCTCGAGAAATTCCGCAAGGTTTTCGGGCAGACCGTGGGTGGAGAAGCCAAGATGCTTGATCCTGCCAAGGCGCTTTTGCTCCACAAGATAGTCTATAATTCCCCAGCGCTCGTCGAGAAAGACGTCAATAGAGGTCTCGCTGACGTTGTGAAGAAGGTAGAAATCGAAATACTCAACACCGCACTTCTCCAGCTGATGCTCAAAGATGACCGAGGGATCGTAGCTGTCAAGGACCTGGTGACCCGGGTACTTAGTAGCGAGATAATAGCTCTCACGGGGATACTTTGAAAGGATCTTACCCGTAACCACCTCGGAATTGCCGCCGTGATAGGGATAGGCGGTGTCAAAGTAGTTGACGCCCGACTTATATGCGTGGTCGAGAAGACGCTCAGCCTCCTCGTAATTTATCTTGTCATCTGCTCCAAGGGTGGGAAGGCGCATAGCACCGTAGCCCAGCATGGAAATCTTCTTACCCTGAAAATCTATGTATTTCATATTTTGACCTCCGTCGTTTTCTTATATTATAATACACATTTAAGAATATGTCAAGAAAAAAACCTGCCCTGTGTAGGGCAGGTCGAATTATTTTATCATTTCTTTAAGGATTTTCTGAATTCCTTGTACTGAGCGTATTCTTCGCTTTTGCTAAAAAGAATACGCTTGTATAGGTACATTGCAATAAAGGCTATTGCGCCGATAATAGAAACTATCTTTGCGGCCTCAATGGCAGTAACGAAGCCGGGGGTAGTTACTTTTACAGTTGTATTCTCGCCAACGCCGTTCATACCGAGAGAGTTAGCAATCGTATAAAGGTTATAGTGACAAGCCTTACGCATAGCGGCAACGACAACGGGATCATTTTCATAATCGTAGAAGTCATCAGTCTTGCCGTTCGCCATATCGTCATAAGCGGATGATCCCGCAACGACTCCGGATACGGCATCCATATGATTGCGGCAGTTATCGGAAATTACAATACCCTTGCTTCCCCACTCTCCGCGAAGAATTCCGCTAATCAATCCGCTGTCAGAGCCGGACCAGGTAGTTCCCCAACGGCTATATGAGGTCATAACGCCAACGGTGTCGCTGTTTTCAAACGCAGGTCTGAAGGCCTCAAGGTAAATTTCACGAATAGACTGCTCATTTGCCCACACGGAAATACCAACACGCTCGTTCTCGTTGTCGTTAAGAGCAAAGTGCTTCATAACCACCTTGGCTCCAAGGGCCTCAATGCCGCCAACCTCCTGCTCGGTCATCTGGCCGGAAAGATATCCGTCCTCAGAATAATACTCAAAGTTTCTGCCGGAGTAAGGAGTTCTGTGAATGTTATTACCGGGACCATAAAGAACCGCATATCCGTTATCAACGCAATCGTTGCCTACCACACGGCCATTCTCGTATGCAATTCTTCTATTATACGTCGCAGCCATTACGTCCTCAGAGGTAAGGGCAACGGTATCTATTTTTGCACCGAACTTGAACAAAGACGCAGTAAGACCCTGAGGACCGTTTTCATCACGGGTTCCGGGAGCATTAATAGACTCAATAGCGGTGGTCCAATGGAAGGCGTCGCCTATCATATTAGCCATCTCGTCAAAGGTTAGCTGATCAAGTATCTGCTCCCATCTGGGGTCATCGAAGGATGCGCCTATCATGTGGAAGAGATTAAGATCTCCGTCTGCACCCATAACAGGCATATCAACGCTATCGTAATTATCGGGATTATACACAAGGGCATCAAGGTCCTTGATCATCTGCTCGGTGAGCTGAATATCAATAATTTCTTTGGGGAATGTGCCATTCCAATCATTTCTGGAAAGATAGGTCACAGTTACATCATTTCCATCATAGTAGTTGAGATCTGTATCGGAAACCTGATTTGTAATTTCAGTTCCGTTAAAGGATACCGAATAGGTCTCCTTATCAAACTCTTCGTTTACGTACTTATAAACGAGAGATTTATCGCCATTCTTATCCATACCGTCATCAGTAGTATAACACTTTTCAGCGAGAATATTATTGATGGCATCGTGCGCGTCGGTAGCAGCGGTAAGATAATAATCGCCGTCCTCAAGGATATATGTCTTTGCATTGTTCGCATCGTAGGATGCAAGAGATCTGCGCTCTACAGTGATAGTAAGAGTCTCGGACTCTCCGGGAGCAAGAAGCTCTGTTTTGCCAAAGCCTACGAGCTGCACAGAGGACTTCTCCACACCATGGATTTTGTCATACTCAGTATAGGGAGACTGACCATAGATCTGCACGGTTTCCTTACCTGAGTAATCACCGGTGTTTGTAACGATAACTGTTACCTCAAACACATCGTCATTTTCATTATATACAACTTCATATCCACTGTAGCTAAAGCTAGTATAGCTGAGGCCATAGCCGAAGGGGAACGCAACGTCGGCGCTGTAATCATAACCGACGGTATTACCCTTACCCATAACGGTATCCTCATATCTGGTTTCATAGTATCTATATCCTACGTATATGCCTTCCTGGTAGATAACGTATGTATCCGCCGTATCGGGAAGGCCGCTCTCCTCCCAACCGCCGTAAATTGTAGGAGCAAAGTTTACCATCGCGGGAGACGAGTAGTTATCATAGCAATATGTAACGACCAAAGAGCCGGAGGGGCTGACCTGATTGCCTTCGGCATCAACGCCTGCGAGAAGATCGCATACCGCATTCAAACCAGACTGGCCAACGCCACCTATCCACATAACGGAATCAATGCCGTAAGGATTGCCTTTAAGGAAGTCCATCTGAAGCGCGTTAGAAGAATTAATAAGCACAACGATCTTTTTGAAAACACCCTGATCTTTAAGAGCCTTGATATTGCTAAGCATATCCTTCTCATTTTCATCAAGCTCAAGATAGTTATACTCGGCAAACTCCAGGTCATCATCCTCGCCGCCAACGCGTGAGATAACAACCACGGCCGCATCACCGTACTGATTGAAGCTAGACTTTACCTCGTCGGTATATACAGACCAAGGAGCCTCTACCGTTTGCGTTTTTTCAGAAGAAAACATTCCTCCGTCAACACGAACGTACTCGCTAGCCTCTCCGCTCTCATAGAAGTTCCAGAGCGTTTCATTTACGTTAAATCCGGATTTTTCAGCAGCTTGCTTCAGATTATCGCAGGTAGACGAATCTACGTTTGCAGAACCGGTACCACCGTAAACTACGTTTACAGAGCTGGTGGAAAACAGGCTGATCGCACTTCCCTGCTTAAGAGGTAGCGCATCGTTCTCATTCATAAGCAGCGTAGCACCCTCAAGTTCAGTCTGATATACTACTTTTGCGCCTGCCTCAAGTCTTTCGGCGGTTGTCTTATAATCGCCGGAGTAATATATTGCGTTTGGATCCTCATTTTCAAGCGCCCAAAACCTATCACCGGTAATTATTGCTATAGTATTATCAAACATTCCGACCAAAAGCGACAGAAGTAAAGAAAAAACCGCAAGAAAAACAAACGCACCGCTTAATCCCTTCCACGGCTGCAGGTATCTTCTTTTAGCTTTTTTGAAAGCCTTCTTTTTTTCTTTTTTAACGTCCATAATTTCATCTCCTGTTTACTGAATGATACTTAAAATAATGCTCAAAAAGCGGTTGACAACTACCGTTTATTGATGCTATAATTAATATATAATACAGGTGTAGAAAAGTCAACCGACTAATATACTGCATAAAGTTTCAAAACAGACATTTTAATCATTTTTGTTGTTAAATATACATCAGTGGAGGTGTTTCATTGGAAAATCAACGCGTTAGATTAAGCAAAATTATGCTAAAAAATGCTTTGGTAGAGCTATTGGAAACAAAGCCTATAAACAAAATAACCGTTTATGAGCTGTGTCAAAGCGCGCAGATAAACCGATCCACATTCTATAAATATTATGGTGAGCCGCACGACATCCTTAATGAGATTGTCAATGAATTGCTCGAAAAAACAGCTATAATAGTTAAAAACGAAAACACCGAGTTTTCTCGCTTAAAAACAATATTAACCTTTCTGCGCGATAACAGAGAAACAATTATTCGTATAATTGCAAACGTAAGTGAACAAAAGCTAATTGATCATATATACGGCGTACCGACTTTACATGAAAATCTTTATAGTCTTCTTAGAAATTCCGAGGCAAGTATAGAGAAGGAATACGTAAAGGTATTTTATCATTATGGAAGCTTTGCAATCATCCGAGCTTGGCTTAATAACGGGTGTGTCGAATCTCCGCAAGAAATGACGCAAATTATCTCATCGATAAAATAATGGTATAAAAAAAGAGCAAACATACAAGTATTACATCCTGTATGTTTGCTCTTTTTTTACTTTATTAATACATTCCGCCCATTTCGGGATTGGGAGCAACCATAGGAGCAGGCTCCTTCTTATCCGACACGACCGCCTCGGTGGTAAGGACGGTGGATGCGATGGAAGCCGCATTCTGAAGGGCGCTTCTGGTAACCTTTGCAGGGTCAACGATACCGCACTCAAGCATATCGCAGTAGGTCTCGTTATATGCGTCAAAGCCGTAGCCTGCCTTTGCGGTCTCACGAACCTTGGCAACAACAACCGCACCGTCGATGCCTGCGTTGTCGGCAATCTGCTTCATGGGAGCGGTGAGGGCCTTGGCAACGATCTGCGCACCCGTCTTTTCATCGCCCTCGAGGGAGTCGATAACCTTTTCAACAGCACCGATCACGTTAACGAGAGCAGCGCCGCCGCCTGCAACGATACCCTCCTCAACAGCCGCCTTGGTAGCGTTGAGAGCGTCCTCAATGCGGAGCTTCTTTTCCTTCATCTCAACCTCGGTAGCCGCACCAACCTTGATAACGGCAACACCGCCTGCAAGCTTTGCAAGGCGCTCGGTGAGCTTTTCCTTATCGAACTCGGAGGTGGTGGTCTCAAGGGCAACCTTGATCTGCGCAACACGCTCGGTGATTGCGATTCTGTCACCTGCACCGCCTACGATAATGGTATTTTCCTTATTTACCTTAACCTGTCTTGCACGGCCGAGCTGCGCAATAGAGGTATCCTTCAGATCAAGACCAAGATCGCTGGTAATAACCTCGCCGCCCGTGAGGGTTGCGATGTCAACGAGCATCTCCTTGCGTCTGTCACCGAAGCCGGGTGCCTTGACCGCAACCACGGTGAAGGTTCCACGAAGCTTGTTAAGCACGAGAGTGGTGAGAGCCTCGCCCTCAACGTCCTCGGCAACGATAAGCAGCTTCTTGCCAGACTGAACGATCTGCTCAAGAAGGGGGAGAAGATCCTGAATGTTGGAAATCTTCTTATCGGTTACAAGAATAAGGCAGTCGTCAAGAACGGCCTCCATCTTGTCTGTATCTGTTGCAAAATAGGGAGAGAGGTAGCCACGGTCGAACTGCATACCCTCAACGACCTCGCTGTAGGTCTCGGCAGACTTGGACTCCTCAACGGTGATAACGCCGTCGGCGGTAACCTTCTCCATAGCGTCGGCAATAAGCTCGCCTATGGTGTCGTCGGATGCAGAGATCGCTCCGACTCTGGCAATATCGGCAGAGCCCGACACAGCCTTCGCCTGATTTGCAAGCTCGGCAACTGCGGCGTCAACCGCCTTGAAGATACCCTTTCTCAGGATCATGGGATTTGCGCCTGCGGTAACGTTCTTCATACCCTCGTGAATAAGCGCCTGGGCAAGAAGGGTTGCGGTGGTGGTACCGTCGCCTGCGGCGTCGTTGGTCTTGGTGGCAACCTCTCTTACAAGGCTGGCACCCATATTCTCGGCTGCATCCTCAAGCTCGATCTCCTTTGCGATGGTAACACCGTCGTTGGTGATGAGGGGTGCGCCGAATTTCTTTTCAAGGACCACGTTACGACCCTTGGGGCCGAGGGTGATCTTAACTGTATCGGCAAGCTTATCCACGCCGCGAAGAAGTGCGGCTCTGGCGTCCATGCCGTAAATAATTTCCTTTGACATAGTTTATTCCTTTCTTACTCTACAATAGCTAAAATATCCGACTGAGAAACGATGGTGTATTCCTCACCGTCGAGCTTAACCTCAGTTCCTGTGTACTTGCCGACGATAACACGGTCGCCAACCTTAACGGTCATTACGACCTCCTTGCCGTTTACCGGACCGCCGGGGCCAACTGCAACTACCTCGGACATCTGGGGCTTTTCCTTTGCGCTGCCTGTGAGAAGTATTCCGCTCTTGGTTGTCTCCTCTACCTCTGCGCTCTTTAATACAACCTTATCAAATAAAGGCTTAATTGTCATTTTATTTCTCCTTTTATTGTTTTTAGCACTCTAAGTCTTTGAGTGCTAACTCTTACGCCTACTATTATATAACAAGCGTTTTGAAAAATCAATAGTTTTCCTATTTTTTCACAAATTATTTAATTTTTAGCAAAGCTCTCGCCTAAGAATATCCATAATTTTCTTCTCCTCCCTCGAAACCTTGACCTGGGTGATGCCCATTACACGGGCGGTCTCGGTCTGTGACATATCACGGAAGTAGCGAAGAATTATGATCTTCCTATGGGTCTCGCTCAGCTTTTCTATCGCCATACGAAGGGCGAAGCGGTCGAACTGACGAATCTCCTCGTCCTCGTCGCAGATAGTACTGCCAAGGGTGGCGGAGTCCTCGTCGTCATATGCCGCCTCCTCGAGGGAACGGACGGGAGAGGCGGCGAAGAGGGCGGAGGCGGCATCCTGAACGGATATGCCGACGGCGGCAGCAACGGCAGAGAGGTCTGCCGACTCACCCGAGCTGAGCCTTCGCTCTCGCTCCGCACAGAGAAGGGCGGAAAGCCTTTTCTCCTCCCTCGACACCTTGATTATCCCATCGTCACGGAGAAAGCGGCGGATCTCACCGAAGATGAGAGGCACGGCGTAGGTGGAAAATACAACGCCGTGGGAAAAGTCGAATGTGCGCATAGCCTTCACGAGACCGATGTTGCCGCTTTCAATAAGGTCGGACACGTCTGCTCCCCTTCCCGAAAACCTGCCTGCAATACTGTATACCAGAGGTGCGTTCAGCTCGGCAAGCCTTTCGCCTGCAGATGCGTCTCCCTCTCGCCAGGCACGGAGAAGCCTCAGATTTTCGTCGTAGGGACGGGATTTTTCTTCCTTAATTTTCATCTATATTCCTTCGGTCAGGGTTTGAGATTTTTCCTCATAAGAACTGTCGTTCCCTTACCCGGACGGGATTTTACGCCCAGATAGTCCGTGAAGCTCTCCATTACGAGGAAGCCCATACCGCATCTCTCGCCCGGCTGACCCGTGGTGTAGGCAGGCATACGTGCCATGGCAAGGTCCTCAATGCCACAGCCGTTGTCTGAAATCTCCACCGACACCTCACGGTTGTCGTATAGCCTGACGGATATGTAGATATAGCACTCGTCGGTGCGGCCGCGGTAGGCGTGAACGATGCAGTTCGTCACCGCCTCACTGACTGCGCAGCGGAGGTCGCCCAGCTCCTCAACGCTGGGATCAAGCTCGGCACAGAAAGCCGAGACGACCGAGCGTGCCACCGCCTCGTTTACGCTTATGGCAGGAAGGCGGAGCTTCATATCGTTTATTTTTCTCTTCATCTTTTATAATTCCTCTCTTTCCCCAAGACGGTGAGATTTTTCACACGGTCAAGGCCGCAAAGACCTGCAAGCCTCTGCTGCGCAGGTGACAGTCCCGTAACCACGACGAGACAGCCGATGGCTGCGGCGCACTCTGCCCTTCCCATAATCAGCCCCATTCCCGAGCTGTCCATAAACACCACCGAGCTGAAATCCAGCACCAGGGTGTGCGGCTTGGCTGACTGAAGCCTCTTATCAATCTTCTCCCTTATGGGCTTTGCGGTATGATGATCAAGGTCGGACATAATGGCTGCGGTGAGCCTGCCCTCCTGCTCTGATAAAATAACGTCCCTTTGCATTTTGTTTCTCCTTTTCTTTGTAAAACAATTCTATCACACACGCCCCGAAAATAATGTCAAAGCGTGGAGGAATTCAAAATTTTAAAAAAGAGAAAGCCTTTTTGCAATAGCACACTTCACCTCCCTCTTTTTCCTTTTGTAGGCCGACTCGGAAAGCTCGCTTACTGCACTTTCCGTATAGCCCGTGGCTTCGCCTATTTCCCGAATAAAGGTCTCTGCCAAGGCACTCCCGACAACCGAGCAGGCGGCGTCGAAAATGCGATAATTAAGATACCGACACTCCATAATGACGGTGTAGGTCGCCTGTTTTCTCTCAATAAGTCTTTTGCGCCTGAAATAATCGGCGCATAGCGCAACCACCAGGCGGTCTGTGGCGGCAGGCATCAGCTTTTCATCATACATAGCACCTCCGAAAGCTCAAGGCTGAGCTCCTCCAGAGCCTCCTTCATCAGCTTTAAATTATCGAGAGCCTCCTCTGCCTCGGCAACCGTCTCAGACAGCTCGGGAATCCACCTCTCGGGGGAGTCCTCTGCCCAGGTGGGAATCAGCTCTAAAAGTATGTTGTGTACCGACAGCATCGACTCGGTCTCACGGATTTTTTCGGATATTGCCGAGATGTCACGCCTTATCTCCCCCGGCGTTCGGTAGAGCCTCGGCGGTGTGCCGTCGTATTTGTCAGCGTATAAGTACAATTTTCTTTTTCCCTCCTTTGTCACGCATTAGGTTATTTTCGTCGAGTGATGGCAACTGTTTTGTTGCTCGTGGCGTGACAATTATAGCATAGCTTTTGTTACTTGTCAAGTGACATTTTTGAAATTTTTTCAGAAAAACTATTGCATATCAGGTGACAATATGTTATAATGAGGCAGAATGTGTCGAGAAAGAAAAAGCGAGGCAGAAATCTGCGCTTTTTTTACACAAAAAATACCCCGTCCCGAGTATAAATTCGATGGGACGAGGCATACAATTCAAGTTTTGGAGGTCAGAATGCTAGCCGAAAGAATAAGGAGCCTCAGAAAAGAGAGAGGAATGTCGCTGGAAGCCCTTGCCGAGGCAGTCGGAGTATCGAGACAGACCATATTCAGATATGAGACAGGTGCTATAACCAATATTCCCAGCGAAAAGGTGGAGGCGATGGCAAAGGCGCTTGGCACCACCCCTGCCCGACTTATGGGCTGGGAGGACGAGAGTGATTTTTCTACCTTTAATAGTATAAAGGCAGAGCCCTTCTCTGCGGTTGCCACCAAGAGCCTGCCCGTCCTTGGCAACGTTGCCTGCGGCGAGCCGATCTTCGCAAGCGAGGAGAGAAAGCATTTTGTCCGTGGATCAGCATCCATTGGCGCAGACTTTTGCCTTACGGCAAAGGGCGACAGCATGATAAACGCCAGGATCTTCGACGGCGACCTGCTCTTCGTTCGCAAGCAGGAGTCGGTTGACGACGGCGAGATCGCCGTGGTGCTTATCGACGACGAAGCCACCGTGAAGCGCGTCTACTACAACCGTGAGGATTCCATCCTCACCCTTATGCCCGAAAATCCCATCTACAAGCCCATGCGCTTCTCCGGCAGAGAGCTGGAGAGAATAAGAATTCTCGGAAAGGTAGTTTCCGGACAATATAAAATCTAATAAAAAAAGAGCGTTTTTTCAAACGCTCTTTTTTATATCCCTAAGGGAGGAGAAATTTCGTAAGACAAGGCGCACTCCGCCTGGCTAAAGAAATTTTTAGGATAAATTTGTCTTCTTCACACCGAAGCCGTAGTGACCTACGGCGAGCCTGTGGGAAAAGGCGGATTTAGACAAAAATTTCTTAGCCAGGCTGCTTGCCGAAGTAGGCTTGGATACCTCCATCTACGTAGAGAATCTGTCCGTTTACAAAATCAGACGCTTCGCTGGCGAGGAATACGGCGGGGCCTGCAAGGTCCTCGGGGTTACCCCAACGGCCTGCGGGAGTCTTGGTATCGGTGATGAAGCTGTCGAAGGGATGCTTGCTACCGTCTGCCTGGGGCTCACGGAGGGGTGCGGTCTGGGGGGTTGCGATGTAGCCGGGGCCGATGCCGTTGCACTGAATATTGTACTGGCCGTACTCGGATGCGATATTTCTGGTGAGCATTTTAAGGCCGCCCTTTGCAGATGCGTAGGCAGATACGGTCTCACGACCGAACTCGCTCATCATAGAGCAGATATTGATGATCTTACCCGATCTCTGCTTGATCATAGAAGGAAGAACTGCCTTGGAAACGATGAAGGGAGCGTTGAGGTCAACGTCAATTACCTGACGGAACTCGGACGCCTTCATTTCGATCATAGGAATACGCTTGATGATACCTGCGTTATTAACGAGAATGTCGATAACGCCGATCTCACGCTCGATCTGAGCAACGAGAGCGTTTACAGCATCCTCGTCGGTCACGTCACAAACGTAGCCGTGAGCCTTAATGCCCTCGGCCTCATAGTTAGCGAGACCCTTATCAACGAACTCCTGCTTGATATCGTTAAAAACAATAGTTGCGCCTGCGGCAGCAAGACCCTTTGCAATTGCAAAGCCGATGCCGTAGGATGCGCCTGTGATAAGAGCAACCTTGCCTTCAAGGTTGAAGATCTGTGTGTTGGACATGGTATGTTCTCCTTTTAAAAAATCTTATTTTTTACTTAATTTGCCTCGGCAAATTAAACTTCACTCACGAAGTGAACTTCACTGCGAATCCAGAGAGCAACTTCACTCACGAAGTGAAGTTCACCCGATAAACGAGATCAAGTTCCGGTAAGTGAAGTCATGCTGACGCATAGTGAAGTTTGCCTCTCGGCAAGTGAAGTTGCGCCTTTTGGCACAGTGAAGTTCGCCTTCGGCGAGATTTAACGAAGATCCTTCGTTAAGATGTGATCCATATCGGTGAATTCCTGGTTCTCACCGCACATAGCCCAGATGAAGGAATAATTCTTTGTGCCGACGCCCGAATGGATGGACCAAGAGGGAGAGATAACCGCCTCCTCGTTATGCATAACGATATGTCTTGTCTCCTTAGGCTCGCCCATCATATGGAAGACCGCATCGTTCTCGCCCATATCGAGATAGAAGTAAACCTCCATACGTCTGTCGTGGGTGTGGGAGGGCATGGTGTTCCAGTTGGAGCCGACGTCAAGCTGGGTAAGACCCATTGCAAGCTGGCAGGACTGCATAACCTCGGGGTGGATGTACTGATTGATAACACGCTTGTTACAATCCTCAACGCTGCCGCAGGGCACCTTACGTGCCTTGGTGATGTCGATCCTCACGGTGGGATACTCGGTGTGTGCAGGACAGGAGGTAGCGTAGAACTTTGCAGGGTTCTCGGGATCTACACTCTTAAAGCTGAGATCACGGTGACCTCTGCCGATATAAATACCGTCACGGGGATTCATCTGATACTCCTCGCCGTCAACGGTGATAACGCCTGCGCCGCCAACGTTGATACAACCGAGCTCACGTCTCTGAAGGAAGAAGTCGGCTGCAAGCTCCTTGCCTGCCTCGAGGGTCAGAGCCTTCGTCACGGGCTTGATACCGATAACGATAATTCTGTCGATGTGGCTATATACCATTCTCACCTCATCGGCGGGGAAAAGGTTTGAAATATGAAATTCCTCTCTAAGTCTGTCTGTGGTATAGTACTTGACGTCCTTAGCATTTGCTGCGTCTCTTACTTCCATAGTAGATCTCCTTTACAAATTAATACAGATATATGATAACATATAAAATCAAAAAAATCAAGACGTTTATACGTCATATTTTGCAAGGATTTCGCTTGGGGTCTTGCGAAGGAGGGAGATAACGGGAAGAATACCGCAGAGGATAGTCTCGCCGAGAAGCACCACCATAACCAGAAGGGCGTACCAGGTGGGATAGTAGAAAATGGTCTCGGCATTGGGGGAGATATGCTCGAGCAGACGGATGAAGATACCGCTCACAAGATAGCCCACCAGCACCGTGCCTGCGCTGACGAGAGATGCCTCAACGCCAAAGCGAAGGAGAATATTACGCTTTGAGACGCCGATAGCACGGTAAATGCCGATTTCCCTGATGCGATTCATCAAGGAGGAGCGCATAATGAAGTACATACAGACGCTCATAACGGCGAGGATAACGAGGAGAGCGATGAGATAACCCACAACGCCCTCAAGCTCGGTGGAGATAACCATAGCCAGAACCATATCGGGGGTTATGATGCTCTCGTAGTACTCGATCTCACGGTCGGCAAAGCGCTCGTTCAGAAATGCCTCGGTGAGGGTTGGGTTGCTCGAGTGGATCTGCGTATAGACGAAGCCCTCCTCAGCGTTACGGAAAATGGGGTCGGTATTGCCGTAGGACTTAGAAATTTTGACGTAGTCAGCATCGCTCACTAGGGCGGTGGTGAGGTAAACCGAGTTGCGATAGGTCGCCTCATACTCTCTGCGATAGAGCTCCTCGTACTTTATAAGGATCTCCCAGCTCGGCAGGTAGAGTTCCTCTAGGGCGTCAAACTCCGCCTTGGTGGGGTATCTGCCCTTTTCCGCCTTGAAATGCTCTGCGGCGCAGAGGTCTGCGGAGACGTGAAGCTCCCTTACCTCGGGAATATTCTTCACGCAGTAGAGCCAGAGGTCAAAGGAGTAGGTGTTGAGAATATACATCTCACGGATGTAGCCGTCGATCTGATCGTAGTAATACTCGTCGTACTCGAAGTAATGCTCGTTGGTATATTCCTCGAGGTCTGCGCCCTCGGGAAGTCTGCTTGCGAAATACTCCTCACGGCTGAGCTTTTTACCCTTTATCCAATCTATATATCCGCCAAGGTTTGCGATGACACGGTCCACCGTCAGGCTCTGTCCCTGAACGTCAACCTTACTGCCCACCTCAGGCGCGCGGTTGTTCATAGAAGCATCGGAGATGGTTACGACCACGTTGCCGTCCTTTACGCTGATACCGTAGTCGGAGGCAGGCTGAACACGGATATAGTCTGCACCCTGGTTAACGAAGTTTGCCGCCGCCATCTCGGAGAGATAAACGGTATGCTCGCCCGAGGCTACGACACCGCCCACACGGAGGGGTCTGCCGCCAAAGGAATAGTGGTTGCAGGTCATGCCGATCAGGTCGGAATAGTCGTCCACGTAGCCGAGGCCTGCGGTCTCGATAATATCATCCGCCACCCTGTCGCTTATCAGCATATACTCTCGTGAGGGAAATTCCCTCTCGCCTGCGAGGAGAGGAAGCTCCTCTGCCACCCTGCTGTCAAGAATGACGGCGTGGCTCTCAAGAGAGGTAAGATATCCCGACTGGGAGAAGGTCTCGAAGGAGGCGAGACGGAAATTAAGTGTTCTGTCGCCCGAGGGGAAATAGGGGTAGACGGTGTAGTGGTCAATGCCCGAGCTTTGGTCGGAAAGCGCCGCCTCGAAGATCTCGGAGTCACCCTCCTCGGTATAGACGTAGAAGGTGTTGTGGTTATAGGAATTGTCGGCGTCGATTACCCTGCCGAGTGAGCTGCCGAATATGGCAGACATAATTACAGTCACGGTGGCAAAGAGCAAAAGCACCGCACGGAGCGCCTTTTTGCCACGCTTTCTGTTTGCCCTCTGCTGTCTGTAAGCCGATTTAAGCGAGGATCTCAGGGTGAAGAGACTGCCGTAGCGACTGCCCTCAAAGCTTGGAAGTGCGGTCATATCAAAGGGCTTTTCCTCGTGGGCATCGCTCTCCCTGTAAACGCCGTCAAGGAGTCGCACCTCGCCCGTGCCGTCAATAATATGCACACGCTCGTCACCGAGGCTGAGGTAGATTAGTCCGTCCTTGTTGACTATCCTCATGGCGAGGGGGCGCTCGGTATCCTCGCCGTAATACTCGATATTGACGTTGTCGCAGCTGATCTCACGGCGGTCAAGCTCACCGAGGTAGATGTCCTGCTTACTGCGCTTGCTGACGCCCTCTGCCCTACCCTCACGGGTGGAGATAATTCTGCCGTCGGACAGCTCGATTATTCTGTCGCAATAGGCGTCGACAAGGCTCTGCTCGTGGGTGACGAGAAGAACGAGATGATCTCTTGCGATCTCTCGGAGCAGGTCCATTATCATTACCGTATTCGCCTCGTCAAGGTTGCCCGTAGGCTCGTCGGCAAGGATCACGGGGGGATTTTTTACGATAGCACGGGCAATGGCAATACGCTGCTGCTGACCGCCCGAAAGGGTGTCGGGGGTGCGTGCGGAATACTTCTCCATTCCCACGTTTTTTAGAGCCGCCGTAACCCTTCTTGAGATCTCCTCCTCGTCGCGCATACCGCAGAGACGGAGGGCGGAGGCTACGTTGTCGTAGCAGCTCTCGTTATTACTGAGATTATAGTTCTGGAAGATATAGCCGACGTACTTGTTGCGTATCTCGTCGGTGTTTTTAGTGACGCTCTGTCCCTCAATGGTAAGGCTGCCCGAGGCAAAGCCGTCGAGACCGCCGATGACGTTCAGCAGAGTGGTCTTTCCACAACCGCTCTTACCGAAGATAGCCGTCATACCACGCTCGGGAAGGTCGAGGGTGACGTCGTTTATTACGTGGATCTCATTCTGACCGCCACGGTTGAAGAATTTATTTAAATTCTTAATGCTGATCATGCGCCCTCACCTCCCTTTATAGTTCTTTTCACACTATCCGAGAATAGGCGGTAGATCTGCTTCACCGTCGTTCTCAGGGTGAGAATTATCATACCGATAATAATTGCGCCGTACTGCCAGAGGTAGAGATAGTCGAAGAATTCATTGAAAGTCGAGGTATAAATCAAAGCAGAAAGCACTCCAAGGAATATGAACGCAGGTATCAGACAGATGAGCATTCTGGCGAAAATGCCGATCTTGATGGTGTCCACCTGAATACCCATAGAGCGCATAATAGCGATATCGCCCTTGAAGGACTCCACCGCACGAAGCGAGCAGAGGTTGATGAAGAAGGCGATGAATACGACCGCCACTACCCAGAGGAGGGCGGTGATTGCGCTTTCAAGGAGAAGGAATATAGCCTCCTCAGCCGTCTCTGTATAGGTGGTATCGGCAGGCACGGCAATATAGTCACCGTCGCTGAGAAGCTCTGCCACACGGTGCGCCTCCTTGGTGCTGCCAAAGAACAGGGACGCCTGCCTATAGGAATCGGCAAGGACGGTGTATGCGATATCAGAGAGGATCTCGTCGCTGATAACAAGAGCATCCGTGATCCAGCCGATGTCATAGTAGGTGGGTGCGGTACCCGTGATCTCGTCGGGGGTGAAGGAACGGTTGAAGGTCATACCCCTTCCCTCCTCGGAGACACCGCCAAAGTAATCGTATTTGTAGTATACGGCGTTCAGATCGACCGTGGGGCGCACCGTGGGATATTCGGTGAGAATGGTGCTGTATCTTGGCGAAAGGACGTATGCCTTATCCGCATCGATATCAAAGGAAGGAAGGAGGTTGTAGAGCATGATCGTCTCATCGGTATGCTCCATAGAAAGGGCGATGCTCATGCCACAGTTCATAAGATAGCTTGCGGCGGTTGCCACCCCGAAGCCCTCCTCGGTAAAGAGGCACTTGGGAGTCAGGTTGTTGTCGTAATAATACTTCACACCGCAGACCCTCAGGGGAAGGTTGAAGATAGATATCTCGGTGAGGGTGATCTCCTCCTTGCCGAACTCGGGGGAGTAGGAGATAGGCAGGTAGAGGAAGACCTCGTCCTTTGCCTCGGGGTATCTGCCGACAATATCCTCGCCGAAGCTCTCGCCATAGACGAAATCGGTCTGCAGATATTTCATTCCGAAATTACTGTCGGGTGCGGGGATCATAATGGTGGTATTGCCCTTATCGTCAAGAAGGCTGTCATACCTGAGATAGGATTCTGCCCCGTATTTTGTGGCGAGATCCTTGAGTTCGCCCTCGCTCATCACCCTTCCGCTCTTGGTGGTGATGACAAGTCTGCCCTCAATGTTGTTAAACATATAGCTGGGCTTGAATACGTTTGCCGCATTGCCGCAGAGAGAGGTGACGAAGAACAGACCGAGAGTGCCTATCATCATAAGCAGGCAGAGGAAGGCGGTGAGTCGGGGCTTCGCCTTGAAGATGGAGAGACCGAGGGTCATACCGTCCTTTATTCTGCGCTTTGGGGTGAGCCTCGGCAGGTCGGGAATTTTACTCTCGGGGCACTCCTTGGGAGTGGCAAGGGTGTGATCGAACTCCACCGCTCCGTCGTGTATTCTGATATGCCTTGTGGCACAGTGCTCAAAGTCGTCGAAGTTATGGGTCACGACGATGACCAGCTTATCCTCCGAAACTCTGCGAAGAAGGTCGATTATCTCCTTCGACGTCTCTGAGTCGAGATTTCCCGTCGGCTCGTCGGCAAGGATTATGGGGCTGTCCTTGGCAAGGGCACGGGCGATGACCGTTCTCTGCTTCTGTCCTCCCGAGAGCTTAGAGCCCTTGTGCTTCACGTGGGAGCTGAGTCCCACACGGTCGATAAGCTCGAGAGCACGTCTTCTGCGCTCCCCCTTGTCCTCAATATGCATAAGAGCAAGCTCCACGTTTTCAAGGACGGTGAAGCTGTCGATTATGTTATAATCCTGGAAGATAAAGGATATGTATTTCTCACGGTAGGTCTCCCAGTCGGGCTGGAGATAGTGGGAGGTCTGCTCGCCCTCAATATAGAGCTCGCCCTCCTCGTATGAGTCCATTCCGCTGATGACGTTAAGCAGGGTGGATTTACCCGAGCCCGACTTACCCGTAATTGCCACGAACTCGCCACGATCAAAGGACAGATTCACCTCTCGTATGCCCACGGTGACGTTCTTTTCGGAAACGTATATTTTGCCAATGTTTTCTAAACGTAAAAGTGACATTTCTCGCTCCTTTCTTACATTGCATAAGACCACAAAATATGGGAAAGGTTACACCTATAAATAAATTATATATCTTTTTTTGCGAAAAATCAAGAAAATTCTATTAGGAATTTGAAATTATAAAATGATGATTGCCCTTCGGGCAAAATGATGATCTGCGAAATGATGATTGCTAACGCAAAATGATGTTGCCTTACGGCAAATAATATCATTGGCGAGGCCTCATCATTGGCAACGCCTCATCATTGCATCCGCTGACAATTATATTTTTCGCGCGGGGGTTGACAAATATATTATTTTGTGATAAAATCAATCTGTTAAATCAAGGGAGGAGTAGCGTATCCCCCTCTGCCAGAGAGTGCGCGGTTGGTGAAAGCGCATCGGAGGAGTACGTGAAGGTAGCCCTGTAGCCTGTCGGCTATCCTCGGGAAGAACGGCATTTTCGCCTATTAGACCCCGACGGTGAGCACCGAAATATGCGTAAATGAGGTGGGACGTGTCCCATAAAATCAGGTGGTAACGCGATCAATTCGCCCTGAGCAGATTTGTCTGCTCGGGGCTTTTTACTTGATTTGCAGGGCAAATCAAACTTCACTGCGTAGCAACTTCACTGCGTAGCAACTTCACTCACGAAGTGAACTTCACCGTCTTAAAATAGCAATCGTTATATGGGTGAAGTTTGTGCTTACGCACAAGTGAAGTTATCCTTTGGATAGTGAAGTTTGACCTATGGTCAAGTGAAGTTTCGGCAGAGCCGAAGTGATTTAGATTAATACTGAAAGGAAATAAAAGGCGATTATGAAAGAACTTGCAAAAAACTACAATCCTGCCGAGTTTGAGGACAGGATATACGGCGAATGGTGTGAGAAGGGCTATTTCAAGCCCAACGGCGACGACAAGAAGCCTACCTTCTCCATCGTTATTCCTCCCCCCAACGTAACCGGTCAATTACACATGGGTCACGCTCTTGACGAGACCCTTCAGGACATTCTCGTTCGTACCAAGCGTATGCAGGGCTACTCCACCCTTTGGGTACCCGGCACAGACCACGCAGGTATTGCGACGCAGATCAAGGTTGAGGAGCGTCTCCGTGTTGACGAGGGTCTCTCCCGTTACGACCTTGGCAGAGAGAAGTTCCTCGAGCGTGTTTGGGCGTGGAAGGACTCCTACGAGGCACACATTACAGGTCAGCTCAAGAAGCTCGGTGCTTCCTGCGACTGGTCGAGACAGAGATTTACCATGGACGAGGGCTGCTCCAGAGCAGTTCGTGAGGTATTCGTAAACCTCTACAACAAGGGACTTATCTACCGTGGTCACAGAATCATCAACTGGTGCCCCAGATGTCTCACCGCCCTCTCCGACGCAGAGGTTGAGTACAAGGATCAGCCCGGCAACTTCTGGCACATCAAGTATCCCATCAAGGGTGAAGACGGCTACGTTGAGATCGCAACCACCCGTCCCGAGACTATGTTCGGCGATACCGCCGTTGCGGTTAACCCCGAGGACGAGAACACCAAGCACCTCATCGGCAAGACCCTTATTCTGCCTATCGTTGGCAGAGAGATACCCGTTATTGCAGACGACTACGTTGAGATCGGCTTCGGTACGGGATGCGTTAAGATCACCCCTGCCCACGACCCCAACGACTTCCTTGTTGGTCAGAGACACAACCTCGAGCAGATCAAGGTTATGAACGACGATGCTACCATGAACGCATACGCAGGCAAGTACGAGGGTATGGACAGATATACCTGCCGTAAGGCACTTGTAGCAGACCTCGAGGCTGAGGGCTTCCTTGTTAAGGTTGAGCCCCACGACCACAACGTTGGCACCTGCTACCGTTGCGGAACTACCGTCGAGCCCCTGACGAGCGACCAGTGGTTCGTTAAGATGAAGCCTCTCGCTGCTCCCGCAATCGAGGCGGTTGAAAATGGAAACATCAACTTCGTTCCCGAGAGATTCTCGAAGAACTACTTTAACTGGATGAACAACATCCTCGACTGGTGTATCTCCCGTCAGCTCTGGTGGGGTCACAGAATCCCTGCCTTCTACTGCGACGAGTGCGGCCACATGGAGGTTTCCAAGGAGGATATCACCACCTGTCCCAAGTGCGGCGGCGCAGTAAGACAGGAGGAGGACGTTCTTGACACCTGGTTCTCCTCTGCCCTCTGGCCCTTCTCTACCCTTGGTTGGCCCGACTCCACAGAGGACCTGAAGAGATACTACCCCACCAATACCCTTGTAACAGGCTACGACATCATCACCTTCTGGGTATCGAGAATGATATTCTCCGGCCTTGAGCACATGGGTGAAAAGCCCTTCTCCACCGTATTTATCCACGGTCTTGTAAGAGACGCCCAGGGCAGAAAGATGTCCAAGTCCCTTGGCAACGGTATTGATCCCCTTAAAATTATCAGCGAGTACGGTGCAGACGCACTCAGATTCGCTCTTGCTACGGGTAACGCACCCGGTAACGATATGAGATTCTCCGACGAGAAGATCGAGGCGGCGAGAAACTTCGCAAACAAGCTTTGGAACGCATCGAGATTCGTTCTTATGAACCTCACCGAGAGCGACGAGGAGCTTCTTGCACCTGCAGACGAGAATATGCTCACCATCGAGGACAAGTGGATCCTCTCCAGGTTCAACACCCTTGCAAAGAGCGTAAACGACAACGTAGAGAACTACGAGCTTGGCGTTGCCCTTGCAGAGATCTATTCCTTCACCTGGGACACCTTCTGCGACTGGTACATTGAGATGGCAAAGAGCCGTATCTTCGAGGGCGGCGAGGCAGCTCTGACTGCAAAGAGAGTGCTCGTTCGTGTACTCTCGGGTATTCTCGGTCTCCTTCACCCCTATATGCCCTTCATCACCGAGGAGATCTACCAGGCTATCCCCCACACCGCAGAGTCTATTATGATCAGCGAGTATCCTGAGTTCGACGAGGCGTTGGTTTACACCGAGGCTGAGCAGGACGTTGAGAGAATCATCACCTGCATCACCGCTATCAGAAACCGCAGAGCCGAGATGAACGTGCCCCCCTCAAAGAAGGCAAAGCTCTACGTTGTAACCAAGTATGAGTCCACCTTCCGTGGTGCTGCGAAGATCCTTGAGAAGCTTGCAAGCGCATCCGAGGTTATTATCACCGACGGCTACGAGTCGGACGATGCGGTTATGATCGCAACCGACGCAGGCAGACTCTACATTCCCCTTGCCGAGGTTATCGACTTTGAGAAGGAGCGTGCACGCCTTACCGCAGAGATGAAGAAGAACGACGGCGAGATCGAGCGTATCGAAAAGAAGCTTGCCAACGAGGGCTTCGTTGCCAAGGCACCTGCGGCGGTAATCGAGGGCGAAAAGGCAAAGCTTAAGAAGTACCTTGAGGTACGTGAGTCGCTTACGGTTGCTCTCGCAAAGCTTGGTTGAGTTTGAAAAATAAAATGATGATTGCCTTTGGCAAAATGATGATCTGTGAAATGATGATTACTGACGCAAAATGATGTTGCCTTACGGCAAATAATATCATTGGCGAAGCCACATCATTGACAAAGTCTCATCATTGGCGAAGCCTCATCATTAGCGCAAGCGACATCATTGAGAAGCCGCATTATCGGCTTCGAATAGGAAATAATACTATGGAAAACAAGAAAAATATAGAGGAGCTGGTGGTCTTCTCGGGTCAGTACGAGGACTGCTCGGAAAACAGCCGTGTGGTTATCCCCGAGGGGATAGAGGAGATCGGCGAAAACGCCTTTCGTGACTTCTCCTGCCTCACCGATGTGGTCCTTCCACGCTCCTTAAAGAAAATATCCGCCTGCGCCTTTGCAGGCTGTCAGAATCTCAGACGAGTTGAGATGCCCTCCGGCATCGAGGAGATCCTTGACGAGGCGTTCTCCTCCTGCTCGTCGCTTACGTCGGTGAATATTCCCGACTCGGTGAAGCGAATTGGCGAGGGTGCTTTTGAGGCGTGTGCCTCGCTCAGCCAGGTGAAGATATCCGAGAGCGTGGTAATGATCGGCTCAGGCGCATTCGCCTACTGCTTCAACCTCACAGAGGTGATCATTCCAGACTCCTGCGTCCTGGTTGAGTTCAACGCCTTTGCGAACTGCTTTAGTCTTGAGGGTGTGAAGCTCTCCTGCAATATGGGACTCATTGACGAATCCACCTTTGAGGGCTGCAGAAGCTTAAAATACGTTGATTTGCCAACTAAACTTGTCAAAATAGGTCGCAGAGCCTTCAAGGGCTGCTCCTCTCTTGCAAATATTATTCTCCCCGTTGGTACGGCGGTGATCGGCTTTGACGCCTTTGCCGACTGCTCCTCCCTCGGTAGGATTGCGATCCCGAAGGATCTGCGCGAGATCGAGGACTGCGAGGCATTCGGCGGCTGTGACAGCCTTGCCGAGATCTCCTTCGGCGGATCGAAGGAAAAGTGGGAATCTGTCCTTCGCGGCGGTATTCTCACGGTTCAGAAGAGCGACTGCTCGGTTTCTGTGCCGAAAATTACATTTATGAATTTGGAGTGACGCTATGAAATACAAATGCTTAGTGCTTGACCACGACGACACCGTGGTTGACAGCTCGGCGTCCATACACTACCCCTCCTTCGTGGAATATCTGAAGATCGCAAGGCCGCACCTTGCCGACAAATACACCGTTGAGGAGTATTTTGAAAAGAACTTCAACCCCGGAATACTCGAGCTTTTCACCGACGAGATCGGACTCAGTGAAGCCGAGCTTGAGGAGGAGGAGGCCTTCTGGCGTGAGTACGTCAAAAACCATATTCCCAATGCCTATCCCGGTATATCCGAGATAATTGCCGACTTCAAGGCGGCAGGGGGCATCGTCGTTGTCGACTCCCACTCGCTGACCGACAACATTATTCGTGACTATAAGGCAAACAACCTTCCCGAGCCCGACTACATCTACGGCTGGGATATTCCCAAGGAAATGCGCAAGCCTGCCCCCGGCACTATCCTTGACCTTATGGAAAGATTTGATCTCAAGGCCGAGGACGTTCTGGTGGTTGACGATTTGAAGCCGGGCTATGATATGGCTCGTGCGGCAGGCGTTGCCATTGCGGCGGCAGGCTGGGCGCATAACGTAAAGGGCATCCGTGACTTTATGACTCAGAACTGCGAGTATTTCCTCGAAAAGGTTGAGGATCTGAGAAAGGTTATATTTGGTGACTAAATCACTGAAAAATCTACCGATTTTGGATATACTTATCTTAGAAAGGAGATTTTTTATGAAAAAATTAATTAGCCTTATTGTTTTAGTATTTATGCTCTCGGCCATTTTCGCAAGCTGCGATCTTCTGCCCGAGCTTCCCTATGATGAGCCGAAGGTAGAGTCTCCCGACAACCCCGAGACACCCGAAACTCCCGAGACTCCCGAGGAAAAGCCCGAGGAGAAGCCCGAAACTCCCGAGGAAAAGCCCGAGGAGAAGCCTGAAGCTCCCGAGACTCCCGAAACTCCCGAGGAAAAGCCCGAGGAGCCGAAGCTGCCTTCCGTTGGCACGTCGGTGGGTTATCTTTTCCGTGATATGACTCTCAAAACCCTTGAGGGTGAGACCATTAACACCGCCGACCTCCGTGGCAAGATAATCGTCTTCAACGTCTGGGCGACCTGGTGTCCCCCCTGCAAGGCAGAGCTTCCCGACTTCAACGAGCTGGCAAGTGAGTATGATGGCGAGGTCGTCTTCATCGCAGTTCACTGCTACGACAACGCTATGTACAATATGCCCTCCTACGTTGCGGATAACTTCCCCGACACGAAGATAATCTTCGCCTACGACACCCCTAACTCTGATGCCTATAATGCGGCAGGCGGCGTGGGCTACGTGCCCCAGACGGCGATCATAGACAGAAACGGTATTATCATCTACTCCGACAGCGGTATGCTCTCAAAGTCGGTACTCGAGGGTTATTTCAACAAATAAAAAAATATGCCGTCAAAGACGGCATACCACTAAAAACACCTGTCCAAAACGGACAGGTGTTTTCTTTTTATTCTAAACCAACACAAACGGTTGAATTCACTATTGCTTCCATAACGTCGTCGGAAATTTCTATCGTTTCGCCGTTCTTGGTTCTTTGTATCATGAAAATTGGATTTTCACCGTTCCTTATGTAGCATTGATCTCTAAATTCTATATACTCCCACGTCAGATTTTCAAACGGAACTGGCTCAAATTTGTCTATTTTCCCATCATCACAATAATGCAATAACAAGGTATCATAATTTCCAACATAAGAGTATAACAGCTCGTCAAGCGTAACATTCTCAAAGAAGGCATAGCTCTGGATAAAAACTCTGCTGGCTTTTCTATCATAAGGATTTTCGCCGAACGCCACTTTTTCAGAACTGCTCATAGTGATGCAATATTTTACGTCAAAAAGCTCACCTTCATAATCAGAAAATGCCATTTTGTTAAATGTGCTTCCATGTGATTCAAGACTTTTCATCGCTTCCACAAGCTCATCGTATGTTTCAAGCCAATAGAATTTCGGATAAGGAGCATCGTATATTGTATGTTGACCAAATCCTGCGGTATATCCCTCGGGATAGTAATGTTTTACTTGGTATTCCGCTATAGGAAACCAGCCGCATGACGATAGTATCAGCGTAGACGAGAGTAACAGGATCACAAGCAAAATCGAAACTATTTTTTTCATAAACAAATCTCCTTTTCTGTATTATCTGTATTACCAGTATATCATATGATTTTTCTTTTGTCAAGGATAAATAAAAAATTTTTTTAACTTCACTTGGCAAAGCGAGGCTTCACCGAAAAAACCTCCCTTGGCATCTGCCTCGGGAGGTTTTCCTTATGAAATAGTTTTAATCACGTTGGAATCAATAACTTCGACGTAAATCGAAGGGTCGAAGTCGATAAGCAATTCACGGAAGTGGTCGGTGATGTGATGCTCGGTGTAGAAGTGGCCTGCCTCGATGAGGTTAATGCCCATCTCGGGGGCTTCTGCCATCACGTTGTAACCGATGCGACCCGAAATGTAGGTGTCTGCGCCTGCCTCGATCGCCGCCTTTACGTAGGATTTACCGTCGCCGCCAACGATAGCAACACGGTGAACGTCGTTCAGTCCGTCGGCATACTTGACCGCATCTGCGCCCACAAGCTGCTTCACTCTGTAAGCAAAGTCCTGAAGCTCCATAGGCTCGTAGATCGTACCCACTCTGCCAAGGTCACCCTCGCCGAAGGGCTGGGCGTCATACATACCGAGCATATCTGCAAGGCGGTCGTTGACACCGCCGATCATTTTGTCGGCACGGGTGTGGAAGGAGAATACCGAAATACCGCTCGCCACAAGCTTAATGATCTTTCTCGCAATATGGTCCTCCTCGTTGATAGAGGAAATGGGCTTGAAGATCAGGGGGTGGTGGGAAACGATGAGGTCAAAGCCACGCTCGATGGCATAGTCGACCACCTCCTCGGTAACGTCAAGGGTCACGAGGGCACGGAAGATCTCGGCAGTGCCGTCGGAGCAGCACATAATTCCGTCGTTGTCCCAGGGCTCTCTGAGATAGGCAGGGATCTTCTCCTCAAATTTCTGGTATATTTCCTTAACTGTCATAGCGTTATCCTTTCAAGAGCGTTTTTTATTGCGTCCACGATAGGTCTCTCGGGTGGGTTTTCCATACCGCCCTGTATCTTGCCCTCCATGGCACGCCGTCTTGCATTAAGAAGGGTTTTGAGATATCCCTCTCTTGCCCCATCACCTCGGTACTCGGCAGAATAAAAGCCAAGCTCCGCCTCGATCTCGTCGATCTCACGCCGCTGCCCCGTGTAGCTGGCGAGCAGGCAGACGTAGTACTTCCCTGCGTCGTAGGAGTAGCTCTCGCACTTTACCGAAAAGCCCTCGGATGCAAGGAATTTTCTGAGGGTCGCCTGCCGTGACATAGGCTGGAGAATAAGGTTGATCTCCCCGTCATAAAGATGGGGCGCACGGGAAATAATATCGGCAATAAGCTCGCCGCCCATGCCGCAGATAGCGTAGTCGGTTATTCCCTTGTCACGGAGGACGGTTGCACCGTCGGTGAGAATGAAGGACATTTTATCCTCCCTTCCGCACTCCTTGGCATTTCTCTCGGCAGAGGCGAGGGGCCCCTCGTTAATATCCGAGCAGTAGGCGTACTCTATCCTGCCCTCCTCCAAAAGAAAGAGAGGCAGATACGCATGGTCCGTGCCGATGTCGGCGAAGATCGCATTCTGCCTCGTAAGCTCCGCCGCACTGGCGAGACGCGCGTTAATTGCGCCGTGTGCCATTATTTTGTAGCGAGATACTCGTTGATCTTAGCAACAAGCTCGTCGGCATTGGTGCCGTGAACTGCGCAAGCCTCTGCAATGGACTCGCCTCTGGAGTGGGGGCAACCCAGGCAGTGCATACCGATCTCAAAGAAGAACTTTGCGGTATTTACGTCGTGATCAAGAATATCGCCGATAAGGCTGTCTTTTGTAACAATCATTTTATTGATCCTTTCATTGAAAATAGTCTAACAGAATAAGTATATCACATATAAAGCAAAAAATCAACTATTATTTTTTGGAAGATACTGTATCACAAACCACACCAAACGCAAATCCCCCTTTTGCCAAAAAGAAAGAGGCTACGAGAGCCTCTTTCGGGGATATAAAGGTTTTGTTAAGGGCTTTGTTGATTCAAGTATAGCACGACTGCTTGACATAAAAAAGAGTGCCGCGAGATGCGGCACTCGAAAAGGATATTTGTTGTAAATGATATTTTAAGATGTTTCTTCTAGACGTGTTTTTATTCTTTTAGAATTAGATGTAATAGCATAGATCCATAATTAATTAAATGATATATCTAGTCTTAGCACATCAAAATTGATGTAATCGCCCAACTTCAAATCTCCAGGCAGTTTTTCATCTAACAAAATATACAATTCCCCTAATGAAACTTTTTTAGTTTCCAAATCGACTATTTTAGCATTTATTTCATACGCATAGTAGGACTCTTTCCTGTTAGAATAATAAATATCCTCATTTGCTTTAACAATATTACTTGCTAAAAAAGAATTGATTTTGAATGATTTGGAAGTATATTCCTCGTCATACATTCCATAACATATTAGTTCAATGTCCGTGCTTTTAACTAAATAATCGCATTCATCACTTAACTTGTCAAAATCAAGTATTCTTATCATAATTCTTTAGCTCCTTTACAAAAACAACGATATTCCTAATTTAGCAAGGTCGCGAACGCTTCTAATTCCATATGTAGCCACTTTGGTTCCGTTTAACCCCACAAACGCATAATTAGCTTTGCCACCACTACCAAAAAATCTAATATATGCTACTGTTTTTTTGCCCTTATACATATATGTTACTTTTTGACCATGTCTAGCTACATATTTTGCGCCTTTGGCATATTCAGCAGGGGTTGAATACATTTTCCCAAATTCCGAACCATGCTTAACAAAATGTGCATCCAATTTTGCCTGAGATGCAAAACTACCAAAATTAGCATATCCTATGCTTCCCCCGATAACAAATCCAGCAATGGCACCAATGCCAAAGCCAGCCATAACGCCACCGGCAATCCCATCTACTCCACCAGTAGCATAACCTACCGCTCCGCCGACCACGGCACCTACACCGCCAACAGCTAGTGAACCGATCAAAGCTCCCGTACCAAATGCTGCAACACCGCCAGTACCAACAGCAACCATTATAGCAGCAGCAGCAACCAAAGCAACACCAACACCAAACAATGCCCATTGCCACCATTCTGGATTATGCCCACTCGGATCCGCATAATTTACAGGATCATTTCCACAGTATGCATAGAGATTCAAACCGTTAGGCACATCGGGGTCGATGTAGTCTGTGCTATCAGGCGAAATAAATCTACGCCATTCGGGATTGTAATACCTAGCGTTGAGATAGTAGAGCTTTGTTTCTCTATCGTAGTAATAACCTCTATAACGAATAGGATTATACGAGGAGAAGTTATTGGAAACAAGCGTTTTTGTTGTA
>JBGVPG010000004.1:0-55648 GCA_045126855.1 Eubacteriales bacterium | reverse complement strand
CCGTTTCTTCCCACAAAACCAAGTTTCCAATCCGTGTCGATCTGAAAATTCACATTTTCAAAGATATTATCGTAGCTGGTCGGGTAGGAAAAAGTAAGGTTTTCCATTTTAATCATTGACATTATAATAAATCCTCCTTTGTATGTCATAGTAGATACAAAGTCGATTGTCACGGTGACATTTTACTCCGTATGAGTCCCACCGGACTACACCGACATCATACGGAGAAAATCATGTGTAACGACCAATTCTGTGGAATCCATCACAGTTATCACTTCCTTTTACAAAAAATAAGAGCCGCAAGAAAGTTCATTCTTGCAGCTCATCATAGCATAATTACACCACCGGAAAAGGTGACAAAAGCACTATATAGAGATAAAGAGACTTATAACTTTCTTGCAATGGGCGCAACAATGCCAAGAATGACATTACCGCATATTCCGATTTTATTTGCAAGAAAAGTTAATCATCTTTTCACCTCTTTCATTTTTATTCGCCAAATATTATACACCTTTTCTGTTAAAAAGTCAATCGTTTGAGAGCTTATGTGCAAAAAAAGTTACAATTCAATCAATCCAAATGCTTATACTCCGTTACAGCTTTCAAATACACTTCGGGATCGCCGTTTAGAATAAGGTCGGCATATTCAAGCGGCGCATTGTAGATAAGATAGTCAAGCTCTGAACGCTGATACATATTGTCCGCAACCTCGTTCTCCACGGCGATGGTGTCAATGGCAATCATACTGCCGTCCGAGAATTTCAGTTCCACACACGCAGTATCCATATTGAACTCGCAAGAAAGTAAACGCTTCATTTTGACCTCCTTAGATCATGCCGAAATGCAGAAGCGCCTCCTTGATTGCTTTTTCCTTATCGGGTGGGCACTGGGGCTGTCTTGCATCCTCGGACTTCGGTTTGTTGTAATTTTCTCGCTCGATGATACCGCATTTCTGCTTAACTTGAGCGATATACAAGCTGCTGACCTTGAGTCCGGTATGCTCCAGCACATAGTCCTTGATTTCCCCGTAGGTTGCTTTCTTCTCCGCATCGGTGAGATCAAGCTCGTCCATGTGGATATCTACCTCGATATGTTGCCTGGTATTAAGTTTGGACAATAAACATACCGTCTCGACGTGCCCGGTCATTGGGAACAAATCATACGGAGTCACGCTATCGCAAAAATAACCATACTCGTTGAAAATAACGATATCACGTGCAAGCGTCGCAGGATTGCACGAAATGTAAACAATTCTTGACGGTTTTAGGGTGGAAACGTGGGAAATAAGCTCTTTTGTCGTTCCGCCACGGGGTGGGTCGAAGACCACTATATCGGGCGAGATCTTCTCGTCCCTCTTTTTCTCGGCAGGCTCAAGTATGCGCTTTGCCTCGGAGGCGTCGCCTGCGTAGAAGGAGGCGTTCTGAATATGGTTAATCTCGGCGTTGTATGTTGCGCACTCAACTGCGCTCTCCACGATCTCAATGCCGATAACCTCGCCGCACTCGTCAGCCATAGAAAGACCGATAGACCCTGCGCCGCAGTAGAGGTCGAGAAGGACGTCCTCTCTCGTGGGCTTCGCCAGCTCCTTTGCCTTGGCGTAGAGCAGATCTGCCGCCCTGCGGTTCACTTGATAGAAGGATGGTGCGGTCAGCTTCAGGGTCACACCGCCCAGGGTGTCGAAAATATAGTCCCTGCCGTAGAGGGTGCGCCACGCATCGCCAAGAATAATATTCGTGTTTTCACGGTTTATGTTGAGAAGAATTCCCACGACCTCGGGGAATTTCTCCTTGATCTCGCTGACAAGCTCCTCGCCGTGGGGCAGGGAACCGCCATTAATAACCAGGGTGAGCAGCACCTCGCCGCTGACCTCTCCTCGGCGGAGATAAATATGCCTGATAAGGCCCTCGCCCGTCACCTCGTCGTAAACCGAAAGGTCGTGACGTGCGAAAAATCCACGCAAAGCCTCGAGAATCTCGGGGAAAAGCTCGGGCGCAAGGGGGCAGTCTGCCGCCTCGGTAACACGGTGGCTCTTGGGAGCGTAGAAGCCGATTATATAATTTCCGTTTTTGTCACGGCTCACAGGGTACTGCGCCTTGTTGCGGTAGCCCCTTTCGGTGGGCGAGCCCACGATGGGCATAACCTTCACCTCGGGCAGGCCAGCCTTCTTGAAGATCTGCCTGACGCTCTCCTCTTTGATGGCAAGCTCGTCGGCATAGGAAAGGCTCTTGTAGGCACAGCTCTGGCATTTTGCATTGTCGCATCTGCCATCGCACCGCCTCTCGGATTTTTTGATAAACTCCTCAACCCTACCGATAAGGTATGAGCCGCCGTCCTTGATAATTCTCACCCTGCAAAGGTCGCCCGGCACGCTTCCCGAGACGAATATCACACGCCCCTCGACCCTGCAAACACCGAAGCCAAGGTTGGTTATGTCAATGATCTCGGCATCGATTATATCGTTTTTTCTAAGCTTCATTATATAAATTCGTCCTTAAATTGGTTTCGGTATTCTTTGGGCGTCATTCCGAAGGATGCCTTGAAGGTCTTGGCAAAGTATGACGCATCGGTGAAGCCGCAAGCCTCGGCAATTTCGGAGGCGGAACGGTCGGTGGTGCGAAGCATATCCTTCGCCAGCTTCAGGCGGTAGGCGATAACGTACTGTCGCATGGTCATTCCTCGCCTTTCCTTCAGCATACGGCTGATGTAGAAGGGGTGATAGCCGAAGATCGCGCCAAGCTCGGTGTTGGAGATCTCGTCGGAAATGTTCTCACGGATGTAGCCGTCAAGCTCGTCAACCATTCTGGCAGGCAGAGCGTCCTCATCGGCGGTCTCTATAACACGGAGAAGTATGAGCTTCAGCATCGCCGACAGCCTAGCACGGTAGTTGCCTTCGGCAGAGGTGAAGATGTTCGCCATATTGATGAATTGGTCTCTCTCGCTCTCCATATCCGGCAGAAGGATAGGACTTGCCAGCGCACCGAGGGCGCCCTCAAGATGACACTTTTCACGGTCGAATTCTCCGACAGGAACCGGTGACATCCTCTCTTCGGGCATGGGAGCCGAGTCGTATGGGTCGAAGGTCACCACCACCGCACGCAGGTACTTGCTCTTGAGACGGTAGCTCACCCCTGCAGGGATGTAGAGCAGATTACCGGGAGACAGATGGCCAAGCTTCTTGCCACCCACCGTCACCGCAAGGTCGCCCGACACCATGTAAATGAGTCGGCAGTCGTATGCAACACACTCCTCGCTCCTGCCGATCTTCTCGAAAAGCTCGGCGCTTCTGATATATGGATTAAGCTTCGTAAGGTTCATTTTTATCCTCTTTTCGCCAAAGGCTGATAATTTTCCAATATAATTTTACCACGCCCGCGCGCGAAAATCAATAGAAAGTGGTAAAAAATAAAGAAAATAGCCCCCAAAACCGCCACAATATGGACAAAGAAAAATTTTTTAAAAAATCTTTCAAAAACCCCTTGACAAAATGACAAAAAGATTGTATAATAGACAAGCTGAACACAGCAAGGCCCGTTGGTCAAGCGGTTAAGACGTTAGCCTCTCACGCTGAAAACATGGGTTCGATTCCCGTACGGGTCACCAACAAAAAGAAACAGGCACTCCGAAGTGGGTGCCTGTCTCTTTTTGTTCGTGCTCCGCACGACCTCGAACCCACTCAAAACGCTTTGCGTTTTGAATATGGGTTCGCATACCAAACGAAGCCATCGGAGAGCTTGTTCTCCAGTGGCGAGTGCAGGTATATTCATCTTCGATGAAATTCCCGTACAAAATCCCGAGTGCTCGATACCCTCGGGGTTTTTCTTTTTAAACCATACCGACTTGTATCATATCAAGACAAGCACACACCAGGGTGTCATATTGAATATCATACGGCACCTGAAATTTAAAATGTTGTCATTATTTGTTAACATAGTTTTTCTTGATAGTTCGTCTTTTTATGTGTTAAAATATGTATGGTAAAAGCTAACCATAAAACAATTTATTTAACATAGTACGAGGTGATATTTTGAAAAAGGAATATGAAGGAAACGGCAGAAATTGGGATGATACCGATGAAATAACACTTCCGGACACACTCACAAAATTGCCAAGAGAAGCAATAAGCGCTCTATACAGTCAGACAAAGCAGATAATGGGCAGAATGGTTGATTATAAGGAATACCGAATGATCTATGCCTGTGCTATGAAGGAAATAAAAACCAAGTTTGAGATACTGAACACAGAGTTTGGCCTTCAGTATAATCGAAACCCAATAAACTCCATTCAGACAAGACTTAAAAGTACGGCAAGTATCCTTGAGAAGCTAGTGAAGAAAAACGTGCCATTTGATATAAACAGCATGGAGACAAACATACATGATATTGCGGGCGTAAGGGTCATTTGCTCTTACATCGATGACGTATATCTGGTAGCCGAGGCGCTTCTCAAGCAGGATGACATCACTCTTGTCGAAAAAAAGGATTACATAGAGAAACCCAAGGAAAATGGATACAGAAGTTTGCATTTAATAGTTAAAGTCCCGGTGTTCTTGTCGGAAAGACGGCTGGAAATGGAGGTCGAGGTGCAGATACGCACTATTGCTATGGACTTCTGGGCAAGCCTTGAGCATCAGCTTCAGTACAAGACGGATATTGAAGGCAAAGAAGCTATTGTTGCCGAGCTTCGTGAGTGTGCCGACAGAATCAGCAGAACGGATAATGATATGATGCATATTCGTTCAAGGATAGAGAAGGCAAATGATGTTCCGTCAGAAGATGAAATTCTATTTGAACGTTTAAAAAAATTCGATATGCCTATTGAATAATCATTAGTTTATTTTCAGTTTAGTTAATTGAGCTAAAATTGGTTCACAAAAGTGAGGTGACTTCTTGTGTTTCATATTCTTGTGGTAGATGATGACAAAAATACGAGAATGTATTTTCAGGCGGTGCTTGAAAAGAACGGCTATACCGTAACCGTAGCAAATAACGGCGAGGAAGCGCTGTGCGCTATGGACAGGGAACACATAGATCTTGTCGTTCTAGATATTATGATGCCGAGAATGAATGGCTATGAATTTACAAAAGTCTTACGTGAATGCGACAATTATCTACCTATTTTAATGGTATCTGCAAAACAGCTTCCCAGTGATAAAAACAAAGGATTTGCGGTGGGTACAGACGACTATATGACAAAGCCTGTTAATCAGGACGAGTTCCTTTACCGCATCAAGGCACTTCTGCGGCGTGCGAGGATCGCAACCGAACGAAAGATTGTTATTGGCGAGGTTACACTTGACTACGATTCCTTAACGGTCACGAGGTGCGGCGAGGTGCAGGAGCTTCCTCAAAAGGAATTTCTACTGCTTTATAAATTACTTTCATATCCGGGAAAGATATTCACCAGAATTCAGCTGATGGACGAGATCTGGGGAGCGGACAGCGAAACGGGATGGGAGACCGTTACGGTACATATCGGCAGACTTCGCAAGCGCTTTGACGGATGGAGTGAATTTGAAATAGAGTCGGTCCGCGGACTCGGATACAAGGCGGTAAAGAAGGTATGAAAAGAACCAAGCTTTTAAACATTGAGAAAATCAAGGAGAGCAGACCGAGAACCTCTCTTACCATTGTGTTTTCAACCTTCGTTTTTGCAATACTTATTTCTGCCATAGCCATCACCGCCCTTGGTTTGTGGTTGCTTACAGAGCTTGGAGTAATAATTAACGTTAACGGTGAGCTTGATCTTGGCTTGGTAATTCTGTTTATGTCGCTTATAAGCCTGATCATCGGTGGCTTGATCGCCTTTTTCAGCAGCTATATCCCCATGAAGCCCATAGAAGACAGTATCAATAAAATGAAGCGGCTGGCGGCGGGAGATTTCAAAACCAGGCTGAAGTTTGGCGGTATTATTTCGAGTCATCCTGCGGCAAAGGAATTCGAGGACAGCTTTAATACGATGGCTGAGGAGCTTGGTAACACCGAGCTTTTGCGCAGCGACTTCATCAATAACTTTTCCCACGAATTCAAAACTCCCATCGTCTCGATCACGGGGCTTGCCAACCTGCTCGAGGTAGGCAATCTTACCGAGGAGCAGAGAGTACAGTATGCCCGTGCCATACGTGAGGAATCTATGCGTCTTTCCTCAATGGCGAGCAACGTGCTTAGCCTTACCAAGGTTGAGAATCAGGCAATTCTGACCGATATCTCCACCTTTAATCTTTCCGAACAGGTGCGCTCGGCGATCCTTTTGCTTGAGGAAAAATGGACGGTGAAGGATATCGACCTTCATATTGAATTTGAAGAACACTTAATAGAGGGCAACGAGGAGCTCTTAATGCAGGTGTGGATAAACCTTATTGACAATGCCATAAAGTTTACTCCGAGATGTGGAACGGTAGAGATCGACGTGCTTGATGTTGGAGATGATCTTAGCGTGAAGATCAGCAACACAGGCGACGAAATTCCACCCGAAAAGCTTGATAAAATTTTCAATAAATTCTATCAGGCAGACGAATCCCACGCTACGCAGGGAAACGGCATAGGACTTGCCATTGTAAAAAAGATCGTAGAGCTTCACAGCGGAAATATAAAGGTGATCTCTCAAAATGGAGTAACCGCCTTCAGCGTTGTTATTCCCAAAAAACAAAATTGACCCGATACGGTTTGATGGGCAGAGGCAAAGGCTTCTGCCTGTTTTTTGTTTTAATTTCGGTTGTTTCGTTTCAGTTTAGAAAAGAATGGTATTATTTTGTCGAAAAATGGATAATCATGAACAATGAGGTGAGCATTATGATCAAAATAGTTATCGATACTAAGGGTGCTGACAAGGGCGTTGATATTATTATAAAGGGCGTATCGCTTGCTCTGGAAAAATTTCCCGAGGTATGCTATTTGCTTGTTGGCGATGAGGAATACATAAGAGCGGAGTGCGATGAGCTTTTGATTCCTATGGACCGCGTTGAAATAATTAACGCGTCTGAGGAAATTACAAACTACGACAATCCTGCCGAGGCTGTTTTTACCAAAAGAAATTCCTCTATGATAAGATCGCTTGAGGCGCTTTCGGAAAGAGACGACCTTTTCGGATTTTTAACGGCAGGAAGCACTGGCGCATTACTCGTCGGTGCGATGAGATATTTGCCGAGAAAAACGAGGGTAAGACCTGCGCTTGCGGCTCTACTTCCAAACCAAAGCGGTGGCTTTACCTGCGTTGTTGATACGGGCGCAACCGTTGACTGTACCCCCGATATGCTTCATCACTTTGCACACCTCGGACGTGAATTTATGAGAGAGGTTTACGGTATTGAAAATGCAAAAATCGGTCTTCTTTCCAACGGTGCTGAGGAGGGCAAGGGTAACGCTCTCGTAAAGGCGACCTTCCCCCTGCTGAAGGAAGATGAAGCTCTTAATTTCATTGGAAACGTTGAGGGGCGTGACGCACTCTCGGGCGTCTGCGACGTGCTTGCGTGCGACGGCTTTGCAGGAAATCAGGTGCTTAAGGTGACCGAGGGTACGGCAAAGAGAATTATCACCGACGTGGTGAAATATGCACGAAAAACGGGCAGCGAGGACGTTATGGGACTTGTGAAGCAGCTTCTTGCCATATACGATATGGAATCTCTCGGCGGTGCAAATCTGCTGGGTGTAAGTAAGCCTTGTGTAAAAATGCACGGCAGTTGTACCGAAAAAACCGTAGTAAGCAGCACCGAGATGCTTTTGAATATAGCACAGAACAAATCGGTTTTTGAAAAGGATAAATACACGATATAATTTTAAACTTTGGAGGAGTCAACTATGTTAACTGTACAAGAGGTAAAATCTTCAAGCGATATAAGGGAGTTCATAGAATTTCCTTTAAGACTGTATAAAAATTGCCCGCATTTCGTTCCTCCGCTTTATTCTGATGAGAAAAAGCTATTGAAGTCGGGCGGTAATACCGAAAACGCAGAGTCGGTGTTCTTTCTTGCCACCGATAAAGGCAAAACCGTGGGAAGAATTCACGGCATTATTGAAAATCAGTACAACAGAAATCACGGCACAAAGAAGGCTCGCTTTACAAGGTTCGACACAATAGATGACGAGAAAGTTGCAAAAGCACTTTTTGATGCCGTTGAGAATTGGGCGAAGCAAAAGGGAATGGAGGAGATCTGCGGTCCGCTTGGGTTTAACGATCTGAACCGAGAGGGACTTCTCATAGAGGGCTTTGACGAGGACTCCACCTTCGAGGAGCAGTATAACTACGAATACTACGGCAAACTGCTCGAGAAAATCGGCTTTACCAAGGACGCAGATTGGGTAGAATACGAGCTTCGCCTACCCGAAAAGCGTAATGAAATGCTTAGACGTGTAGCTGAGCGAGCGCTGGAGATCAATCATCTTCATATTGCCGACAACACAATGTCAAAGAAAAAATACATAGCAAAATATCGTGACGGATTTTTTGAGTGCCTCGAGATTTGTTACAGGCACCTTTACGGTACGGTTGAGCTGACGAAGGAGGTTCAGGATGAGCTTGTTTCGCAGTTCATTATGATAGTAAACAAGAAGCACGTTATATTTATTTGTGATGAAAACGAAAAGGTGGTTGCCTTTGGCCTTTGCTTCCCGGCTATTGGCGATGCAATAAAGAAAAGCGGTGGAAGACTGACGCCCATAGCTCTGCTGAAGCTTCTTCACCTGGTAAATAACCCCAAGGTGATTGACCTGGGATTGGTTGCCGTACTGCCCGAATATCAGAACTCCGGCGTTAACGCTGTGATGATAAACTGTATGCTCGATATTCTTGCAGAGGGCAAGGTAGAGAAGTACGAGACTAATCTCAATCTTGAGACCAACGATGCCGTTCAGGCACAGTGGAAATATTTTAGCGCAAGACAACACAAAAGACGCCGTTCATATATAAAGAGAATAGGAGAATAATTATGCTTGAAAAATTAAAGGAAATACTTTCCCGAGTTCTGCCCGACGTGGATATGGCAGAGGTAAATGCGGATACCAGGCTCAAGGAGGACCTTGGCTTCGATTCGCTTGCAATGATGATGATGGCTATGGAGCTTGAGGAGGCATTCGGCTTCAGATTTGCCGAGTTTGTAAAATTTGAGACCGTAGGCGACGTTTGCGCCTATCTTGAAAGCCGAATTTAAGGAGAAATATAATGAGAAAAGTAAAAATAATTACAGATTCCTGCGCTGATTTAACCGCAGAGCAGCTTGAAAGATATAACATTGACTATGCGAAAATGACCACCTTGTACGAGGGCAAAGAAACACCTGCAAATCTTACGTGGACAGCCGAGGAGGCGCACGACTTCTACAATATCATGAGAGACGGAAAGCGCATTACCACGGCACAGGTCTCGGTGGAGGAATTTACCCGTGTGTTTGAGCTTTATCTCTCGCAGGGTATGGATATCGTTTACGTGGGCTGCTCCTCGAAGCAGTCGGGCTCGGTAAATACCGGCTTTGTTATTGCGAAGAAGCTGATGGAGCAGTATGAGGGCAGCAGGATAATCTGCATCGACTCTCTTAACGCAAGCATCGGTATCGGTATGCTCGCAATCGAGGCAGCAAAAATGGCAAGTGAGGGTGCGTCCGCAGAGGAGATCGAAAGGCATATTCTCTCGGTGCGTAAAAAGGTAAATCAATACGTTACAGTTCACTCGCTTGACGCCCTGAAGCGTGCGGGCAGAGTTACGGGATCCGCCGCCTTTTTTGGAAATCTTATGGGTGTAAAGCCAATACTGATCTCTGATGCGAGCGGTGCGCAGGTAGCGTATAAAAAGGTGAAGGGTAGACAGAGATCCTTCGAGGAGATCGTCGCAATGCTGAAGGCATCCATAATCCAGCCCGAAGATCAGGTGATCTATTTTACCCACGCAGACTGCTCCAAGGACGAGGTGGACAGCCTCGTTGAGCTGATTAAGAGAGAGATCCCCTGTAAGGGCGTTGAGGTAGGACTTATCGGACCTATCATCGGTGCGTCCATAGGCCCTGACGCAGTTGGAATCTGGGGCATTGGACAAGAGGTAACATTCAAAAACGGAGACTGATAATGAAGACACTTGACGGAATTCTTTTTGCACGAATGATCAATTCGGGCGCCGCAAACCTTAAAGCACACGTACAGGAAATAAACGACCTGAACGTGTTTCCTATTCCCGACGGAGACACGGGAGATAATATGCTGCTTACCGTAATGGGCGGTGTTTATCATGACACGGTATCCGAGTCGCTTGACGTGGTAGCTGACCGAATTTCAAGCGGTATGCTTCTCTCTGCAAGGGGAAATTCGGGCGTCATCCTCTCGCAGTTTATCGAGGGTATTAAAAACGGCTTTGCAGGAATTAAGTCTGCGGATGCGACCGAGATGGGCAAGGCATTCAGAGAGGGCGTGAAGCAGGCGTACAGCTCTGTTATGACCCCTACCGAGGGTACTATTCTTACGGTTATGCGTGAGGCTACCGAGCATGCTTGCGAGCAAAATACCACAACTCCCGAAGCCTTTCTTGAAGCCTTTATTGACGAGGCAGGGCGTTCGCTTGAAAGAACTCCCGAGATCCTTCCCGTGCTGAAAAAGGCAGGCGTGGTCGACTCGGGCGCCGCAGGACTTATCTATATCGTGGACGGTATGCTGCGTGCGGTGAAGGGTGAGGACGTTGAGGACGCCGATCCTGTATCCGAAAAGGCGCAGGAGCTTGATCTCGATGCCTTTAACGAGGACAGCGTATTGGAGTTTGGCTATTGCACCGAGCTTCTTCTTCGCCTTCAGAATGCAAAAACCGATATTTCTGCCTTTGACGTAAAGCTCATAAGCGATTATCTTGCAACTATAGGCGATTCTATCGTCGCCGTCAGAAACGGAAGCATCGTGAAGCTTCACGTACATACGAAAACGCCTCAGAGGGTTCTGGATTTCTGCCAGCAGTACGGTGAATTTCTCAAGGTCAAGATCGAGAATATGTCGCTCCAGCACAACAACACCGTCCTTACGGAAAAGGACAGCAAGCCAAAGGCTGAGCGTAAAAAATACGGTGTGGTTGCCGTTGCCTGCGGAGAGGGACTGAAGGACACCTTCAGGGAAAGGGGAGCCGACGTTATCGTTGACGGTGGACAGAGCATGAACCCCTCTGCCGAGGATTTCATTTCCGCCTTTGACGAGGTGAATGCCGACGTTATCTTCGTTTTCCCCAATAACAGCAATATCATTCTCACCGCACAGCAGGCGGCACATCTGTATGAAGGCTCCGACGTGCGTGTTATCGAGAGCAAGACCGTGGGTGCAGGCTATGCCTCTCTCGCTATGCTCGACACCAATCTCGGTGATGCCGACGCTATCGTGGAGGATCTCACAATGGCGATGGACGGTGTAATAACCGCCGAAATATCTCACTGCGTAAGAGATGCCCTGATCGACGGCATCGACCTTCACGTGGGAGAGTACATCGGCTTCGTGGGCAAGGATCTTATCGCCGCAAACGATAACCGCCTGAGTGCGACCCTTGAAACTATTGATAGGTTAGGGCTCCACTCCCACGACGTTTGTATCGTCTTCTGCGGTAAGGAGGCGACCGATGAGGAAGCCACACAGATTGAAAAATATATTAAGGAAAATTACAGAGGTAAGGAAGTCTATATTATCAACGGAGGTCAGGACGTTTACGACTTTATTATCATTGTGGAATAAGCAACGATAAGGAGAGTAAAATGCGTTTTTTACGAACAATACGTTACATTTTGCGTATAAGTATAGCCGTTTTTGTGCTTGGAAGGGTATATCCGAGAAGGTGGATCTCTGCGGATCACTTCCCCTTTAAAAGCTTCAAATTTGAAAATGGCGGCAGAATATACAACAGGATCAATATAATGAAGTGGAAAACGAAGCTGCCCGATGCAAGCATGCTGATAACGAAGCTGATCCCTAAATTTATGCCGAAAAAAAGGCTTGACCAAAGCGAGCAGATACCGATCCTCATCAAGGAGACCTGCGTTGCCGAGACGACCCACGTTCTGGTGTCGATCCTGGGCTTCGGCTGTGTTTCTCTGTGGGAGGGTATCGGCGGCTGGCTCATATCGGTTACCTTCCTTCTGATCAACCTTCCGTTTATTATCATCCAGCGCTTCAACCGCCCCCGACTGATCGCTGCACAGGCAATGATGCGCCGCAGCGACCCAAAATGCGTTGCAAACCCCATAACATAGACCGGATCTGTGACCTTAGCTGATGCTACGCATCCCCCTGTCTCATTATTCTGATAAGGCACCACCTTGCGTGGTGCTTTTCCTTTTTTAAAATAAGATAAACTTTTCGCAATGGGGTATTGAAAAATTCGTTTGTTTATGTTAAAATTACTATAGGAAGATATGCACACACGAAAAAATTGTTTATTTTGACAAAATTAAGGAGATAAATTATGGACATCAAGAAGATTATCAGCAAAATGACTCTTGAGGAAAAGGCGGTTATGCTTCAGGGTATGACTACCTGGCAGACCTTTGACAACGAGAGACTTGGAATTCCCTCAATGTTTCTGTCCGACGGCCCTGTTGGTCTGCGTAAGCAGGCAGGCGCAGGCGACCACCTCGGTCTGAACGCATCCGTACCTGCAACCTGTTTCCCCACCGCTGCCACCATGGCAAACACCTGGGACGTGGAGCTTGGTGAGGAGCTTGGCCGTGCACTTGGCGAGGAGGCGGCTGCAAACGACGTACACGTTGTCCTCGGCCCCGGCTTGAATATCAAGCGTAGCCCCCTTTGCGGCAGAAACTTCGAGTATTTCTCTGAGGACCCCTATCTTTCGGGTAAAATGGCGGCGTCTTACATCAAGGGCATTCAGCATAACGGTGTTGCCGCTTGTCCCAAGCACTTTGCGGTAAACTCTCAGGAGCTTCGCCGTATGTCTATGGACTCTGTTCTCGACGAGAGAACTATGCGAGAGATCTATCTCCGTGGCTTTGAGCTTGCCGTTAAGGAGGGCTCTGCCGCCGCAATTATGACCAGCTATAATATGGTAAACGGCAGATATGCCAACGAGAACTCCCACCTTGTCAGCGATATTCTCCGTGGAGAGTGGGGCTTCGAGGGCTTCGTTGTAACCGACTGGGGTGGAGACAATAACCACACCGAGGGTGTCAGGGCAGGCGGAAACCTTGTAATGCCTGCACCCGGCTACGACTGTGCTATGGGACTTATCGAGGACGTGAAGAATGGCGTCATCGAGGAGAGCGTTCTCGACCGTAGAATCGAAGAATTGTTAACCATAGTTTACATAACCAACGAATCTGTGGCGAAAGCACCCAAAACCTTTGACGTTGAGGCTCACCACAACGTGGCAAGAAGATGTGCCGAGGGCTCTATCGTTCTCCTTGATAACGACGGATCTCTTCCTCTTTCCGAGGGTGACTCGGTTGCCATCATAGGCGATTTTGCCAAGGCTCCCAGATATCAGGGTGCAGGCTCGTCTCAGGTCAACCCCACAAAGCTTGATAACCTTTACGACTGCCTCGACGGCAGACTTAATATTACCGGATACGCCAAGGGCTTTGACAGAAAGAACCCCAACCCCGTTGACAGCCTTATCACAGAGGCGGTCGAGGTGGCAAAGAATGCCGAGAGAGTCCTTCTCTGCGTAGGTCTTGACGAAATTCTCGAGAGCGAGGGTATGGACAGACTTCACATGGAGCTTTCAAAGAGCCAGCAGAAGCTGATCTCAGAGGTTGCGAAGGTCAACAGCAAGGTTATTCTCGTGCTCTTCGGCGGCAGCCCCTTCGTAATGCCCGAGAGAAGCCTCTACCGTGCGGCAATTCACGGTTATCTCGGAGGTCAGGCAGGCGCAGGTGCTATGGCAGACGCCATTCTCGGAATTGTCAACCCCTCGGGTAAGCTGAACGAGAGCTGGCCTCTCGCCCTCAGCGACAATCCCTCCTACCCCTACTTCCCCTCGAAGGAGCGCACCGCAGAATACCGTGAGGGTATGTACGTGGGCTACCGCTACTATGAGAGCGCAGGCGTGCCCGTCCGTTATCCCTTCGGCTACGGCCTTTCCTATACTACCTTTGAGTATTCCGACCTTGAGGCAACCGAGAGTGAGGTTCGCTTCACCTTGAAAAATATTGGCGAGAGTGCAGGTGCTGAGGTTTGTCAGATCTACGTCTCCTGTCCTAACGGCAGAGTTTACAGACCTAAAAAGGAGCTTCGTGCCTTCACTAAGGTATTCCTTCAGCCTGGCGAGACAAGACGTGTCAGCGTTGCTCTTGACGAGGACACCTTCCGCTACTTCAACGCTGAGAAGAACCGCTTTGAAATCGAGGATGCCGACTATACTATCATCGTCGGTGCAAGCGTAGCCGACGAGAAGCTTTCCGCTACAATTCACGTTGCAGGCGAAAAGGCAGAGGCACAGGACCTGCCCTCCTACTACTCGGCAGACATCAAAAACGTGACCGACGAGGAGTTCGAGAGACTCCTTGGCAGACCCATTCCCGACGGCAAGTGGGGCGGTGAATTGACCGAAAATGACGCAATATGTCAACTTTACTATGCAAAAACAGGTCTTGCACGTCTTATTTACAAGCTTCTGACCTCCATGAAGAACAAGTCCGAGGCTAAGGGAACTCCCGACCTCAACGTTCTCTTCATCTATAACATGCCCTTCCGTGCCATCGCAAAAATGGCTGGCGGAATGGTGACACGCAGAATGGTCGACGACATTCTTCTTATGGTTAACGGCCACTTCTTCCGTGGCTTCGGCAGGGTAGTGGTTGACTTCTTCCGCGGCCTCTCCGCTTCTAACAAATTTAAGAAATCTATTGGCAGGTAATATGAATTACGTTTTTGACCTTTACGGCACTCTGGTCGATATTTGGACCGACGAGAGCCTGCCCGAGCTTTGGGAGGGCGTTGCCAGCCTTATCGGCGACGGTGAGGAGATGGCTGACGAGGTGAGAGCCGAGTATATCGCCCTCTGCAAGGAGAAAAAGCAGGGCGACTACCACGAGATAAATCTCCTCGAGGTTTTTGAGGATATGCTCTCACGCCGTGGCGTTGCCACCTCGGTTGCTCCCGATCTCGCCTTCGAGTTCCGCCGTATGTCTATGGTCCATATCAATGCCTTCGAGGGTGTAAGTGAAATGCTTGAAAAGCTCCGAGGAGTGGGCAGTGTATATCTCCTCTCCAACGCCCAGAGCTGTTTTACCCTTGATGAGCTTCGCACCACGGGGCTGTACGACCTCTTTGACGGCATTCTTATCTCCTCCGACGTAGGTGTGAAAAAGCCCTCGCCCGAGATTTTCGAGATCGCATTCAAAAAATTCGGCATCACTCCCGAGACCTCGGTCTACGTTGGCAACGATCTGCACGACGATATCCTTGGCGCAAGCCGTGTGGGCATGAGGACGGTGTATATCGAAACCAAGCAGTCGGGAAGCTACGGCATAGACCTGCCAAAGCCCGATTACGTGGTGGAAAGCCACGCCGAGATGGAGCGCCTGCTATTGACAATGGCGTAAAAAGCGAGTATAATAGAAGGGTAAAAACTTCCAAAGGACAACTTTATGAACAGAGAAAGAGTTTATAACTTCTCGGCAGGCTCGTCCATGCTACCTCTTGAGGTGCTTGAGAGGGCGCAGGCTGAGATGCTGAACTATAACGGCACGGGTATGTCGGTTGCTGAGATAAGCAATCGCTCGGCTGAATTCCGAGAGATCCTCGAGGGTGCTGAGGCGGCACTCCGCCAGCTTATGAACATCCCTGCAAGCTATAAAATATTCTTCCTTGGCGGCGGTGAGTCGCTGCAGTTCGCAGGCGTGCCTATGAATCTGCTCTCCTCTCACAGATGTGCCGACTATATCGTGTCGGGCCAGTTTGCCAAGAAGGCGTGCGACGAGGCGAAAAAGTACGGTGATATCGTTATTGCCGCATCCTCGGGCGGTGCGTCTCCCCCATATTCCACCGTCCCCGAGACCAAGCGCTCGGACTTCCGTCCCGACGCCGACTACGTACACATCTGCTTTAATAATACCGTATACGGCACCAAGTTCCACTATATTCCCGACACGGGCAATATTCCTCTGGTTGCCGATATGACCTCCTGCATCTGCTCCGAGCCCTTCGACGTTACCAAGTTCGGACTTATCTACGCAGGCGGCCACATCAACGTCTCCCCTTCGGGTCTTACGTTGGTTATCGTCCGTGGCGACCTTATCGGTGACGCTCGTCCCGACACCCCCTCTATGCTTGACTACAAGCTCCTTGCCGAGAATAATTCTATGTATAACGCTCCCCCCATCTTCGGTATCTATATGGCGAAGCTGGTGCTGGAGTGGATAATCTCTATCGGCGGTCTTGAGGAGATGAAGCGCCGTAACGAGAAGAAGGCGAGCCTTCTTTACGACTATCTTGACGGCAGGGGACAGTCCTACTATACCGCTCCCGTTGATAAGAAGTGCCGCAGTATGATGAACGTTGTCTTCGTAACCGGCGACGGCCAGCTTGATAAGAAGTTCGCCGCCGAGGCTGCCGAGGCAGGTCTCATCAATCTCGAGGGTGCACCCGGCGTTGGCGGTATTTGCGCATCTCTCTACAATTCCATGCCCTACGAGGGCGTCGAGCGACTCGTGGAGTTTATGATTGAATTTGCGAAAAATAATCCTAAGCTACAGGGTTGATAATTCCTATAACGATTAATTTTACCTGAAAAGGAGATTTATAATGGAAAAGCTTAAAAACTTATGGCTTGGCTTTGAGAAAAAGTATCCCAAGGCTTCGCAGTGGGTAAGAGAGGGCGGACTTTTTGTCCTTGTAAGTAACCTCGTTACTATTTTGAGAGCATTGATGATGACCTTCCTCACTCCTGCCTTCGCATTTTTGGGCACACACAGCTGGGGCTGGCCCAATGTAGAGCTTACTGTCTTCGGAGTACCCTTTACCTTCAACGTTATCGGATACGAGGAAAAGGTTGGCGGCTTCGCATACTTCATCGCATTCCTCGTTGCCTCTCTCTTCTGCGAGATCATCAACTTCCTGATGCAGAGAAAGTTCACCTTCCGCAGCAAGGGCAACATCGCTATTCAGGGCTCGATCTACTTCGTAGCATGGTGCGTTGTAACCGTTATCGTTAACGCCATTAACAGCGTTTGGGTTGGCGTTGCATCCGCATTCCTTCCCCCTGTTCTTTACAATCTTCTTACTACCGTTATCCAGGGCGGCGTATCTATGGTTATCTTCTTCTTCGTGAACAAGATCATCTTCACCGATAAGCCTGCCGAGACCCCCGAGCTCACCGAGACCGAGGCTTAATTTACATAAAAAGCGCGAAGCAAAATGCTTCGCGTTTTTTTCTTTTGTCCTTGACAATCATTCTCTGTAATGGTATAATAAAATGAAGAAATATGATATAAAGGAAATATAGATGTATTATATAACACTTGACCTTGAGTGGAACCAGGCGTACGCACAGAAGGCGCTTGCGGTGCAGAAGAGGCTTGCCTGCCGTCTGCGCGGTGAGGTAATTCAGATCGGCGCAGTGAAGCTCGATTCAAAAATGAATATCTGCGGCTCCTATCAGATCATAGTCAAGCCACAGCACTTTAAGAAACTCCACAGGCACGTTTCTGTTCTGACGGGCATTACCCAGGAGCAGATGGATCTCGGAACACCCCTTCCCGAGGCTGCCGAGAGGTTCAAAAAGTGGTGCGGCAAGGACTTCTGCTTCCTCACCTGGGGCCCCGACGATATTCCTATGCTGAAGGAGAATTTCAACGTTCACGGCCTCCCCTCCGAGTGGCTTGACAAGGTATACGACCTGCAGGTCATCTTCGGCCGTCAGACCGAGGACACCACAAAGCAGCGCAGCCTTGAATATGCTATGGACTACTTCGGCCTTGAGCAGCATCTGCCTGCCCACGATGCCCTGAACGACGCATACTTTACCGCCCTTGTGGCAAGGGAGCTTGACGTTCCTGCAGGAATAAAGGAATATAACGAGGTCAGGGGCGAGTTCCTCGAGGATTACGTTATCGGTGATGCCGATGCAGGCGGTGACGGCTACGTTACCATTTCCGAGATGCTGGACGACCCCGTGGTAAAAACCCCCGTTTGCCCTATCTGTAAGCGTGAGATGCGTGAGGAGGATATGCTCCTTCACTCAAAGGGCCAGCGCTACACCAGACATTTCGTCTGCCGCAAGCACGGTGATATGTTCGTCACCCTGAAATTACATAGGAACTTTAACGAGACCTGGCGTGCAAAGCGTACGGTCAGACTTGCCGACGAGGCATCCCTGCGTGACTACCGTGAGGGAATTGAAAAGGCGTCCAGCGTTCGTAAATCTCCCCGTAGACGCCGCCGTCGTTCCTTCCGCAAAGCACCAGATAAGAAATAAAAAAAGAAAAGAGACTGCGAAAAGCAGTCTCTTTTTTCGTGATGAATAGATTTACGCCTTCTTTTTGTCGACGATATGAAGCACAACCGCCGCACCAAGGCAAACCACGGTGACGACACCGAAGGATATCCAATCCACGTTTGCAAGACCCGAGAGGACGAAATCGCCGCTCTCCCCGTCCTGAAGGTGGGGGAATACAAGCACGGTGTCAACGATAATTGCCGCAAATACGAGAATTGCCGACAGCACACGCATATATGCAAGGCTTCCGTTTGCCTCGACACGCTTTGCACGAGTGGGAGTGTCCTTTGAGAAATCGATTGCCGAGGTGAGGTAGTATGCCGCAACCAGGAGCACGATGGTCTCGGGGATCATATAGGTGGCGTTGTAGCCGAAGGAGTAGCCGAGCACCGCATCTGTGGGAAGCTCAAATCCTGCCCATGCGGTGAAGCCCGAAATAACGTGGCAGAGGTATCTCACCACCGAGGCGATAAGACCGCCTACGAGAATGGATTTTCTGTCGTCGAGCTTTCCCTTGAAAAATCCTGCAATACCAAACGCCGAGTAGGCGATAACGTAGTCGGCAAGGGCGAGAACGAGTATGGAATACCAGTTCACAAGGGGAAGGTAGGAGAAGTTCTCAAGTCCCAAGAGCAGCTGAATTACCGATGCGGTGAGTGCGGCGCCCATACCGTAGGCAGGGCCGTGACGGTAGGCGTAAACCAGAATGGGAAGCATCTGTGCGAAGGTTACCGAGCCGCCGTAGGGCATATCGATAAGCTTCAGAATGGCAAGCACGGTGGAGAGGGCGATCATAATACCCGCCTCGCAGAGTGCAAGTGTTTTTTTCTTCATTTTTATATCCTCCTTTGGATTGCGGTTGAAGAATCCGCAAAAAAATACCGCGCAGGATAGCATCCGCGCGGTAGTTCGAGTTGTATACTCAAAAATCATTCTCCCTACGTCGGCATTATCCGTATCAGGTTAAAGGGTTCGACCGTGGTCGTCTCAGCTTTTTACAGCACCCCCGATGTTATTCTGTTCGGTTCGTATAGATTATATCACACTTTTCCTTGCTTGTCAAGGAAAAGTTTACTTGCCAAAGGCAAACAAAATTCACTTGCCGAAGGCAAACTTCACCTATCTTTTTGTGAAGTTTTTGCTACGCAAAAGTGAAGTTGCTTCGCAGTGAAGTTGCTTCGCAGTGAAGTTGTTTCACAGTGAAGTTGCTTTGCAGTGAAGTTTGGAGCAGGGCTCCAAGTAGAAATAAATGCCGATGGCATTATTTCATCATCTCGTCAACCGCCTTCATAATGCCGAGCTTGCCGTACTCGTAGGTAAGGCCACCCTGCATATATGCGGTGTAGGGCTCAACGATAGGTCCGTCGCAGGAGAGCTCGTTGGTTGCACCCGTGATGAATGTGCCTGCCGCCATAATTTCGGGATGAGGATAGCCGGGCATATCACCTGGCTCGGGAATGCAGTATGCCTCGACGGGCGAGCCCATCTGAATACCCTTGCAGAACTTAATAAGCTTGTCTGCCGAGTGAAGGTTTACGGTCTGCACGATGTCGGTGCGCTTCTCGTCGTAACGGGGAGAAACCTCGTCAAAGCCTGCAAGCTCCAGCATTCTCGCCGCAAATACCATGGATTTCAGGGTCGAGCCAACGCAGGCAGGAGCCATGAAGAAGCCCTTGTAGAAGGAGGCGAGCTGGTTGAAGTTTGCGCCCAGATCCTTGCCGATGCAGGGTGCGGTAAGCCTCTCCGCAATATCCTCGATAACGTCATGGCGTCCAACACAGTATGCGCCCGAAACGGCAAAGCCTGCGCCCAGATTCTTCATCATAGAGCCGACGAAAACGTCTGCGCCAACGTCGGTGGGCTCTCTGTCCTCGGTGAACTCGCCGTAGCAGTTGTCAACCATAATAATGGTCTCGGGGGAGACCTCCTTGACCGCCTTGATGGCTTTCTCGATCTGGTCAATGGTAAGGCTCTTTCTCTGTGCATAGCCACGGCTACGCTGAATTGCCGCCACCTTAACGGGGGAGGCTGTGAGTCTCTGCTTGATAGCCTCGATATCGAAGTCGTCGCCCAGAAGGTCAACCTCGTCGTACTTTACGCCGTATGCCATAAGCGAGTTGCGGCTCTCGCCCGCAGTTCCGATAACCGTCTGCAGGGTGTCGTAGGGGGTGCCGGTTATGTAGAGCAGGGTGTCGCCCGGCTTGCACAGACCGCCAAGAGTCACTGCAAGTGCGTGAGTTCCGCTCATAAGCTGGGGACGAACCAGTGCGTCCTCTGCGCCAAACACCTTTGCGTATATCTTCTCAAGCTTGTCTCTGCCCGAGTCGGTAAAGCCATAGCCGGTCACCTCGATGAAATCGGCTGTGGAAACCATACATTCCTGGAATGCAGAAAGCACCTTTGCAGAGCAAATGAGGACGTTTTCCTCGATTTTTGCAAACACTTCTTTACAATCTGCCTCTGCCTGCACTGCCATAGCGGCAATTTTATCGCTTATATCGTATCCGTAGTACATAAAATAATCCTTCGTTTTTGTCATTCAAATTTTCAACGGGTATATTCTAGCACAAAGTGTGAAGAAAATCAAGTATTAATATGTTTTTTGCATAAAGAAAACCGAGGGAAAACCTCGGTTTTCAAAATATTACGAAAGAATTGCTCTGTCGTTTGAGAAATGCGTTCCGCTTGCCTTGTTGAACATCTCGAGAAGATCCTCAACCGTAAGCTTTGCCTTTGCCTCGCCCGAAACGTCGATGATCACTCTGCCCTCGTGGAGCATAATAAGACGGTTACCGTGGGAGATAGCGTCTCTCATATTGTGGGTGATCATAAGGGTTGTGAGCTTGTTCTCGTTGACGATCTTGTCGGTGATCTCAAGCACCTTTGCGGCAGTCTTGGGGTCAAGGGCTGCGGTATGCTCGTCAAGGAGAAGGATCTTAGGCTTTTTCAGGGTCGCCATAAGCAGGGTAACCGCCTGTCTCTGACCGCCCGAGAGAAGGCCAACCTTAGAGGAAAGCCTGTCCTCAAGTCCGAGCTCCAGGGTTGCAAGGAGCGCCTTGTAGCTCTCTCGCTCCTTCTTTGGCAGACCCCAGACGAGGCGACGCTTGGTGCCACGCCTTGCAGCGATTGAAAGGTTCTCGGCAATCTCCATATCGGGTGCAGTACCCTTCATAGGGTCCTGGAACACTCTGCCGAGGAAGGCGGCACGCTTGTACTCGGGCATAGCTGTAACGTCAATGCCGTCGATCTCGATCTTACCTGCGTCGGGCTTCCACACACCGCAGATAGCGTTGAGCAGGGTGCTCTTTCCTGCGCCGTTGCCACCGATGACGGTTACGAAATCGCCCTCGTTAATGGTAAGTGAGAGACCGTTAAGTGCCTTTTTAGCGTTTATCGTGCCTGCGTTAAAGGTTTTGTGAAGGTTAGTAATTTTAAGCATTGGCATTACCTCCCTGTGCGGTGTCTACCTCGGTCTTGTCGGCGTCGAGCCCCTTTACCTTGTTGAAATACTTTGCCCTCAGATAGGGAATGGCAAGGAAGATTGCTACGACCACAGCCGACAGTGCCTTGAGCAGGTCGGTGTCAAGACCTAAGAAGATTACGAAGGTGTATACCAGGTAGTAGACGATACCGCCACCCACAACGCCGATAAGAGAAACGACGAAGTTGGGCTTGATCTTCAGCGAAACCGAGAGACCGATGATTATAGCCGCAAGGCCGATAACGATCGCTCCGCGGCCCATATTGATGTCTGCGAAGCCCTGGTACTGGGCGAGAAGTGCGCCCGAAATTGCGATAATGCCGTTGGAAATTGCAAGTCCGATAACCTTGTTAAGGTTAACGTTTACACCCTGAGCACGGCTCATAGCCTCGTTGTCACCCGTGGATTTAAGCGAGAAGCCAACCTCGGTGTAGAAGAAGAGATAAAGACCAACGATGGTCAGGGCGCAGAAGATGACCGAGACGATAATTGCACTCACGTTGTCGATAGAGGAGAGAAGCACGGGGTACTTTCTCGAGCTGATAGACACGTTTGCCTTGCCGAGGATCTTTAAATTCACCGACCAGAGGATAAGCTGTGTCAGAATTCCCGACAGGATCGGGGGAATGCCCATCGCCGTGTGGAAAAGACCCGTGATGGCACCTGCTATTGCGCCTGCAAGAAAGGCCGCCAGAATGCAGAGATATACGTTCACGCCCTTTGACATAAGAACTGCGAGAACGCAGGCGCCCGTACAGATAGAGCCGTCAACCGTCAGATCTGCGATGTCAAGTATTTTGTAAGAGATGTAAAGACCGATTGCGAACAGTCCCCATATAAGTCCCTGCGCAATAGCGCCGGGCATTGCATTAATAAAACCCATTTTTACTCCAAAAAACTGTATTATTCTGCCTCAGTGCCGGGGATAACAACGTAGCCCACTGCCTTGAGAGCCTCGATATCGATGCCGAGATTGATGCAAGCCGCCTCGTTGTACCTCTTAACGGGATCTGCATCGTATTCGATTGCCATAGTGGTGATATCAGACTGACCGAGAAGGATCTTGGCAGCCATCTCGCCCGTCTTTCTGCCGATATTTTCATAGCTGATAGCAAGAGTTGCATAGCCACAGCCCTTGCAGGTATTCTCCTCGCCTGTGAATACGGGAACCTTCTTTGCCTCGCAAACGTTGTTGATGATAGAGGTGTTGGATGCTGCGGTGTTGTCGGTGGGAACGTAGATTGCGTCACAAGCATCTGCCGCACTTGCGGTGATGCCCTGAAGGTCGTTGGAGTCGTTGAACTTGTAGTGGGTCACGGTGATACCCTTGCTGCTGAGATACTCGTCAACAACGTCAACCTGATACTGGGAGTTGGGCTCGGAGGAGCAGTAGAGAAGACCAACGGTGCTGCCTGCCTTGAGGTTCAGGGTGTCGATCATCATCTGCGCCTGGGTGGTAAGGGGAGCAAGGTCGGATGTGCCCGAGATGTTGCCGCCAACGGTGCCGTTGAAGTCGTCGAGCTCGAGAGCAACGCCGTACTCGGTGATAGAGGTGCCGAGAACGGGAATAGTGAGAGTAGCGTTTGCAGCCGCCTGAAGGGCAGCGGTGGCGTTAGCCATAATAAGGTCAACGTCCTCTGCTACGAAGGAGTTTACGATAGTGGTACAGGTGTTGGAATCGCCTGCAGCGTTCTGGAATTTAAACTCAACGGTTCTGCCTTCCTTTGCAAGAGCCTCGGTAAGAGCGGCCTTGAAGCCTTCGGTCGCAGCATCAAGTGCATCGTGGGGAGCGAGCTGGCAGATACCAACTACGTAATGCTCCTTGTCGGGATTGACCTTGATCTGATTCTTCTTGCCGCCGCAGGAGCCGAGGGCAAGGCAGGTGCCGAGAACGAGGGTAAGGGTGAGAATAAGTGAGATAATCTTTTTCATTTTCTTTTCCTCCAAAAGGGATAAAATATATAACCACGCTTTGCGCAATTAACAAAAAACAAAAAGTCCCTGCGAAAATAAGTAACGCAGGGACGTAAAAAAACAAAATTTACGCGGTACCACTCTGCTTTACCGACGCCTTTCGGGATCGGCCTTAGGGAGCTTAGCTCCTCGCGATATTACGGTCGCACCCGGTATTGCCTACTTTATCACTGGGATTTTCAGCAAACGGCTAACGAAGTGAATTCGCCTGATAGAAATCTCCGCCTCGCACCAACACGGCGTCTCTCTGTGCATTTCGACTCAGGGTACTACTCTTCGGTCAAGCGCCTTTGTGAGTAAATATACAACGATTTTAGCATAAAAGGTTCAATTTGTCAACCCTTTTTTGAAAATTAGGGGTTAAAATTAATATTTATTCCATTTCCGCTGCTTTCGGTGGTGGTTGTGGTATGTACCTCAATGTAGGGCGCAAGCCTTTCAGCAAGGTTTGCCAGGGGCATAGACTGAACGTATACCTTACCGGGGCCCGTCACTCTGGTGTGGAAGAGACCCTCGCCGCCGAATAAGATGTTTTTCGCACCTCTCACCATCTCAACGTCCATAGTACAGCTCTCGCTCATTGCCGCAAGATAGCCTGTGTCCATAATTATTGTTTCACCTGCGCCAAGGGTATATTCCTTGCAGTAGCCGTCAATCTCAACGAAAACCGTACCCTCGCCGCTGATTTTCTGCATAATGAAGCCCTCACCGCCGAAGAATCCGCCGCCAAGCCTCTTCTGGAAGTAGAGAGACATATCAAGACCCTTTTCCATAGCAAGGAAGCCGCCCTTCTGCACGATAATGCCGTTGCCGGGGGTCACCTCGAAGGGGATAATTCTGCCGGGGAAGGTCGCTGCAAAGGCGATAGTTCCGTCACCGCCCTCAGCGGTGTATTCGTTAAGGAAAATGGACTCGCCCGAGAAGATACGGCCGAATACCTTTCGTATTCCGCCACCCGTATTGGTATCCATACGCATATTGGGGCTCATCCAGCTCATAGCACCCCTCTGGGTGCAAATGGCCTCGCCCGCCTTGGGATAGCAAATTACAACGGGAAGGCTTCCGCCCTCGATTTCATATCTGATCATATCGGTTCTCCTTTTGCCGTTTTTTATTTAGTATAGCACAAAACCGACGAAAGTGCAATACCCTCGTCGGTTTTATTTAAATTATGTTTGTTTTATTATATAAACAGGAAGATAAAGAGCAAAAGGAGTATTGCTATATCGCTCTTTTTGTAATGGAATCCGCGGCGATATATGGTATAGCCGAGGAGGGCAAACAGCTCGATGATCACCCATAGAATAACGCTTCCATTCCATACCTCAAAGGTAATCATTCCCGTGACGGCATAAAGAGGAATAAGAACACGGTAGCCGAAGAAGGAATTTGAGATCTCCTCGGTTTTTTCCATTCTTCTTTTGCCGAAGGTGAGAAAGAGACCTATGCCTGAGACAATACCGATAGCTATCCAGAAGATTGCCCAATTATGAGTTTGCATTATAGAACCGAACTCATAAGGCGGAATAGATTTGATCTCTACAAGTCTGGTGAAGTAATCTGTAATAATTGATATACTTAGCCAGGGAATTGCGTCTAAATCACCTAAGACGTTTATTTTGTATATGAAGAATGTCAGGGCGGAGTGAATGAGCAGAAATACGAAGGTATACAGCACCATAAACCATATTCCGTCGCCCTTGGTATTGCCCTCGTTGAATACGAAGACCATTAAGGTGTAGACCGCTATGCCGAGGATAAGACAGAAGAGGTAATGGCCCGCCATAACTGCGAAATTAAAGTGTCCCGGGCCTCTAGACAAGGCCATAATAAAGTTTACAAGATAGGATGCGGTGTATACCGTGAAAAGCGAGATCATACCTGTGAGATAGTGAACTATGCCCATAGCCCTGCGCGAGATGGGGAGCGAGTAGGCACAGTCGAGGTTCGTGCGCTTTTTGAAGAAGGAAAACTCGCTCACAGGCAGTACGTACATCATAATACAGAGGAAGATGATGGGTATGTAAATCGTTGATCTGAAAATTCCGTTAGAGGACGGCTGGCCGTTGCTTGCCATAATGAAGGTCAGGACAAGCACCGCCACCACAATATATACGAGAGTTTTCAGACTTGACCTTAGGTGATATGCAAAATATTTCTTGAAATTCGTCATATTGTCATATCCTCCTTTCTTACGTCGTGAATAAAGGTCTCCTCGAAATCAAGAGGCATCTCGTCAATAACCGCAGGGGAGAGTGCCATTAGCCTTTCTCGCATTTCCTCGCTCTCACCACGGAGAACGATCTGCACGAATCTGTTTTTGATAGTTATTGATAGGATGGGAAGAGAGGCGAACATAGCCTCGTCAACCGTATTGGAGAATGCGAGCTCAAATTTGCAAAGACTGCCGACGTGCTCGGAAATGTCGCCCTGATCCTTGATAACGTTGGAGTCGATAAGGATAAATCTGTCGCAGAAATCCTCAAGCTCACGCAGAGAGTGGCTTGCGATAAGCACCGTTGTGCGTCCCTCCTCCACAAGCTCGATTATAGCATCCTTGAATATCTTTCTGGAGAGGGGGTCGAGTCCGTCAAAGGCCTCGTCGAGCAGGAGATATTTCGGCTTCACCGCTAGAGCAAGGGCGATAAACACCTGCCTTCTCATACCCTTCGAGAAGTTGCGCATCCTTCCGCCCTTTTCGATTTTATATGCGCCGAGCAGCCTGTCATAGGTCGCAGAGTCCATATTCGGGTGAAATACCTTGTAGAACTCAAACAGCGATCTCGGTGTCATAGACGAGGTGTAGTAGGGGTCATCGGGGAGGAAGAAAATATCCTTTCTCGTCTCTTCATCGGCTGGCTTTTTGCCGTCGTAGGTTATCTCTCCCTCGTCGGGGAGATAAACACCGCACAGAAGGCGAAGCAGGGTGGATTTACCTGCACCGTTTATACCGACAATGCCAAGGACGGTGTTGTCGGGTATCTCTAAATCAATATTGCGAAGCACGGGCTTGTTGCCAAGCGAGTGCGACATACCTTTGATCTTAATCATTCTTATATACCTCCTCTACCAGCGATATAATATCATTCTTTGATCTGCCGCCGTTTTTCAGACGGATCAGCTCGGCGGTCAACGCCTGAAGATCCCCTCGATCGTCGTCCCTGTGACCTTTGTATGGAAGGACGAATGCACCCTTCTTGGGCATAGCACGGATAAGTCCCTTTTCTTCGAGATAGGAATATGCCTTTTGCACCGTGTTTGGGTTAACTCTGAGCTCACCTGCGGCAACTCTGACCGACGGCAGCTTTTCTCCCGGCTTAATAACACCAAGCTCGATGTATTTCTCGTAGCGCTCGGCAATTTCAAGATAAACGTCACGCTTTGATAATATAGGCTTGTTCATCGCTTTCCTCCTTTCAATACAGCTGTATTATCTGTATCACTATTATATCACCTGCTATTGAATTTGTCAAGCCTGAAATAAAAAAACGGCAGAGGTGCAATACCTCTACCGATTTTATAGGGTTTATGTTCTTAATTATGCTTCGGGCTCGAAGGGAATAACGAGAGCCGCTACGATGTATGCAACAAGGCCTACGCCGGTGAAAAGAACAAGGAGTGCGCCGATAATACGAACGATGGCAGGGTCAACCTCAAGGTACTTTGCAAGTCCACCGAAAACTCCGCAGAGCTTCTTGTCACTTCTTGATTTGTAGAGCTTCTTTTCCATAGTAAATATCTCCTTAATAAAATAAGATTGTCAATTAAACTGAAACCAATCAAACCTCAGGCTTCATAGTGGGTGAACGAGTCAAAAACGATTAAGTATCGTTTTTGGCGAAGTGAAGTCGCAGGGGCAAGAAGAAATGGAGCGAGTGAGAGCTCGTGAACATTTCGACTATGCGACGCGACGGGGTCGTTCATTGGGACAATTATGTCTCAGGTTTCATAGTAGGGAACAACAACACATCCCTGATAGACGCGCTATCTGTCAGCAGCATAACGAGTCTGTCAATACCGAAGCCGAGACCGCCTGTGGGAGGCATACCGTACTCAAGTGCGGTTACGTAGTCGTAGTCAACCTCTGCGGGGGAGTCGGGATCCTCAGCCTTCTTCTTTGCAACCTGGGTTTCAAATCTCTCGCGCTGGTCGATGGGGTCGTTAAGCTCGGAGAATGCGTTACCCATCTCGGTGCAGTTGATGAAGTACTCGAAACGCTCGGTGAAGGCAGGATCGGTGGGCTTTCTCTTTGCGAGGGGAGAGTTCTCAACGGGATAGTCGTAGATGAAGGTGGGCTGGATCAGCTTATCCTCAACGAATGCGTCGAAGAACTCAACGAGAACGGTACCCTTTGTAGCGTCAGCAGGAACCTCAACGTGATGCTTCTTAGCATCGGCTCTTGCGTCCTCGTCGGACTTCCAATCGTTGTAGTCAACGCCCGAATACTTCTTAACGGCGTCAACCATGGTAAGTCTCTCCCAGTGGCCGAGGTCGATCTCTGTGCCCTGGTAGGTGATCTTTGTATCTCCGCAAACCTCCTTGGCAAGAAGCTTGTAAAGCTCCTCAACAAGGTCCATCATACCGTAGTAATCGGTGAACGCCTCGTAGAGCTCGATGGTGGTGAACTCGGGGTTGTGCTTGGGGTCCATACCTTCGTTTCTGAAGATACGGCCAACCTCGTAAACCTTGTGCATACCGCCGACGATGAGACGCTTCAGATAAAGCTCGGTCTCAATACGAAGGTACATAGGAATGTCGAGGGTGTTGTGGTGGGTCTTGAAGGATCTTGCAGATGCGCCGATCTCAATGGGAAGGAGAATGGGGGTATCAACCTCAAGGTAGCCCTTGGAGTCAAGGTAGCTTCTGATGAGAGAAAGGATCTTGGATCTCTTAACGAAGGTGTCCTTAACCTCGGGGTTAACGATAAGGTCAACGTATCTCTGTCTGTATCTTGTCTCAAGGTCGGTGAGACCGTGGAACTTCTCGGGAAGGGGAAGAAGGCTCTTTGCAAGGAGAGTGATGGAGGTAGCGTGTACAGAGATCTCGCCTGTTCTGGTGCGGAAGAGGTGACCCTCAACGCCGATGATATCACCAACGTCCCACTTCTTGAAGCCTGCGTAAACCTCCTCGCCAACGCCGTCACGTGCAACGTAAAGCTGGATCCTGCCCTGACCGTCGAGCATATGTGCGAAGGAAGCCTTACCCATAATACGTCTGGAGACCATACGGCCTGCAAGACGAACGGTAATGGTCTCGCCCTCAGCGAGGGTGGGCTCCTTCTCCTCAAAGAGTGCGATAGCGTCGCGGCTCTCGTGAGTTCTGTCGTACTTTGTTATTTCAAAGGGATTGTTGCCGCTTGCGTAAAGGTTGTTGAGCTTCTCGCGTCTAACGGCAATTTCACTTGTGCTGTTCTGATTCTGAACGTTATTCTCGTTAGCCATTTTAACTGTCCTCTCGTTTTATTAGATCTTTGCGCGGGTCACCTTGAGAACCTTGAGCTCCATGGGTCCCTTCGCAGCATTTACAACAACGGTGTCACCCTTGCCAGCGCCGATAAGTGCAAGACCGATGGGAGATGCGTCGGAGATCTTTCCTGCCTTGGGATCGGTCTCGTAGGAGCCTACGATGTGGTAGGTCTTCTCACCGAATCTCTCGCTCTTAACAACAACGATAGAGCCAACGCTGATTCTTGTCTCGTCAATCTGGGACTCGTCGAGGATCTTTGCATTTGCGATCATCTCCTCAAGCTCTGCCTTTCTTGCGTGGAGCTTGCCCTGCTCCTGCTTTGCCTCGTCGTACTCGGAGTTCTCGGAAAGGTCACCGTAGGAACGTGCGGTGGAAATGTCCTTCTTGTTCTCCTCGATCTTCTCGTTGATCTCGGCGAGCTCGTTCTTGAGGGCGTCGTAGCCTGCCTGGGTATATGTCTTCTGTTCTGCCATGTCGAATATATCTCCTGATTATATATATTTGTAAACTTTATTTGTTATTTATAAGCTCTATCAGCTCTGCATAGGCTGTGAGGAGCTGGATGTCCTCTCCTGCAATCGGATTTACGATAACGTCGGGAGCAATTCCGATGCCGTGGTAATTCACGCCGCAGGGGGGATTGAAGTAGGAAACGGTAAGGGTCACCGTGGACTGGTCGGAGTAGGGGAAGGTCGCCTGCATAATGCCCTTGCCGAAGGTGTTTGTACCAACGATAGTCGCATTAAGGATTCCCTCGTCACGGTAGTCGCGGATCGCCGAGGTGAATATCTCGCCTGAGGAGGCGGTGTATTCGTTACAGATAACCGTCATGGGAAGGTCGATTACGTGATCCTCGCCATTCTGGTCGTAGGACTTGCGCAACATCTCTTCACGTCCCTTGTACTGGTAGGAGAGAATGGTGTGGCCTGTGGGAACGATATAGGAAACAACGTCGCAAACGCTGTCAACGTATCCGCCGGGGTTATTTCGGAGGTCGAAGATGAAGCCCTTGGGATCAAGAGCCATAAGCTCGTCAATCGCCGCCTGGAACTGGGGGAAGGTGTTTTCCTTGAAGGAAACGATAGAGACGTAGGCAATACCCGTCTCGGGGTCGAAGTCGGATTCAACGTTGATCTCCTCAACCTCAGCACGGGTTGCGGTGACGGTCACGAACTCGCCGCCACGGACCAGGGTGATATCAACGGTAGTGCCGATCTCGCCACGGATATGGTATACGGCGTTGAGGTAGCCAATCTCCTCGACGGTCTTGCCGTCAATGGCATAGATATAGTCGCCGACCTTCATTCCTGCCGCCTCTGCAGGTGACTCGGGATAAACGGTGTTGACCATAATGCTCTCTTCGGTGTGATTATATTCAACCATAACGCCGATGCCGCCGAACTTACCGCTCATCTCGTCGGTAAACTCATCTGCCTCAACGGGTGGACGGTAGACCGAGTAGGGGTCGCCCACAAGCTCAACGTAGCAGTAGAGCAGGGCGTCGGTAACGGCAGTCTTGTCGTCGTGGTTTACAGTGTCGTAGTAATGCTCAACAAAGAGCTTTGCGGTGTCTGCCGCATGGGTGAGTATTTCGGGAAGACCGCCCTCCAGATTGTAAAGCTGGTTGAAGCAGAGCTCAAAGTAGCCGAACTTTACTCTGTCGTATCGGGGCAGGCTCCAGAGGTGGAGATACTCCTCAACCTCGTCGTAGGCTTTTCCGCCCCCCGTAAGGGTAGCGTCGATCTCGGCGAGGATCTCCTCCTTCGTACCAACCTCAACGGGAATAACGCTGTCAATGAGGTTGCCGATTATTCCGCAGGAGGAAAGGACGCTGACGGTCATCGCCAGGGTGAGAAGAAGGGTGATAAAGGAAATTAAGCGTTTCTTAAAAAAATTTTTCATTAACTATACGACCTTAAAGTGGATTTTACATATTTCGGGGTTGACCGCGCACGCTCAACCCCAAATGCAATATTATTGTTTCCCCGCGAAAGAAATTTAGTCGCCACGGGGCTCAGGTCTTAATACTTGGTAGGCTTGTTGGAAAGATACTTCTTAACCATAAGAGCTACCTTGAAGGTAACTGCGTGGTCGAACTCACGGAGATCAAGTCCGGAGAGCTTTCTGATCTTCTCAAGTCTGTATACGAGAGTGTTTCTGTGTACGAAAAGCTTTCTCGAGGTCTCGGAAACGTTAAGGTTGTTCTCGAAGAAGCTCTGAACGGTCATAAGAGTCTCACGGTCAAGGGACTCGAGAGAGCCCTTCTTGAATACCTCGGAGAGGAACATCTCGCAAAGGGTGGTGGGAAGCTGGTAGATAAGTCTGCCGATGCCGAGATTCTCGTAGGAGATAACGGTACGCTCAATGTCGAATACCTTACCAACCTCAAAGGCGATTCTCGCCTCCTTGTATGCTCTTGCAAGGTCCTTGAGATTGTCAACCACGGAGGAGATACCAACCATAGCCTTGATGCCGTACTTGTCATGTGCGGTCTCAACGATCTGTCTGCCGAATTCTTCCATAACCGCAGGCTCACAGTCACCCGTAACCTCCTTAACGATAACAACGTCCTGCTCGGAGATGTTGATAACGTAGTCCTTGTCGCTTCCGCTTACGATTTCCTGCATGATCTCGTAGGGAGGAACCGAGGAGGCACTCTGGATCTTAACGACGAAAACTATTCTGCGCTCGTCGTTTGAGAAGTGAAGCTCGTTAGATTTTATGTAGATATCGCTGGGTAATATGTTATCAAGAAGAATGCTCTTGATAAAGGAGCCCTTGTCGTACTTCTCGTCGTACAGGCTCTTCATATTGCCGAGGAAGATTGCCAGCAGCTCTGCCATGCTGCCTGCGTGGGTGTCACCACCCTCAACGAAGCAGATGCAATCGTTCTTGTCGGTAGCGTTGATATAGCGGTAGGTATAGCCCTCGTAAATAACTGCGTCAGAAGCGTAAGCAAGCTCCTCTCTGATTCTCTGCTTGGACTCTCCAATCTTGGAAAGCTCGCTGCAGGCAATGATAATTCCGTTCTCGTCGATGATACCGATGGTTCTGCCGATAACGTCCTTCATCTGGTGGAGCAGGGTCTGATACAAGCGGTTAGACATTTGAATATCCTCTCTTATGGAAATGTTTTATCATGTAGATTTGTCGAGTTTGTGTATACTGTACTATATTCTAACTCATTTTTGGCTATTTTTCAATAGTTTTTTGAAAAAACTTTTAAAATTTCACAAAAAAACTTACTTTTCTTTGTAAATAATAACGATTGTTGACATTTTATCACAGCTCGTATTCGTATGAGATAGCCGAAAGGGCGTATGAGGGCGCAGTTTCGCAACGCAAAATCCTCTCGCCGAGGGAAACCGAGACGCATCCGACCTCGGTCATTTCCACAACCTCCTCGGGTGAAAAGCCACCCTCAGAGCCTACGATGACCCCAATAGACGTGGGGCAGGGCTCTGTCTTCAAAAGGTCCTTTACGGTCCTTCCGTCCTCGTTCTCATAGCAGAGCAGGGTGAGGGCGTTGTCCTTTACCTCGGTCAGCATTTCCTTAAAGCTTTTCGGCTGGCTTACTGTCGGGATGATTGCTCTGCCGCACTGCTTTGCCGCCTCCTCGGCTATGCGCTGAAGACGGGCGGTCTGCTTGTCGGCCTTCTCAGCTTTGGGTCTCTTGATGCATCGGCTGGACTCGAAGGGAATAATTCTCCACGCTCCAAGCTCCACCGCCTTCTGAATGACAGTCTCAAGCTTGTCGCCCTTGGGATACGCCATATAGAGGGATATTCTGCACCCCGGCTCTCTTGCCGATCGGCAGGAGGAGAGGATCTCGCAGATACATTCCTCGTCACGGATACGGCTGAGGGTACAGTCGTACTCAATACCGCTGCCGTCACATACCGTCACTCCGTCACCCTCCGCCATACGGAGAGAGCGTGCGATGTGGTGGGCGTCAGCGCCCTTTATAATAATTTCCTTTTCGGAAATTTCTTCCTTGTTAACAAAAAATCTTGGCATGATCAATATCTGACGGTGACGAGCATTCCGACCCAGTCATTCTCCCTGATTTCCTTTTCAACGGTGAAGCCGTGGCTGATTACAGCAGCCCTCACCTCGTCTGCACGGTCGCCAATGATTCCCGAGAGAATAAGGGGTGCGCCGTCCTTAACGTATCTCGTAACGTCGGGGAGCATTCTGATGATAATATCCGAAACGATGTTTGCAACGCAGAAATCGTACTTGCCATCGGAGAGGTCAACGCCCTTCAGCAGGTCGGAGACACCGACGGTAATATTGGTACAGCCGTCGGCAATAACGTTCTCTCTCGCCACCTTCACCGCCATGGGGTCGATGTCATAGGCGTTGCAGCTCTTTGCACCAAGCTTTGATGCGCAGATTGAGAGAATACCCGAGCCCGTACCCACGTCGAGAAGCCTCTCGCCGCCCTGAAGAATATCCTGCATCAGGCGGATAACAAGCCTTGTGGTCTCGTGTGTTCCTGTGCCGAATGCCATACCGGGGTCCATTCTGATGATGATCTCGCCCTCCTTCGCCTCGTAGCTTTCCCAGGCTGGAACGATGGTCACTCTGCCGAGGGGAACGGGCTTGTAGTACTGCTTCCAGCTCTCTGCCCAGTCGTCCTCGTTCATACCCTCAAGCTCGATCTCCGCCTCAATTCCGAGGGCAGGGAGCCTTGTTTCAAGAAATTCCTTATACTCAATGGGCGAACGGTCCTCGCTGACGAAAAGCGAAACCTTTACTACCTCACGGTCTGCGTTGAGAATAGACTCGTCAACCAGCTCGCCGTACATTCCGTTAAGCGAAAAATCGCTGTAATCCTCTATCATAAGACCGTTGTCGAGCATGCTCATTACCGACACGATGTCGTCAAGGTTCTTCGTCTTGCCCGTTACGGTTACTTTAGTCCAAGATGCTGCCATGATAAATCTCCACTTTCTTTTCTTACTCTCTCTGTGTCATATGCGATCTGCGCCTTCAATTCCTCAGCCGAGCCGAAGGTCCTCTCCTCACGGATAAAGTCGAGAAGGTAGACCCGAAGCTCCTTTTCGTAAAGGTCGCCGGAATAATCCAAAATATAGCTTTCAAGGTGAAGCTCGTGCTCACCAAAGGTAGGGCATCTGCCGATATTGGTTATGGCAGGGTATATGTCGCCACCCAGCACCACCGCCGAGCGGTAAACTCCTGCCAGGGGAACAAGGTGTCCCTCGGGAATGGGAATATTCACCGTGGGGAAGCCCATACCCCGTCCAACGGCTCTGCCGTGCAGAACTCTTCCTTTTATATAATATGGAGCGCCGAGTATCTCGTTCGCCCTCTTTATCTCGCCGCCCTTGATAAGGTCACGGATCAGGGTTGCCGATAGGGTCAGGTGGTCGCCCGTGGTGATCTCCTCACGAATGATAGCCTCGCCCCCTGCCTCACTCATATATCTGCGAAGCTTGCCCTCGCCCGAGGACGCACCCCTGCCGAAGCGGAAGTTGAAGCCTGCAACGCAGACCGACGCACCTAGCTCGCCTACCAAAAGATCCTTCACGAACTCCTCGCCCGACATACCTGCAATACTGCCAAAGTCGGCGATCACCGTAAAGTCTGCGCCAAGGCTCTCGAATATCTCCGCCTTGTCGTCGTCGGCATAGAGCCTTGCGGAGCTGAGCTTGATATTACCGCCCGAGCCGAAGGTGAAAACGCCGAGCTTCAAGCCTCGCTCGTCAGCCACCGCCCTTGCGGTCTTTATAAGGTCACGGTGGGCAATATGCACCCCGTCGAAAAATCCGAGGGCAAGAACCGCACCTTTCGTATCTGTCTTTTCCTTTAGCGGATAATGGTAGATAACCATTTTTTCTCCTTTTACATTACGATCTCATAGAGCTCGAGCAGCTCCTCCTCGATCTCGGACTTTCTCCTGTCGATCTCGGCAGCCCTTACGTAGTCGCTTGCCGCCTCGCCGAACAGCTCACGGTCAAGTGCCTCAAGCTCGCTTTCAAGCTCGCCGATCTTCTTCTCGGCACGCTCCTTTTGCTTCTGCTCGCTTCTTTGCTTCGCCTTTTCACGCTTTTGCGCCTCGTAATCTGCCTTGGCGTCGGTCTGCACGGTCGCCTTTTTCGTATTCTGAAGCATAAGATTTCTGCTCTCGCGTATTCTCATATACTCGGTGAAGGCGTCGTCGTAGCTTTCGAGGGGATAGTCGATCATTCCCTTGTCCCTTTCGGGGGCAAGCTCTATAATTCTCGTAGCAATTCTGTTGATGAAATATCTGTCGTGTGATACGGCAACGATAGTGCCGTCAAAGCCCAGAAGGGCATTCTCCAGTGCCTCGCAGGAGCCGATGTCAAGGTGGTTTGTGGGCTCGTCCATTACGAGCAGGTTCACCTTCTTCAATATCAGCTTCGCCAGGGTAAGCCTTGCACGCTCACCGCCCGAGAGGGTGGATACCGACCGCTGAATGTCGTCGGCATCGAAAAGGAAGAGCGCCAGGGTAGAGCGAAGCTCAAGGTCGGTTTTGTCGGGATATGCCTCCCGAAGCTCTCCAAAGACGGTGTTTGTGTCCGAAAGTCCACGGTTTTCCTGGTCGTAGTAGCCGATCTTTACGTTATATCCAAGCTCGATCCTTCCGCCCGTGGGCACGAGCAGGGAGTTTATCAGCTTCATAAGAGTGGATTTTCCCGTGCCGTTTGCACCAAGGAACATTACTCTCTCGTATCTTCTAATAAGGAAGGAAAGGTTTTTGATAAGCTCACGCTGTCCGTAGGAGAAGGTCAGCTCCTTTGCCTCCATAACGTTGCCTGCCGACTCCTCCTCGGTGGCGAAGCGCAGGCGGATATTTTTTTCATCCTTTGGCGCAAGCTCAACCCTTTCCATTCTGGCAAGCTGCTTTTCCTTGGCACGGATGGTAACGTAGTTGTGCTCCTGATTACATCTGCGCTGGAACTCGATATTCGCCTGAATTCTGGCGATAACCTTCTGCTGCTCCTTGTATCTCTTTTCGAGAGCCGCCGCCTCCTCGTCGCTCTGCTTTTTGCAGGCAGAGTAGCTTCCGTTGTATAGCCGAGCCTTGCCGTAGCGAAGCCAGAGGGTCTTGTTTGTCGTCCTGTCGAGGAAATATCTGTCGTGTGAGATGATGATTACGGTTTTCTTGTAATTCTGTAAATAGCTTTCAAGCCAGGCGAGGGCGTCGATGTCAAGGTGGTTCGTAGGCTCGTCCAGCATAAGAATGTCGGGCTCGGTGGCAAGCAGTCTCGCCAGAGCAAGCCTCGTATACTGACCGCCCGAGAGGGTAGAGATCTTTCTCGTTATAAGCTCCTCGTCAAAGCCGAGGCGCAGAAGCATTCCACGGCATCTCGACCTGAACTGAAGTCCACCGAGTGCCTCAAATCTACTGTTCTGCTCGTTAAGCCTTGTGGTGAGGGTCATTATTTCTTCGCCCTTGGCACTTGCCAGGGCAGCCTCGGTCCTCTCGATCTCTCTTTCAAGGTCAAGAAGGTCGGGGTAGGCGGTGAACATATATTCAAGGCAGCTGACCTCGGGGGGTAGGGATGTAAGGTCGGCGTTCTGCTCGAGAATTCCAACGGTGTGTCCCTTCTGAATATATATAGCACCCGTGTCGGGCGTGTACTCGCCCGTGATTATTTTAAACAGCGAGGTCTTTCCTGCGCCGTTGACACCGATGACTCCAAGTCGGTCGCCGTCGTTTATTGCAAAGCTTATATCCTTTAATATTATATCCGTGCCGAAGGACAGATTAATATCCGATGCAGACAGTGCGATCATTTCCTCGCCTCCCATAAGATTTTTTCACGGCAGCAAAAAGCCGCAAATTTTCACAATACTATTCTACCACAAAAGCTCGAAAAATGCAATATACATTAGAAATGAATAAATATGCGGTTTATACCCTGAATATTCTGCTAAAAGCAGATAAATCTCGAATAAAAATTCAAAAATGACGAATTTTTTTGCAAAAACCTATTGACAAATGCATTATGGGGGTGTATAATAGCAACGTAATTTCGAGTCGGAGCACCCGACCCCCAAACAGAAAGAAGGAAAACAAAATGAAAAAGATCCTATCACTTATTCTTGCACTTACAATGCTCCTTGGAGCAACATTCGTTCTCTCCTCCTGCGACCTTCTCGGCGGCGGTAAGGACGGCGATATTTACGTTCAGACTAACGCATACTTCGCACCCTTCGAGTACTACGACGGCTCTAAGATCGTAGGCGTTGACGTTGAGATCATGGAAAAGGTTGGCGAGAAGCTTAATAAGAACATCGTATGGCAGGACGGCGATTTCGGTATCATCATTGACACCGTTAAAGAGGGCAAGCTTGCAGACTGCGGCGCAGCAGGCCTCACCATTACCGATGAGAGAAAAGAGAAGGTTGATTTCTCCAACCCCTACTACACCTCTATTCAGTACGTAATCCTTCCCCAGGGCTCGGATATCGCAACCAAGACCGTTGACGGCGTGACCTACATCGTTTGGGAGGCACTTGCAGGCAAGACCATCGCAACCCAGACCGATACAACAGGTTGGATCTACACCGACGGTGAGATCAACGCTACCGAGGATAACGATTACGGCTATGCAGGCGTTCTTTACGACACAGGTACAAAGCACGAGGCTATGGACTCTGCAAACGTTGCGGCTGACGCTCTCGGCATCACTATCGACGCTATCATCGTTGACGAGCTTCCCGCAAAGTACATCGTAGCTAACAGCACCAAGGGCTTCACCTGCTATCCTCTCTACTACTCGGGCGCAGAGGGCGAGGCTGATTCTCCCGTTGAGGAGCAGTATGCTATCGCAGTAACCAAGGGCAACACCGAGCTTCTTGACGCTATCAACGCAGTTCTCGCAGAGCTTCTTGTTGAGGACGCAAACGGACAGACCGAGATCGAGAAGATGGTTATGTCCCACATGGGAATGAACTAATACATAAAGAGAAAAGAACCGTACCTCGGTGCGGTTCTTTTCAAGCGTTTTGGAAAAGGAAAAGAAATGGATTTTATTAAGAATATCGGCGTTCTCATAAGTAATGAGAAGTATATGGGAATGCTCCTTGAGGGTCTTGGAACCACTCTTATCATATCTGTATTTGCGGCGCTGTTCGGACTTCTTCTCGGTACGCTGGTTGCCATTGTCGGCATCGCAGGCGACAGCCCCCTGATGAAGTTGCCTAAGCTTATCTGTAAGCTCTACGTCACCATTATTCGCGGTACTCCCATGGCACTTCAGCTCTTTATTATGGCGTACACCATCTTCGCTATCCGTGGCTTCCCCAAGGAGATCACCGCCATTATCGCCTTCGGTATTAACTCGGGCGCATACGTTTCGGAGAATATCCGTGCAGGCATTCTCTCGGTTGACATCGGACAGACAGAGGCAGGCCGTGCCCTCGGTCTCAACGGCAGGACCACTATGATGAAGATCGTCATTCCCCAGGCTATTAAGAACGTTATTCCTGCAATTGGTAACGAGCTTATAGCACTTATTAAGGAGACCTCTATCGTAAGCATGATCGGTATGTACGACCTGACCCAGGCGGCGAAGGTCATCGGCGCAGGCAATAATATGGCGAGCTATGTTGTTCCCATGACGGTTGCGGCGGCATTCTACCTTGCAATAGTATATCTGCTTACCTTTGCAATCAAAAAAATAGAAGGAAGGTTAAGAGTCGGTGATAAGCGTTAAGAACTTAATAAAGACATTTGAAGACGGCGTCACCGTACTGAACGGAGTTGACTGCCACATCGAAAAGGGCGAGGTGGTCGCCATTATCGGACCCTCGGGCTCGGGAAAATCCACCCTCCTTCGCTGTATGAACCTTCTCTCCACTCCCACCTTTGGTGAGGTATGGCTGAAGGATAGCCTTCTCACCCCCGTTGACCCCTATCTCCACCCCGAGGTCATCAAGTCCTCCAACACCTTCAAAAAGCTTGTTAAGGGCGGTATGGCTGAGGACGACGCCCTGGTGAAGATCAGACGGGAGGACCTTCTCAACGAGAAGTTTTCCACTGCTGAGGGTAAGGAATACAAGGCTCTGATGAAGAAGATCTATAACGAGAGCCATATCGATATAAACCTTGCACGTCAGAAGATGGGAATGGTGTTCCAGCACTTTAACCTCTTTAACAATATGACCGTCCTCGATAATCTCACCCTTGCACCCGTCCAGCTGAAGCTGAAGACTAAGGATGAGGCTGAGAAAAGGGCGATGGAGCTTTTGAAGAGAATCGGACTTGAGGACAAGGCAGACGTTTATCCCTCCACTCTCTCGGGTGGACAGAAGCAGAGAATTGCTATCGTTCGCGCCCTTGCCATGGACCCCGACGTTATGCTCTTTGACGAGCCCACCTCCGCCCTCGACCCCGAAATGGTAGGCGAGGTTCTCGACCTTATGAAGGAGCTTGCAGGCGAGGGTATGACAATGGTTATCGTTACCCACGAGATGGGCTTTGCACGTGAGGTCGCCGACAAGGTGATCTTCATCGACGAGGGCATCATCAAGGAGTGCGATTCCCCCGCAGAGCTCTTCGGTAATCCCAAGGACGCTCGTCTCAAGGACTTCCTCTCTAAGGTTTTGTAAAAAACCTTTACTTTGCCGAAGGCAAAACTTCACTTTAGCGAAGCTGAAACTTCACTTACGAAGTAAACTTCACTTGCCAAAGGCAAACTTCACCTAAAACAAAACGTTAGATGATTTGTGAAGTTTGGCATGCTTCGCATAGCCAAGTAAAAAAACAGCTGATTTTCTTTCGAAATCAGCTGTTTTCTTTTTCTAATAGTTCAAGCGCTTTTTTGAACTCCTCGGGAAGCTCACACTCAAAGCTCATTCTCTCGCCTGTTCTCGGGTGAGTCAGGGTGAGTTTTTTTGCGTGGAGAGCCTGGCCGTGGAAAAGGTTTGGGTGTCTCTTTTCAAACTGACCCTTGGTCTTCTGGTATACCTCGTCGCCGAGAAGCGGATGCCCGGTGTAGGACATATGCACACGTATCTGGTGGGTCCTGCCCGTCTCCAGACGGAGGGCGAGATAGCTTACACCGCCAAATCTCTCCAGCACCTGATAGTGGGTCACCGCCTCACGGGCGTTCAGGTCGCCCCCAAGAAGCACCGCCTGACGCTTTCGGTCAACGGGATGACGGCCGATGGGGTAGTCAACCGTTCCGCTGTCCTCCTTGAAGCCTCCGATTACCAGGGCACGGTACTCTCGCTCAATTCCGTGGTACTTCAGCTCCTCGGACAGGGCGTTGTGTGCCTCGTCGTTCTTGGCAACCACCAATAGACCCGAGGTGTCCTTGTCAATTCTGTGGACAATTCCGGGGCGCATTACACCCCCAACACCGCTGAGCGAATCACGGCAATGGTAGAGCAGGGCGTTTACCAGCGTACCCGAGTAATTTCCGGGCGCAGGATGGACAACCATACCCTTTGGCTTGTTGATAACTATAATGTCCGAGTCCTCGTAGACCACGTCAAGGGGAATATCCTCGGGCAGAGCCTCTGACTCACGGCACTCGGGCAGGGTGATCTCGACCTCGTCACCGAGCTTTACTGCGTATTTTTTCGGCTGTGCCTTGCCGAGGACGGTTATACTACCTTCCTCAATGAGCCTCGCTGCGGCAGAACGGGTTATGCCCGAAACCTCGGAGGCAAATGCGTCAAGGCGCTTGCCTATGTCGTTGTCACTTACGGTGTATTTCATTCTTCGGTGGTTTCGGTAGCTTCGGTAGACTCGGCAGCCTGAAGCTTCTTTGCCTTTTCAGCCTTGAATTCCTTGACAAGGTCGATGACCAGGGCAAGGATCAGCATTCCTGCGCCAACGCAGACGAAGGAATCCGCACCGTTGAAAATGGCTTTCCAGATTCCGCAGAAGTCGATGAAGTCAACCACCTCGCCCATACCGGTGCTCGGATTGACGTAGAAGCCAAAGCCCCATCTGTCGATCATATTGCCGATACCGCCCGAGATAACCATGGCGAGGGATACTCCGTAGAGCATATTGTCGGCGTGACCAAGGTAGAGGTAGGCGAGGAAGCCGAGTATTGCAAGCACCGAAATGGTGATGAATACCGCACGTCCCGCTTCGCCGTCCATCATGCCGAAGGCTGCGCCGTCGTTTGTGGTATAGGTGATGTGAAGGAAGTTCTTTATGAGCGGAATGGACTCATACATATCCATATACTTCACAACCAGCCACTTTGTCAGCTGGTCGAGAAAAATTCCGCCAAGAATGATAGCCGAATAGATTATGTAATTCCCAGTCGGCTGTTTTTTGAATATCTTATTCATTTCATACTCCGAGATAAAAGTTTAGCGGTTGTCCCTCGTGGGAGACAACCGCAAAGGGAAATAGGCAGATTTGCGCAAGAAGCGTCGTTTGCGACCGAAGGTGTAGTTACCTACATCGAGAGTTCAGCAAACGGCGGTAGAAAAAGACCATAAAAAACAGAAATCCGTAGGATTTCAACCTTACTGACCTCTTTTTTGAGGTTTCCGCTACATTCGGGAATTTTTAGTGAAAGTCCGGTCTTTTTCGTTCTTGCCAAATGTGGCAGTCCCCAACTCTTGACGATTAATTATCGTCCGACACGTCCACGTTGTGGGGTGTGATGATGTAGGTGCTCTTAGCCACGTTCTTGATCTCGCCGTCGTTTGCGTATGTTACTCCGTTAAGGAAGTCGAGCATACGGATAGTCTGTACGTTGTCAAGAAGCTCAAGGTTAAGAACTACGGTGCAACCGTCAAGAAGATAGTCAGCGATCTCGCTTACCTCCTCGTAGGATGCGGGACGAACGACCTTCAGCTCGATGTTAGCGTCGCTGCCGGTATCAGCAACGATAGGGGTAACGGGCTTCTTGATCTCTTCGTGTCTCTCTACGTTCATGGGTGTAACCTCCTCGTATGTGGGGAATGCGGGAATATCGGTGTCCTCATCCGCACTGACCCCTTTTCTTAATTTTTTCATGAAATCCTCAAACATTTTTGAAATCTCCTTTTTTAGTTTCTATTAAAAAGCTTCCGTCCGACTCTGACCAGCGTTGCACCCTCCTCGATGGCGACTACATAGCTGTCGCTCATTCCCATGGAGAGTATTCCGCCCTCAAAAAGGGACTTTCTGTTTAATACGTCGTAAAGCTCCTTCGTCTGCCTGAAGTAGGGGCGCATTTCCTCGGGGTCATCGACCACCGGGCCCATCGTCATCAGACCGCAGACACGAAGGTTTTTGAGTCTGTTAAGCGAAAGGATAAACTCCTCTGCACACTCGGGAAGTATTCCGCCCTTCTGTTCCTCACGTGCGGAATTGATCTCGACCAGCACGTCCACCACTCTGCCCACTCTTTTTGCCTGCTTGTCTATCTCCTCGGCGAGGGAAAGGCTGTCCAGCGAATGGATGAGAGTGACGTCCTCGATTATCATCTTCACCTTGTTTTTCTGCAGATTGCCGATCTCGTGCAGCCTCGGTGTAAGTCCTTTATCCTTCAGAAGGTCGGCTCGGCGCCTGAGCTCCTGAGGTCGGTTTTCACCCATATCGGTCATTCCGCACTCGGCGAGAGCAACAAGCTCCTCGTCAGAGCCGCTCTTGGTCACAGCCACGAGAGTCACCTCTCTGCCGTATTTTTTCTCAAGAGTTTTGATTTCTAAGAGTAACTCGGCAAGATTTTTTTCGATATAATCAAAGACCATTTCGCCGTCCTCCGATAGAACTACACACTAATCTAATTCATTATAACATAAAGATTTTGTCTTTGCAAGAGGGAAGTATAAAAATTTTTAGGAAATTAATATACATATTTATTGATTTTAGGGAAGTTTTGTGCTACAATGTATTTGTGAAAAAATGACCCTACGAGGTTTTTGGAGGATTTTGATGCACGAGCCTATTATCGGAGCAGAGCTGCCAAGCGTGGCGGCACTTGCATATCTCGGCGACGCACGCCATTCGCTCTTTGTCAGGCGTATGCTTGTGGAGAGGGGAATAACAAAATCGGGCGAGCTGAACGCCGCATCCCTTACATACGTCACAGCCGAGGCACAGGCGAATATGATGAGAAAAATCGAGCATCTGCTCCTGGACGACGAGCGTGAGACCTATAAGCGAGCCGCAAACTCGGGCCACCTCAACCGACCGAAGCACGCCTCCGCCGCAGATTACAGAGCCGCCACAGGCTTCGAGGCGGTTATAGGAATGCTCGAGTGGATCGGCGACGCGGAGCGCCTCAATCTTCTCTTAAGCGAAGCGCATAGAGAAGATTGAATAAACTTGACCAAAGGTCAAACTTCACTTACGAAGTAAACTTCACTTCCTAGAAACTTCACTCGCCGCAGGCGAACTTCACCTTAAAAAGGAGATTTTATGAAAGACTCCGAGCTTCGCAGCAGGGCAAAAGCCTTTGCACTTCACGTGATTTCTGTGTGCGACGGTATAGATAGTCGCAAGGGTCGTGGAGTACTGATTAACCAGATAACAAAATCTGCTACATCCATAGGAGCTAATCTTCATGAAGCCAACTATGGATCGAGCAAACAGGATTTTATTAATAAGCTTCAAATTGCACTTAAAGAGTGCATAGAGACCGAGTATTGGATTGAAATGCTTGGCGGTTGCGGTGCAATCATGGATGAGACGGCGAGAGACCTTCTCTCCGAGTGCGGCGTAATTCATCGTATGCTGGTCAAGTCGATAAATACAGCAAAAGAAAATGGGTGAAGTTCACTTCGTGAGTGAAGTTGCGAACAACGCTCGCAGTGAAGTTTGTACTTCGTACAAGTGAAGTTTCAGCTTCGCTGAAGTTAAAAATTATAAATAATTTTTAGGAGATAAAAAAATGATTCAGAAGATTAAAGGTACGTTTGACATACTTCCCGAGGAGACACCCCTTTGGAGACATATTGAAAAGGTAATGCGTGAGGAGGCAGAGAAGTACGGCTACGGCGAGATCAGAACTCCCACCTTCGAGAACACCGAGCTTTTCGTTCGTGGCGTTGGTGACACCACCGACGTTGTGCAGAAGGAGATGTATACCTTTGCCGACCGTGACGAGGGCAGAAGCATTTCTCTCCGTCCCGAGGGTACTGCGAGCGTTGTCCGTGCGCTTATTGAGAACGGCAAGTGCTCTGATCCCATGCCCCTGAAGTACTATTACATTATGTCCTGCTTCCGCCACGAGAAGCCCCAGGCAGGCAGAAGCCGTGAGTTCGTGCAGTTCGGTACGGAGATGTTCGGCTCTCACAGCCCTGCATCCGACGCTACCGCAATCGCTCTTGCAAACTCGGTACTTCAGCGCCTCGGTCTTAAGAACGTGAGGCTTCACGTAAACTCCATCGGCTGTAAGGACTGCCGTCCTGCATACAGAGCGGCTTTGGTTGAGTACTACAACTCTCACCTTGACACCCTCTGCGATACCTGTAAGACCAGACTTGAGAAAAATCCTCTCCGTCTTCTTGACTGTAAGAATCCCGATTGCCACGCTCTTGCCGAGGCGGCTCCTAAGACTGTTGACCACCTTTGTGAGGGTTGTCAGTCCAACTTTGAGATGCTGAAGGGGGCACTTTCGGCTATGAATATCGACTACGTGGTAGACTCCTCTATCGTTCGTGGTCTCGACTACTATACCGGCACCGTATTTGAGTTTATTGCCGAGGGCATCGGCGCACAGTCCACCGTTTGCGGCGGCGGCCGTTACGACGGTCTCGTTTCCTCTCTCGGCGGTCCTGAGCTTCCCGGTATCGGCTTCGGTATGGGTATCACCCGTCTTATTCTCGCTATGCGTGAGCTTGGACTTGACAATATCGAGGGTGCAAAGCCCCTTATCTATATTGCCGCTCTCGGTGAGTCTGCGATGATAAAGGGTCTGGAGATCTGCGAGAGACTTCGTCGTGAGGGCAGATATGCCGAGTGCGACGTTGTTGGCAGAAGCCTGAAGGCACAGATGAAATACGCTAATAAGAAGGGCGCAAGATATACCCTTATTATCGGCGAGAGCGAGGTTGAAAGCGGCGTTGCACAGCTCCGTGATATGGAGAGCGGTGAGCAGACCGAGGTAGCCCTCGACAGCTTTGTTATCTGATCATGAAAAGCAGACTTGACTTTTTGCCGGTAAACCGAGATGACGTCAGAGAAAGAAACTGGTCTGACGTTGATTTCGTATACGTGACGGGTGATGCCTACGTGGACCACCCGTCCTTTGGAGTTTCTATTATATCCAGAGTGCTGGAGGCGGAGGGCTTCCGTGTGGCTATCCTCTCCCAGCCCGACTATAAGTCCACCGAGGACTTTAAGCGATTCGGCAGACCCCGTCTCGGCTTCCTCGTCTCGGGCGGTAACATTGACTCTATGGTGGCACACTACACCGTGTCGAAAAAGCGCCGCTCATACGACTACTATTCCCCCGGCGGAAAAATGGGTCTGCGCCCCGACCGTGCGACCATAGTTTATTGCAACCGTATCCGTGAGGCTTACGGCGATATTCCTATTATCATCGGCGGTCTTGAGGCGTCTCTTCGCCGCTTCGCCCACTACGACTATTGGGAGGACAGGGTGCGCCGCTCCATTCTGGTGGATTCCCGTGCCGACATTCTCACCTACGGTATGGGCGAGAACATTCTCCGCCGTATCGCAAGGCTTCTTGACCGTGGCGTTCCCGTCAAGAAGATACGTGACGTCCGTGGCTGCGTATATCTTGCCACCAAGGGCGATCCCATTCACTTTGATTACGTTGAGGTCGGTGACTACGACATTCTGAAGACCGATAAGGCGGCTTATGCCAAGGCCTTCTCGGTGCAGTATAAAAATACCGATTCTGTAAACGGCAAGGCTGTAATAGAGTATTACGGTGATAAGATGCTGGTGCAGAATCCCCCTATGCCTCCCCTGGAGAGGGAGGAGCTTGACGCTGTATACGCCCTGCCGTACGCAAGGGATTATCACCCCGACTACGATGAGGTGGGCGGTGTGCCTGCCATCACCGAGGTTAAGTTCTCCATTACCCACAACCGTGGCTGCTTTGGCGCTTGTAATTTCTGTGCGCTGGCATTCCATCAGGGCAGGGAGGTTCGCTCCAGAAGTGAGGAGAGCGTCATCAACGAGGCGAAGATCATTACGGGTCTCGAGGGCTTCAAGGGTTATATCCACGACGTAGGCGGCCCTACCGCCAACTTCCGCTACCCCTCCTGCGACAAACAGAAGGAAAACGGCGTCTGCAAGAACCGCAAGTGCCTTGCCCCCACACCCTGCAAGCACCTGAAGGTGGACCACACAGAATACGCCCATATGCTCCGTGAGATCGAGGCTCTGCCTAAGATTAAGAAGGTATTTGTACGTTCTGGCATCAGATTTGACTATCTCATCTACGACGAGGACGACTCCTTCTTCCGTCAGCTGGTCACCCACCACGTGTCGGGTCAGCTGAAGGTTGCTCCCGAGCATTGTGCCAACAATACGCTTATGATGATGGGTAAGCCTCCCATCGAGGTTTACGAGAAGTTCAAGAAAAAGTACTTCGCCCTTTGCACTGAGGCAGGGCTTGAGCAGTATCTCGTACCCTACCTTATGTCCAGCCACCCCGGTACGACCCTGAAGGATGCCGTAGAGATGGCGACATGGCTGAAGAAGTGGGGCTATATGCCCGAGCAGGTGCAGGATTTCTATCCCACCCCCGGCACTATCTCCACCGTAATGTACTACACCGGCATCAACCCTATGAACGGAAAGCAGGTTTACGTTACCACCGACTATCACGAAAAACAGCTTCAGCGTGCCCTCCTCCAGTACTCCAAGCCCGAGAATGCCAACCTCGTAAGAGAGGCTCTCCGCCTGGCAGACCGTGAGGACCTTATCGGAAATACACCCGAGTGCCTCGTCCGTCCCTCCTTCAAGGGCGGAAGATTCGTTCCCGAGAAAAAGGAGACGAGGGGACAAAACCATAAAAACGGGGCGAAAACTCACGGAAAAAATCAGAAGGCACAGACGCTCACCGTGAAAAAGTCAAGCTCCCGTAAATTCGACCGTATTTTCGGTGATGACGCCGACAGAATCCGCCGTGAGGCAGAGGCTATGTCAAGAGGCGGAGCCAGACCGAAAAATAAGGCAAAAAACAGCAAATCTAAGACCAAGAGATAAAGCTGGCGTAATTTTTACGAAGCGAAAGCGAAGAAAAATAAGACAAAAATCCAGGAAAAGAAAAATGCCAAGATTTCCTTCATCTGAAGGGAAAAGGGGCAAAAAACGGAAAAGTATAGTTTTTTCTCGAAAAATGGCGAAAAAGCTCTGCAAAAGGGAAAAATGTGGAGAAGTTGGCTTTTTTCGGCAAAAAGCAGACTTTAGTAGGGAAAAAACAGCCTTTTTCGACAAAGGGTTTTCCACAATCCTAACAGTCCGAGGTGTGGAAAACAACCCTTTTGGGGTGTCACAAAAGTGCGATGCTTCGGCTTTTTGTAGTATTTTGTTTTTTCAAAACCGCCCGTCAATTCTTCTCATTACGATTATTCGCTGAATAGTCTGCATAAATGCATCGTAAAATTTACGAACAATCTTACAAACGTCAAATAACATTGGAATTTGGAATATAAAATGCAAGAAATCAAGGCAAGATACCTGAGGGCAAAGCAGGCTCTCTTTGACAAGGTCTACTCGGGAAAGCTGAACCCCGAGCAGCGCCGTGCGGTCTTTACCACCGAGGGACCTCTCCTGGTTCTGGCAGGTGCAGGCAGCGGCAAGACCACCGTTTTGGTTAATCGAATAGTTTATCTTATAAAGTACGGTGACGCCTACTTTTCGGACGAGACTCCCGAGGGACTGACTCCCGAGGCGTGCGAGATCTTAGAGAGCGCCTATGATTGGAGCAGCTCGGAGATCGACGAGATCCTTCCCCAGTTCACCTACCGTCCTGCCGCGGCATGGTCGGTCCTTGCGATCACCTTTACCAACAAGGCTGCCCGTGAGATCCGTGACAGACTTACCCGTGCCTTCGACGACGAGGCGGTGGCGAGCGACGTTTGGTCGGGCACCTTCCATTCGGTGTGCCTCAGAATTCTCCGCCGATTCGGTGAGAGGGTAGGGCTTCGTGACGGCTTCTCCATCTACGACACCGATGATAAAAAGCGTATGATCACCCTTTGTATGAAGGAGCTTAACATCGACGAAAAGCGCCTTGCACCCAAGGCGGTGGCAAACGCTATCAGTATGGCAAAGGACGAGCTGAAGGGCCCCGATCAGATGGACCTTACCCGTGACGTGCGCAGCCGTGACATCTACGCCATCTATAAGCTTTATGAGAAGAAGATGATAGAATATAATGCCGTTGATTTTGACGACATTATTATGAAGACCGTAGAGCTGCTGGAGACCGACGACGAGGTTCGCACTTACTATCAAAATAAGTTCAGATACGTTCTCGTTGACGAGTATCAGGACACCAACTACGCCCAGTTCGTTCTCACAAGGCTTCTCTCGGACAAATACAGAAACATAATGGTCGTTGGCGACGACGATCAGTCAATATACAAATTCCGTGGCGCAACCATCGAGAATATTCTTAACTTTGATAAGACCTATACCGACGCCACGGTTATCAAGCTGGAGCAGAATTACCGCTCCACAGGCAATATTCTCGAGGCGGCAAATGCGGTCATTCGCAACAACGGCGACCGCCACGATAAGAAGCTCTGGTGTGACAAGGGCGCAGGTGAGAGAATAGTTCTCCACGAGTCCCAGGACCAGAACGACGAGGGCAGATATATTATCGACCGTGTGAACTTCGGCATTAAGAATTCGGGCAGAAAATACTCTGACTTTGCCGTGCTTTACCGTGTGAACGCCCTTGGCAGATCGCTTCAGACCTCCTTTGCAAAAAGCGGCGTGCCCTACCGTGTAGTCGGTGATATGGGCTTCTACGACCGCAAGGAGGTTAAGGATATGATGGCATATCTCGCCGTTTTGACCTCCCCCTCGGATAACCTTCGCCTGAAGCGAATTATCAACGAGCCTAAGCGCAAGATCGGTGATACCACCGTTGCCGCTATTGAGGAGATCGCCTCCACCCTCGGCGTTCCTATGTACGAGGTTGTGAAGGGGGCAGGCGAGCATACCGCCCTTGCAAAAAGTTGCGAAAAGCTCCTCGCCTTCTCGCAAATAATCGAGTCGGTTAGGGCAGAATATACCATACCCTCCGACATTATCCGTGCCCTCTTTGAAAGGTCGGGCTACCGTGATATGCTGACCTCCGAGGGCTTTGAGGGTGAGGGAAAGATCGAGAACGTCGAGGAATTTATCGGTGCTGCCGTGGAATACGAGCAGAGATGTGCCGATAATGGCGAGACCCCCACCTGCTTTGGCTTCCTTGAGGAAATTTCTCTCGTCAGCGACGTTGATAAATACGACGAGACTGCCGATGCGGTTGTGCTTATGACCGTCCATGCGGCAAAGGGACTTGAGTTCCCCGTGGTCTTCCTCGCAGGAATGGAGGACGGAATTTTCCCCTCAATGCAGAATATCGGCGAGGCGGAGGAGATGAGCGAGGAGAGGCGACTTGCCTACGTTGCTATCACCCGAGCAAAGGAGATGCTTTATATCACCCACGCAAGAGAGCGTATGATGTACGGCAAGACCACCTATAACCAGCTCTCGAGATTCGTTAAGGATGAGCTGCCGAAATCTCTGCTCTTTGAGGACGCACCTCGCAGAAAGCCTCAGGGCTTCGGCGCATATCAGCAGACAAGACCTATTGAGAATAAACAGACCTACTTCAACGAGCTTCGCCGTCCCGTGGACATCACACCGAAAAAGCGTGAGAAGAGCGGCGCTGCCGAGTACGGCATTACGAAGTTCGCCCCGGGAACGGCTGTCAGCCACGATATGTTCGGACGTGGCGTGGTGCTTTCCGCCCGTGATATGGGCGGCGACGTGCTTTACGAGGTCAAATTTGACAACGGACAGACCAAGAAGCTCATGGCAACCTTCGCAAAGCTGAAAAAATTGTGATTTTTCAGCTTCACTGTTTTCGCAGGCGAAAACAACTTCACTCACCCTAAGGTGAACTTCACTTACGGAGTAAACTTCACTATCCGAAGGATAACTTCACCCACTTGATAACCGCTTTTCCAAAGAGTGAAGTTTGCCTCGTGGCAAGTGAAGTTTTGGCTTTGCCAAAGTGAAGTTTATGCTTCGCATAAGTGAAGTTTTGGCTTCGCCAAAGTAATTTATAAAGGAGGATGGAAGAATGTTTAAGGAACAAAAGCGAATAACCAAAAACGGCGCTGTGATCTATGATTACAAAAATCCGAATGTAAACGGCTTTTATATTTCGCTCTTTCTTCGGGCAGGAAGTATGCATGAGAGCCACGCGGGAATAACCCACTTTCTTGAGCACGCCTCTATCCGAAACGTAAATTGTATGATGGAGGGCGGTCTGTATTCTCTCCTTGACAGACGGGGAATTGAATTCAATGCCTCCACCTTCAGCGAGATGGTGCAGTTTTATATCTCGGGCGCAACCGAGAATTTCGACCTGTCAGCAGAGATCATTTCTCGCCTGCTATCGCCCATAATACTCCCGCCCTCCGAGATCTCCACCGAGCGTGACAGGATCAAGGCCGAGATCCGCGAGGGCGACGACAAAACCTCGCTCTCTACCTTTTCCAATAATATAGTCTACGAGGGCACAAGCCTTGCAGGGCTGATTACGGGCAGCATCGGCAGTGTCAATAAGATCAACCGTGACCGTCTTGAGGACTACCGCAGGTCGGTTATGACGAGGGAAAATATCTTCTTCTACGTCACAGGTAATTACACCGAGGAAAATCTGAAAAAGCTTTCCTCCGAGATTGAGAAATACACCCTTGAAGACGGTGATAAAAACGAAAACGTCGCCCCTGCCTGCCACGGCTTTGGCAAGCGAGAGCACTCGGTACATCTGAAAAACGCAGATTTCACAATGCTTCGCTTCTCCTTCGACGTGGATATGTCCCGCGTCAGCGTGGCAGAGACCGATCTTATCTACGATATGCTTCTCTGCGGCTACAACTCCAGATTTTTCATCGAGATGAGCGAGAGGCGTGGACTTTTCTACGACATAAACGGCTCCTGCGAGAGGTATAAAAATATCGGCAGCCTGGTCTTCTCCTACGAGGTCCGTGGCGGCTCGGTATACGATGCGGTGGAGACCACCGTGGAGCTGCTCCGTGAGTACAAGGAGCGCATACCGAGCGAGGATGAGATGATGAAGGCAGGCTACGTCACCAACGCAGGTCTGCTCTACGATAACCCCCGTGAGCTGAACTTCACCTTTGCCTACGATAACCATATTATGGACGAGGGCTACGGTGATATTGCCGAGCGCGCCGCAAGGTACGAGCGTGTCACCCCCGAGAGGCTTCGGGAGGTGGCGGAAATCCTGTTCACCAAGGAAAATCTCACCCTTGCAATTAAGGGCAACAAAAAGAAGATCGATACCGAAAGACTTGAAGAAATTTTAAGGAAGCTCTGATGAAAAGAGAAATAAAATGTGCCGTATTTGATCTGGACGGCACTCTGCTTAACACCCTTGATACGATTCATTACTATCTGAATCTCACTCTTGAAAAATATAATTTGCCCTTGGTGAGCCTTGATGAGACTCGGGCTATGGTCGGAGATGGCGCAAGACTGCTGATTTCCCGTGCTATGGGAGAGGCAGCGGCAGACCGTGAGCTTTACGACAGGGTCTTTGCCGACTACAACGCCGCTTATAACGCCGACCCCTACTACCTCACCGAGCCTTATGAGGGAATTCCCGAGCTACTCGGGAGACTTTTGGGGCAGGGAATCACCCTTGCGGTCCTGTCAAATAAGCCCGATATCGCCGTGAAGCTTGCCGTGGAGCATTTCTTCCCCTGCCTTTTCACCGCCGTGCAGGGAGGAATTGACGGTATACCCCTGAAGCCCGACCCAACCGCTCTTTTGAATATGCTCTCCGCCCTCGGCGTCACCCCCGACGAGACGACCTATATCGGTGACTCCGAGCCCGACGTCCTGACCGCCAAAAACGCAGGAGTCGCATTTCCAATCGCCGTCACCTGGGGCTTCCGCACCGCCGAGCAGCTTGTATCGGCAGGCGCAACAAACCTAATCAACCACCCGAGCGAAATAAAAACCGATGCAACCTAGGCGTGATACTCTTAGCGGAGTATCACGCCAACTATATTCGCCTGCGGCGAGTGATATTGCATCGCAGTTATATTCGGCTTACGCCGAGTGATATTCGCTGCGCGAACTTTTAGGCGAATAGAATATCACTGAAGCCGCAAGGCTTCAATATCACGATTGCCATAGCAATCATATCACTCTTTGCGAAAGCAAAGAATATCACTAAAAGCAGAAAAAGAGAGAGCAAAGCGGTTTTTCTTTCCACATTGTTCTCTCTTTATGTTTTTATCGCAAGTTTCGCATTTGTTTAACAAATGCATCGGTTTTTTCTATTACTTATTCTCGCCGTTTGCCGAGATGTGCTTTGGCAATACAGTCAATTTGAAGTAGCCTCATTATTCAACAGATAGTTTATCAGCTCTTCGAGTCCTTCGGAGGTTACGCTATACCCCCTCCTGCCGGTTTCGCTCTCATCTGTTGCTTTCTCTACATACCCCATGTATGAAAACCATAGCTCATACGATGGGTAATAAAGAACAAGAACGTTACCTCTAGGCCAGTTTGGTTCCATACCTATTGTTCTTTGAAAATTCATTTTAACAATTTCTGTTATAGCATAATCACATTCTTCGGTACTTAATGTTTTGATAAGCTCAATATTGCCTTGATATTCCGGGTCATAAGAATAGTTAATAATCTCTGCTTTAACTAAATCGGTACTTAATTCATCCTGAGTATAAGTTATGTGAAAGCCTGTACATGATGATATGCTAAACAAAACGCAAAAAACAATAAGCAAAATCGATACGTGCTTCATAATTTTATTTTTCATATTTGTTCCCCTCCATAAAAACTTATAGGTTAATACCATATTCATTGTACCACATCAAATTGAAAAAGTCAAGGACGGCTTGAATTTCTCAAACCGTCCTGTTTTTATGGTGAAGTGTTTGCCGTGGGGCAAAATGAAGCTCTATTACTTATTCTCGCCGTTTGCCGAGATGTGCTTCAGATATGCGTTGATAAAGCCGTCGATATTGCCGTCCATTACCGAGTCGATGTTGCCGTCCTCGTAGCCGGTACGGGTGTCCTTGGCAAGGGTGTAGGGCATAAATACGTAGGAACGGATCTGGCTGCCCCACTCGATATTCGCCTTATTGCCCTGAATGTCCTCGATTCTGTCAAGCTTCTCACGGAGCTTGATCTCCATAAGCTTCGCACGGAGCATTTTGAGGGCGGTCTCCTTGTTCTGGAGCTGAGAACGCTCGGTCTGACAGCCGACCACGATACCCGTGGGCTTATGCACGATACGGATAGCCGAGTCGGTCTTGTTAATGTGCTGACCGCCTGCGCCCGAGGAACGGTGTGCGGTGATGTCAAGATCCTCGTCACGAAGCTCGATGGTGTTGTCGTCCTCAAACTCGGGCATTACCTCAACCGAGGCAAAGGATGTCTGTCTTCTGCCCGAGGCGTCGAAGGGAGAAATTCGCACCAGGCGGTGAACTCCGTTCTCGCTCTTCAGGTAGCCGTAGGCGTTGAGACCCTCAACGGTAATGGTGGCAGACTTAATGCCTGCTGCATCGCCGTCAAGCCAGTCGATAAGCTTTACGGTAAAGCCGTGCTTCTCGCCCCATCTGGTGTAGAGACGGTAGAGCATAGACGCCCAGTCCTGAGCCTCCGTTCCGCCTGCACCGGGGTGGAAGGAAATTATTGCGTTGTTCTTGTCATAGGGACCCGAGAGGAGAACCTCAATTCTCTTGTTCTCGGCTTCAGCCTCAATAGCGTCGGTCTCGGAGAGCACCTCGCTAACCGAATCCTCGTCCTCCGCCTCAATAGCCATCTCGCAGAGGGTGAAGGTGTCGTCAAGGCGTGCCACAAGAGCCTCGTAGCTCTCGTACTTGTCCTTCAGCTGCTTGATCTCCTGCAGCTTCTTCGAGGACTTTTCGGCATCGTTCCAGAAATCCTGCACCATAGTCTCTCTCTCGAGCTCGGCGCATCTTTCCTTAACCTCATCTATTCTGAGCTGATTTTTCAGCTCGCCTACAACGTCGTAGAGAGCCGTCAGCCTTCTTTTTGCTTCATCAAGGGCAACAATCATTATCGGTCTTGTCCTTTCAATCATAATTCGTTCAACAATCAATTATACCATAAAGAAACACAAAAGTAAATATATGATTTAAAATTTTACCAAAAATCTTTTCTGTCCCAAAAAGTGACCCCTGACCGGTCAAAAAATGACCCCTAACCGGTCAAAAAATGACCCCTGACCGGTCAAAAAGTGACCCCCAACCGGTCAAAAAAAGACCCCTGAGGGTCAAAAAATGACCCCGACCGGTCAAAAATTGACCCCCGACCGGTCAAAAATTGACCCCAATAATAAAGATAATAATAAAGAATATAATACTAACTAACTAACATATATACATTCACTCATACAACACGTTGCTAAAGGCAACACTTCACTTGACAAACGGTCAGCACTAATCTGTCATCCCGACTTGACAACTCGGCTGGCACTGTGGTAACAAAATTAAACTAGTACCCCCGAAAGAGGCGCTCGTAGCCTCTTTCTTTTTTTGCAAAAAAAATCCTGATTTTCCTGCGACCCCCGAAAAGGGGTCGTTTTTTGTATACTATGCACAAGAGTTCGCATTATTCGACAGGATATTTTGGAAGGCAGGTATACTTACAAATCCGAAAAATTGTGATATCATTGTTTCAACGAGGGAATCCGGAGCCACTCAACCCTTCTCATGGGTAAATGAGAAAATTTGTTCAGAAAGGAGAATTTCAATGACCTAACAATTTATACTTTTCAAATGATGAGAACTGACAAAAAAACAATATATCAAATGCGGAAATACCGCAAATAAATTAAACAAAGGAGAAATAATAAAATGTCATTTCCAACTTATGAAAAAAATTATAACGTCGGTAATATCCGATTAGACACCCCCTATACTCATTTTGTGTACGAGCTGCCGCTACTGTCATTCGGCGACGTTCTGCACACCGTCAATCTCTCGCTTGTTTATCAGTCGAAGATGTCGGGTAATCCCTACAGTATTGCCCCCGGATTTGGACTTAATCTTCAAAAGCGATTGATTTCATATCAGGACACCGCATACGGTTACGAAAGCGGTAACGGAGAATATGTCGATCTCAACAGAAACGAAGATACACACGTAAGC
>JBGVPG010000003.1:0-41319 GCA_045126855.1 Eubacteriales bacterium | reverse complement strand
TTTTATCCCTATATTTTGATACTTGTGTATATACTTTTATATGCATATACCAATGTATCAAAATCCCTTGTCAATCCTTGCTTTTTTCACTCCTTTCATTATTCTGTACCTTTCAAAAATCTGCAGATTTACTGCGTATATTCTTACTATAGTAAAAAAGATAGTGGCTCATAACACAAGCCACTATCTTTTTGCCATATTAAATTGAAAAGCCACGACTCTTGTTGAAGCCGTGGCTATCTGTTTATTGTATTATTCTGCTCGTCAAATTGGAATTAGTCAGTTAGATATGTTTGTACTAAATATCATTTTTTTGCAAGCTTCACAATAATCTGCTTGTATTTTAAACTTTGCTAATGAATAATCTGCTTCAACTATACCCTTTCCAAACATTCTATCCATTATACCAAGCTTTTCATTTTCTGGTTCCCAGAATATTTTACATCTATCATTGCTAGACAAAATACCCTTTCTCATTTCTTTTTCACAAAACGGACACTTCATTTTTAACCTCCAAATTCAAATTCTCATCTATTCGACCAATTGGAATTTATTTTTCTTCTTTCTCCTTGTTCTCTTTGCTCTTTTTTAAGTACAACGAACCAAGACAAAGAAATGTCGAACCAAGGCACAGCCATACAATACCCATAGATGGGTTATTTACGCCAACAATATTTATAATTGCTGCCAAGTAAAACAATACTGCTGATACATAGAACCCCGTAGAACTAATTTTATACTCTTTCTTTTTCTTCATATTTACACCTCGTCAAATTGGAATTTGTCAATTGATTTTTAACTCCTTGGGCTTTTCTGCATAAAGTTCGATATATCCACATTCAGGACATACGTAGCACAAAACATAACATCTTTTTTCAGGTTCCAGTATTCCTTTTTTCTTGTTAGAAAGTATCAAAGGATATAAGGTATTTCCGGTTAACGTGGCATTAAACATTTCTTCATTACATTTGTTGCATCTCATTTATCCTTGCTCCTTAAAATTCAAGTTTAACGATTAGTTTCCTAATCACCTTTATTATATCACAAAATCTGCCAAATGTAAATAGGGCGGCTTGGTTTTTTACCTAAACCGCCCTATCTATTCTGTAAACTTTCATTATTCTGCGAACCTAACGGCTCTGTTGCCCCTTTCGGGGCGGTATGCCACGCTGAAGAGACCTTCTATGTATGTCAGAAAGAAAACAAAAAGAACTACGTAAAAAGGAGTGCCGCACGGTTGTGCGGCACTTTTCAACATTATTCAATAATAAAGGTCTCGCCGTCGAGGCGGTAGGTTGCATAGATGGGGTGGACTGTGTGCCAGACCAAGTCCTTTTCGTCGGTGCTCCAGCCGTGGAAGAAGACAAGCTTATCCTCCTCGATAACCGAGCAATGACCCATTCCCATAAAGTATCCATTCTTTGAAATGATTGGATTTGATTGTTTTTTCCAGGCGGTGGCGTCAAGGGGATCATCGCCAACCAGCTCAAGAAGTGCGATACAGTAATCGGTGCACCAGGAGCCTGCGGCGGAATATGCCACAAAGGTTCTCCCCCCTTCCCTGAATGCATATGGACCTTCGTTAATGAAGGGTAATCCGTCGGTTGTACCCGTGCCGCCCAGCTTCTCCCAAGCGTGCTCGGGATGGGAGATCATTACTCTCTCGCTCGAAATCTCTGTAGGACTTTTCATTTTGGCAATATAAATATTCTGAGCGATGTTCTCATCGCCCTCCCAGCCCGACCAGAGGAAGTACATTCCCGTCTCGTGGCGGAAGATCGTACCGTCTATCGCCCATTTATCGGTGGAGTCGGTTATTTTGCCAATCATCCTGTATGACTCAAGAGGATTGTTTGAGCCGTTTGAAAGTACGTACATACGGTGATTTCGGTTATCGCCATCATCACAGGCTACGTAGATATAGCATACTCCGTCAATCACATGAAGCTCGGGCGCCCAGAGCTCGTGGGCATATCTCTCCTCATCGGGTGTCCACACAAGCTTTGCCTCGGAATGATCAAAGCCTGCGACGTCCATCGACTCCTTGACGTATATGCGATCGTTGATCGAGCAGGTCCAGTAATACTTTCCGTTATGTTTTATCAAAGCAGGATCACGGCTTTCAGTTCCGCTGCAGTTGCAAAGAATTTTCATATCATTATTCCCCTGTAATAAATTCTATTTTATCTTTAATTATATTAAGCCATACCTTGTTTTTTCCAAAACAGCTGATCGACTCTTCCGCGGCAAAGGATAGGTAGCTGCCGACGCCGCGAATTGCAATCTGGCATATCTTTTTTCCATTGATGAATTCCTCATCAAGACAATCCGAAATTGCCACAGCACAGCCTCCCTTCTCGTAGGAAAGACGAAAAGCCGAGTCGGTAATGCGCACTTGATTTACACCGCGCGGGAGCTTGTTCTTCATAATCAGACGTTTACCGAGGAGCTCGATCACGCCTTTGTCGGAATTAATCGCCTTTATATCAATTGCTCTGTGCAACGGATAATGGCAGGTAATTCTATCCTCTCCGTCATACAGGACAACGTCGTCAAGCCTATAATAAAGCCTGATTCTCTCGCCCTCCTCAAGATTGGTTTTTCTGTTCAGAATAAACCTTGTTTTATCCAACGCAAGGACGGTGTAATTGCCGCAATTTTTCACTACCGTGAATATAAGAGAAAAGCTATCCGACAAAAGGGTTTTGCTGAATTTCTCCACAGAAAGCGAGACCGTCGGCGCATCGGAGAGACGAAGCAGCCTACTCATATACTCATTGCTAAGCTTGATGGATTGATTGCCGAAGGTCAACTCTCCTCCGCAAAGAGATCCCGAAAGGCGAAGATCGGTGGACGAAAGGTTAATTGATTTGCCCGATTCATCAAACAAATGAAAGCTATCGTCAAGTACATTTTCCACAGCGAATACTTTCTGCCCCGGAATTAATCTCGAATATTCGATGTCGTTATCGGAGAGGAGAACGTCCTGGTCAAAATCAAGTTTGATTCCATCATAGACACCGTCAATGCGTTTGCCCGAGAGTCCGAGCAATTCCATTACGGAGTGGTGATCAAAATGCTTTATTAAAAAGTCCCTGGGTGCGATCTGAATAACCGCACCACGGCGCATTACAGCTATCCTGTCAGCAAGGAGGAGGGCCTCTCTCGGGTTATGGGTAACGTATATAAAGGTGGACTCAGGAAGCATCTGCTTCATTTTTTCCAGCGTTTTACAATATTCAAGCCTGGATTTTTCATCAACGTTGCTCATCGGCTCGTCAAGCAGAATGAGCCTGCTACGCCTCAAAAGTGCCTTTGCAAGGGCGCATCTTTGCTGCTCTCCGCCGCTAAGATTTTTTGGTTTTACATCCGCTAGTTTTTCCAAACCGAAAAAACGAAGAGCCTCCATAACACGGTCATAGATGGACTTTTCGTCCTCCCCTTTCAGCTTCAGGGGAGTTGCAAGATTGTCGAAAACGGTCATATGGGGGTACAAAAGGTATTCCTGGAACACCATGGATACGTCCCGCTTGGAAGAAGGAATGCTCTCTGCGAGGATACCGTCAATATATAACTCTCCCGAGGAAAGCTTCTCAGTTCCTGCAAGCACCTTCAAAAGGGTTGATTTGCCCTCACCGGAAGCGCCGACAACTACCAAAAATTCTCCACGCTTTACACTCAAGGAGCAATTTCTGAGACCGTAGTCGCCGTTTTTATATACCTTTGTCAGATATTTTGCTTCAATTATGTTCATCGATTACTCTCTCAAAATCACTTTCAATTTCCTTGTTCCCTGTCTTCTCCGACGAGGTATAGTCCGAATTGGTATTTTCCTTATTTTCGTATGTGCCAAAGGAAAGTCCCCTGCCGTAATAATCGGGATAATCCTTCTTGTTTATCACCCTGTCAAAGCTATGCTGACAAACCAAAAAGGGCGGTATAATCATTACTCCAAGAAGCAAAGCAAAGAGCAGAAGATAACCAATAAGATATGCTATGGCATAGTCGGTAAGACTAAGAAGGATTATTGGCGAAAGGCTTAGAAGAATTACTCCCGTAGCAAGGAATAAATCCGAAAAATAAAGCTTGAATGAGCCAACTATCAGCTGCCTTGCGGTGACGTTATACAATGAGGACATACAACACATATAAACCGTCATGCCGATAAGTATCATAAGCAGAAGAATGCAAAGGAATATGCCGAAGATCACCGATATCGAATTGTCAAACACACGGTAATAGAAGCCAAGCCAATCTATCATATACCGAAGTATAGCATATGCTATTCCCCACAGAAGTCCTATGAGTGCAAATTGCTTTCTGCTTAGCTTTATTCCCCGTAAAAAGTCGGTTTTCAGTATTACAGGATCGCTCCAGGCAAGCTTGCGCAAAACGTTTAATCCGCCGGAAAGACCTACAAAGCCGATTACCCAAAGGGGTATTGCGCTGACGTAAACGGTAAACCAATACTCCACGAGGTGGGTGATACCCTCCTCTGCCGAGAGGCTGAAAAGCCAATTTGAATAATTCATCGTAAGGACGCTCCAAACGATAAGAGGAAGGAAAAACAAAGCCGTAAGCCAATGATTCATATATATTTTCAGTGGCTTATTTTTCAGCATATATAAAAACAGCTTTGCTCTGTTTTTCGGAAGCTTGTCGGCGGAGAAATCCTCAGCCGCAGGCTCGCTCATAACTATTCTTTCTACAAAACCTTTTTTTCTCATTTTATACGTTAGTTACTAGCTAAAATCTCAAATATATCATAAATTATCTGCTCGTCAATATCCGTTTTGGAATTTATCAGCAAATAATAATCGTCGTCCAATGCAACTCCGATGGCACAATCTCCGATATAAAGAAGCGAATCTTCATCAATTCCATCGGCAGAAAGAGGCAGAAACATGTCCGAGTCGGTATATCTCAGCGCCATCTCCTCATTCATTATAAATATATCGCAGGTATAAAAGGCTGTCGTGGACATTACTGCGTCAAAATACCTGTCCTCGGGATGTCTCCTTGTTAAAATGACCTTTTTTATGCCTTGCTCCGTGGCATAATCCTTGACCTGCACAAGGGTGTCGGAAGAAATGCAGGGCTCGGTCTCATCGGTAATATGCCAGATGAGTATTTCCCTGCTCTCGCTGTTTTCTAGGGTAACGTAAAACACCGCTGACACGGCCGCAACTATAAGTATAACCGCTATTGCGATTTTCGGGCTTATGGCTTTTTTTATTCTAGCCCAAGAAAAGCTGTTGTCTATCTTCATACAAGCTCCGTAATAGGCGAAGGCTACCCTATTTTTTCCCAACAGCAAAGGTAGCTTCCGACCTGCTCAAGGTGATACTTTTCCCCCGGGGAAAAGTCAACCGAATGGTTTTTATAAATCAAAAGTTCTTTTTCCCCCGAAGAAGAAACAAAAACGTATTTTTCAAAGTTATCGTCGCCACGTGTGGCGAGCTTCTCGGCAAAAGTGCCTACGTAATCGCTTCTATTGCCGATTTCAAGATTTTCAAGAAATGATACGTATTCGTTAAGAATACCGATCTTGATTTTCCAGAAGGCAACCGAAAAGAGAATAAAGAAAAGCAATATAAGTGCAAACTCCAAAGTAAGTAAAATGTTGTTTTCAATGAAAAGACAAAGGATCGCTATGAATAGAAGAGCTACAACGCATAAACCTACGTAAATGTTTTTGAGTCTTTTTCTCTCTGCGATCAGCTGCCCTATTTCTGCAAAATCGTAAATATTATTCATCTGGCATTTTCTCCACGCTAAGAACGCCGTTATTAACGATCAATTTGGCAATACGGGCGGTACGGCACTCCTGGCTGAGATCATCGCTCTTATCTCTGCCGTGATAGACGATATACCACTGCCCGTCAACCTTTATGGTACTGTTATGCCCTGTTCCAAGCTCAACGCCGTCGGAGCAAAGCAAGGGATGATAGGTGTTGTCGTCGGGATATTTCTCAAACTCCAGACTGCAAAGCTCTGCGTTCGTTGCCCTGGCACGGCTATATCCGACGTAATAATTGTTATTTTCAAAGCAGTTTCCGGAAAACAGCAGGTAATACCAGCCGTCCTCATAAAAGAAGTTTGCGCCCTCGATGGTGTGCCAATGCTCGCCTACCCTGAATCTGTCACGGCAGAATATCTCCTCGTCAAGAGTAGGACGGACAACGGTATGAGGGTTTCCTACGAGAGCCGTTGGGGATGTCATCTTATCCAATACGATCTTCGTTCCCACGCGCTCGGCATTATAGTCGTTTATCGAATAGAAGAGGTAGCTTCCGCTGTCGGTCAATGCAATATCCGCATCGATAGAAAAGGCGTCGGCAAGAGTATTTTGGTATATGAAAGGTCCTGTGGGGTTATCCGACGTGGCAACCTTCAGCTGCTGAGTATGAACGTCATCGGTGCTCTTAGACATAGAGGAATAATACATATAATACTTCCCCTCCGCCTTTGCTACACATGGCGCCCAATACTGATATTCCAAAGGGTCGCTGCAAACGATGCCAACGTAGGCAAAGCCCGACAGACTATCCGACGTGAAGCAATGAACGCCGTCCACTCCTGTGCAATAGAGATAATATTTTCCCTCATCAGAAAAAATATATGGGTCTGCCTGACATTTTCTTAGGATTTCATCATTTGATCTAATCAATTTCATACCTTTTCCTCTTGCCACATAGCCTAAAATTTTAAAAGTTCAAGACGATTTGCCATAAGACAAATCGTCTTGAATAAGCAATTAGTTATGAGCTACGCCCAAGGCACCGATCTTGTCGAGTACCTCCTGCTCGCCTGAGATTACGTTATAGTTTCTGACTCTGATACCCATATTGAATACCAGGCATCCACCAACAACACCCTCGCCCGTAAGACCTCTGAGTGCAGTTTCTGTTGCAAACAAATGGTCGTTTACGAAGAAGTAGAAGGTATCGCCAAGACGTGCAATAGCAAGCTTAGTGTAATTACCGTTAGTATAGTTGATATCAACGTAGCCGAGCTTCTCTGTTGCAGCCCAGTCGTAATCGCTGTTATCCTGCTTTCTCTGAGCATAACCAACCATCTTGTTTGAGAAGCCGCCGGTATATGCCGAGTCGATGTAGAAGAAAGTACTGCCGGACTTAGACTTGAGTACAAGACCAAGCTTGGGATAGCTCTCCTCCATACCCGACATAAGTCTGTAAGGCTTAGCCTCGGTAATGGTCATTTCTGCCTCAAAGTAGAAGTTATAACCCTCTGCGCCCTTGAAGTATGCGAACTGATCGCCGGGTGCAGTGTTTTCAATGTAAGCATTCTCACTGCCGTCATCGGTAGAAAGGTCGCCGTAGCCCCAGGTGGTGGCAAATCCGCCAACTGTACCGACTCCCTTACCCTCGCTGTTCTTGATATATTCAACGGGATCGGGATTGCTGTAGGAATATTCCTTAAACTCGGTTACGGGAGCTCCTGCCTTCTTCTTACCCATAATCATGATCTCACCGATAGCAACGCTGGTTATACCGGATGCAGGGCTGAGATTAATGGTAAGCTCAATCTCACAAACGGGCATTTCATCAAACTCAAGAATAATTGCACCGCCGGGATACATGGTTGCCTTGGAGTCGGAGTTCCAAGCATAGTTGAACTTAACATTCTTTGCCTCTACCCACGCAGATCCGCCGGCAGTCTTATAGTTAAGCTTTACGCTGGAGATTGCGGGAACGGAGAGGTTATAATCAATACTGTTATAAAGAAGAAGAGATCTTACGTTTACGAAGTCATCAAACTTAAAGTTGATGGTTGCCTTTGTAGCGGTGGTAACGGTAGAGGTTCTGTACTCCTCTACAAGATCGGTCTTATGTACCTTGTACGCACCGTCGGTAAGAAGCTTCGCATCGCTGTCAGAGGCGGTGTGGGAGGTAGTAACCTTTGCAGAAGGAGCAAGGTTCTCATATCCCGAAACGGCTGCAGGCAGGGGCTGATAGGAGTAGGTAGGTCCATTGGTGTGCATAAGGAGCTGGCCCTTATCATTCTCAACGAACTTGATCTCGTCAACAGCAAGTGCTCTGCCGTTCTGAATAGTCGCTCTGTCAAGGAAGGTGTGGTAAGCAATCATAAGCTGATCGCCACACCTGATGAAGCAATGGTGACCTGCGCTGGAGAGATTTTCCCAGTCACTCTCGGTGTAGATAATGGTTCCGCCGTCCTCTACGGGAACCTTGGTATACTCACCAAGGGGAGAGGTCGCAAGAGCCTGTCTTACCTGATAGTTGGGGCTGGTGTAGGGGTATACGGAGAAGGTGAGATAATACATTCCCTCGTGATAGTAAACGAAGGGGCCCTCGTTTACCGTTGCCTGCTCATCCTGTCCCTCGTCAATATCGCCAAACTGGATCTGACCGCCGTTCATTTCATCTCTGAAATCGGTAACGGTGGTGTTGAAGATAGAGGTAATCTGTGTAAGAGTTGAATAATCAGGGGTGAACCAGTCCTTCATTCTTACGCCGAAGATTTCCTGATAGCCTCTGGTGTGCCATCTCTGCCATGCGGAGAAGTAGAGGTACTTCTCACCGGTCACGGGATCGATGAAGGCGTGAGCGTCGATTACGTCGTTATGAATACCGGGACGGTTAGGAAGAATACCGTCAAAATCATAAACAGGGCTGTTCTTGGAAAGGGTCTTGCCGTCAAGATTCTTTGCTCCATCAACGCACTCGAAGGGGCCGTAGGGGTTCTGAGAAACTGCAACGCTTACGCACTGGCGATGATCCTCATAAATGTTCTGAGCATTGTAGAAGAGATAATAAACGCCGTCGTCATAGAGAACCTCGGGTGCCCAATAGTTGTTGAACGCCCAGGTCTCGGAATAGTCGGGCTCAAATGCAACGCCAACGTATTCCCAGTTGGTCATATCCTTGGAACGCCAGCACTGGAAGCCGTGACACTGAATAAGGTCACTTGTACCGTATGCGTAGAAGTAACCCTTCTCCTCGCCTTCCTCAACGTAAACTACGGTGGGGTCAGCTACGGGGAAATTAAGCTCGTTCAGATAGTAAAGATTCTTGTTGTAATCGTAGTTGTCATAGGTGTCATTCTCATAGGTGGTATAGCTGAATTCGCCGGGTACAGCTGTTTCCCCGTTATCGCGCTGGAACAAAAAGCAGCCCGAGGTGGAGAAAAGTATACTTAGCAGCATCAATACCGCCATGAATAACGAAATTATTCTTTTATTCATAGGTATCTCCTTGTGTTATGTTTTCATACCGCTGGTAGCAACGCCCTCAACAAAGCGCTTTTGCGCAATTATGTACAGAACAACAGTAGGAATTATACTGATAACCGTTGCAGCCATCATTGCGGGCACGTTTCTTCCTGCAAAATAGCTCTTCAGCTGGTTCATCGAAATCTGAAGTGTGTACATCTCAGGATCCTGGAGATAAATAAGAGGACCAAGGTAATCGTTGTATCCGCCTATAAATCCGAGGAGCGCCTGTGCCAGAAGTGCGGGAATCGAAAGAGGAACCATTATCTTGAAGAATATGCCAAAATAATTCATTCCGTCGATCTCCGCCGCCTCGATCAGCTCTGTGGGAATACCCGAGTAGAACTGTCTCATAAAGAAGACGCAGGTAGCAGCGCCGAACATACCCGGGATCATCAGGGGCAATGGTGTGTTGACCCATCCGATCTGGTTATAAATAATAAATGTAGGAGTAAGTAAAATCGTACCGGGGATCATCATCGTTCCAAGCAAGAGCGAGAACATCTTATCCCTGAGCTTAAAGCGAAGCTTTGCAAATGCATAGGCGCTTATTGCAGAGGAGAAAAGACCAAGCAGCGTGGGAGGAATAACGATCCATAAGGTATTGATAAAGCCTGATATGATAAGAGGAACTCCCTCGTAGGCGGTACCCATATCATATTCAAGCACCTTCTCGTAGCCCTGGAAGGTAAATTCCTTGGGCCACCAGGTGAAATCAAGGCTGTTAGCCTCGACTATTCCCTTAAATGAAGTAAGAAAAACAAGCGAGAATGGGAGTAATACCCAAAGAGCAAAGATAATAAGTCCAAGATACACGAACGCCGTGCCTATAATGCTCTTGGGATTGTGTGACTGTTTTCTAACCTTAGTCATAGCTTACCCACCTCCTCGATACAACGAAGTTTATTGCCGTAATAATAAGAATGAACACGGCAAGGATAAGGGCTGCAGCGGCAGCCTCACCCATCTGATTGTTGTATACGAATGCCCTTCTGTAAATGTAAAACACAATGGTTAAGCCATCGTTGTTAGGACCTGCGCCCTGTCCGCCGCCGATCATCTGAGGACGTGTGAACTCCTGGAGCGCTCCGATGAGTCCGGTTGTCAAAAGATAGAATGACGTAGGAGAAACACTTGGAAGTGTTATACTGAAAAAGCATCTGAAGGGACCTGCACCGTCAATCTTTGCCGCCTCGTAGAGAGAGCGGTTGACGTTTGTAAGCGCGGCGCCGTAAAGCACTATTCCGTATGCCGTTCCGCTCCATATACCAATGATGATCAGGCACCAGATATAAGTAGAGGAATCTGTAAGCCAAGGAATTGCAGTATCTCTGGTCAAGCCGAGCCAGGAGTTGATTATACCGTGATTCTGGTTGAATATCAGCTCCCACATAAGTGCAACCGCAACCGCGCAACAAACGTATGGAACGAAATATACGGCTCTGAAAAAGCTTCTTCCTTTGATGTTTTTCGTAAGTAGGAATGCGACGATAAGCGAAATAACAATACAGATAGGCAGAGAAATTGCCATCTTCAGCGTATTGAGAATAGACTGCCAGAACATATGGTCGCCAAGCACTGCCTCAAAGTTCTGGAAACCGACGAACTCAGCGTTCGCCATATTTCCCTTTCCGGGCACGTACATAAACGCCATTGCAAGGGCAAGCACCAGCGGAATCATTCCAAAGAGAATAAACCCGATGACGGGAATACTCGCCATGATGAGACCGCTGCCGCTTTCGCCTAAGCCGCTCTTTTTCCTTTTTTGATGTATTTTTTCAAGATTCATAATCTCGTTCTTTCAAAAAGGTTATTTTTTCTCGGTATATTTAAGGAGCTTGCCGTATGTATCAGCGAACTGCTTGCTCTGGAAGAATTCGGTCATACTCTTCTTGCCGTTTCTAACGTCACCGTTAAGAACGCCTGCCCAGTCGTCGATCCAAGCGTTATCGGTAAGATACCACCAGTCGCCTGCACCCTGAACCTCAGCGGCTCTGATGAAGACCTTAGAGTTTCTGGGCATCTGATCGGACTGAAGGAATACCTCGCTGTTAGCAAGATCCCTCTGGAGAGGAATAGCAAAGCCCTTCTGTGCCTGAGCAGACTGTCCTTCCTCGCTGGCTACGAACTCGATGAATTTCCAGGATGCAGCCTTGAGGTTGGAATTGTTGCTGATGCAGAGACCAACGGAACCGCTGTGACCTGCCTCAATACCGTGTACGGTTACTTCTCTGTCTGCGCCGAAGCCGTCAGCATCGTAATCTCTGTACATAGGAAGAGGACAAACGTCCCAGGTGAAGTTAACGCCGGATGCACTGTCACGGAAGTAGGAAACGTTCCATCTACCGTCAACGAGCATTGCAATCTCGCCCTGTGCGAAGGCCTGAGTCTTACCTGCGTCGGTACCGATGGAGCTGGGAGTAGGAGTAATGCCATAACCGTGAAGCTGAACGCCGTTAACGGTATCAACCACGGTATTGGTCTTAGCTGCGAGACGAACGAACTCGGTGAACGCCTCTCTCTGAGAAGGAAGCTGCTGAAGCTTGCCCTCACTTACGAGTGCAAGAACCTCTGCAGTAATAGTCTTGCTGTAGTTTTCGCCTGCGGAGGAGGTCATAGTGAGACCAAGCTTATCCTGATAGGAAATGATCTCGCCTGCACTGTAGCTGTTGCCGTTTACGGTAACAGAGCCGCTTACGCTATCAGCAACGATGAAGTTGGGGGTTGCGTCGCTGAGAGTGAAGTCGTACCAACCGCCGTTGTAAGCAGGGTCGCTGGTGGGAACGAACTGGATGCAGTCGCCGCCAACGGTCCAGCCGTAGTTGAACCACCACTCGGTGAAGTAACCGTATGCGTTAGGGTTAGTCATGCTGTTCTGAAGAATGGTCGCAACCTCAACAGTCTCATCCCAGCTCATGGGGATCTGGTTGTTGAAATACTTCTGACCGTTAGCAACAAAGTATCCATACTCCTTAACCTCAACGCCGTTAAGACCGATGTCAGCCTTTGTATTGCCTCTGTCGTCCTTAGCACCGCCGTTATAAGCCGCAAGATCCTCTTTCGCTACGCTGATGATCTTGATGCCTGCTCTGTCAAACTCGGTTTCATTGTAGAAAATAACTGTAGGACCAATGTCCTTGGGAACACCGTAGTATCTGCCCGACTCGGTGCCGGAAAGCTTGGTGTTTACGTCGTACTTATAACGTACGAGAACGTTAGACCACATCTTGGAAAGATCATAAGTCTGGCTGTTCTTAACGTAGTCTGTAATGTCGTAAAGGAGTCCCTGCTCTGCATAAGCCTTGTAGCCTGCGTCACCAACGTAGAAGACGTCAAGCTTGCTGCCCGTAAGAGCGGTTTCAACAGCGGTCTCATAACCGTCGGAGGGCTTCTGCTTAAGGTTTACGTGAATCTGACCCTCGTACTGCTTATTGAAGCGTTCAACGAGATCCGAGAATACCTCAAGCTCATACTGGTCACCGTTGATCCAGAACTCTACTTCTGCGACGTCGCTACTGGGACGGTAGTTACCCTCTTCGTCGATCTCACCGTCCTCGCCCTTATCCTTGTTACCGCCGAAGCAGCCTGCAAAGAAGGACATGCACATAACCATGCACAAAAGAAGTGCAATCAATCTGTTAATTCTTTTCATAATTTACCTTTATTAAATGTTTTTTCATGTCTCCCCCGCGAGATGCGGGGGAGACGTTCGTTAGTTTTTCTCAGTACCTATTTGCAATTATCTAAGAACGAATCCGTCCTCGTTCACATAGAGTCTGGTGTGCTCGAGAGGCTCGCCTGTTACCCAGATGAAGCCATTCTCAAGAACCGCACCGATGCAAAGCTGAACGTCGCCGTCATAGTCCATTCCGCCGTACTCGGTGGAGAAAGGAAGGAAGGTCTCGAAGACGGTGGTGAAGGTGCCATCTCCGTTATCAGTGGTAACAGCCTTAGATGCACAGTATGCTCTCCAGTTACCGTTATCAAAGGTAGAGGTTGCGAGCTGAGTGCTGTAATTTCCACCCATTCGGAACTCAAGATTGAGGAAGTTCCACCAAGCGTCACCTGCGCCCTGAATAACGTCGGTAGCGGGTCTGATATGTGTGATGGTGGAGTGAACGATTATACCTGTGGAGAGCTTTCTACCGGTAACAACAAGAGTTGCCTTGCCGTGAATTCCCTCGAAGGTAACACTGGTAGCGCCCTCGTAGAGCGCCTCGTTTGCAACGCCGTCAATGGTGAGGCCCTCACCTGCTGCAAGCTTATCTGCAACAGTGATCTGTGCGGTAGGCCAATCTACGAAGAGAGAAACCCACTCGATACCGTTCTCGGTGATGTAAGGAACGTTACCGTCCCACATAAGTGCCTGCCAGCCTGCGAAGCCATTGCCGTTTACGCCAACCTGGAAGGTTGCCTGCTTTGCAGTGGAGAAGTCATGCTCATAGAACAATTCAACAACTGTCTTGTATGCATAACCGCTGTCGCCGCCATCTGTACGAACAAGTGCATAATCACTTACAGGACCGCATGCTGCGATGAAGTCTTCAATAAGCGAGAAGCCTGCGCGATCACCGAGAAGCTTGATCTCAAGGTTATCGTTCAGCCACCATTCGGGAACGGCTGCGCTGAGGTTGTTCTGGTAAATAGTGATACCGATGTATACACCGTCCTCTGCAACGTAACCTACGAAGTCGAACTTCGCGTTGTCGTTACCCATACCAATGAATGCGTTCTTGCCTTCATATTCGCTGAGATCACCGTCGATAGACGCTCTCTCACAATCGTGAACAATGCCGTCCTTTGTAATATGGATACATTCGGGAACACCTACCGTACCGATACCAACGTGTTCAGGGTTGGGACGGCTGGGAGTACCGTGACTTGTTCTCCACCAGTCTGTTCTATCGAACTGGTTATTGATCATGTACTCATAGCGTGCAGGCTCGCCGGGAGCCTTGAATGCGTAGTTAAGAGTTACGGAGTCGGAATTGAAGCCGGTAACTCTATCCTTATTAACGTAAAGCTCAACGGTATGGAGATACTTGCCGTTTTCCTGCTGAGCATATTTATAAACGGACTTGGATGCGCCTACGGTTTCGCCCCTAGCATTTACATAGCTCTGAGCACCGTTGTTAAGATAGAATTCAAAGTTGTGGTTAGCCCACCATTCTGCAGCGTCAGTAACAACGCCGTTGGTGTACGCCTCAACGTAGATGTATACGCCGTGTACGTCGGTTCTTGCCCAAACGGTGAAGCTTCTGCCGCCCTCAACCTTAACGGAGATGGGATTGCCATAGCCTTCACCCTTTACACCGTCGATAGCCTCGGAGAGATTGTAATCGATCTCTGCCTTGATCGCCACTGCGATGTCGGTTGCCTTAACTGTGTAGGAGTAAACGCCATCAACAGCGGTAAGCTCCTCGCCGTTTACGGTTACAAGAACCTTGGTTTCTACTGCATCGTAACCATCAACTGTGAAGCTGATAGTTTCGCCAACCGTTGCGGTTGCGTTTTCGCAATTAATGTTAGCGCCGATAAACTCTTCACCGCTGTTGTTCTTAACCTCGGTGGATACGCTGATACCCTTAAGAGCTACCTCGATGGTTGTGTCAGCGTCGGTCATAACGAATGTAATCTTGCCGTCAACAAGCTCAACAGCCACGCCGTTAACCTTAACGGAATCAAGGATCTGACCCTCTGCTACAGTAACGGTTGCGATAACTGTATCACCAACTCTTGCGCTGGTGGTAGCCTCAACCTGAAGGCCTGCGTTAGTACCGGAAACAGAGATCTTTCTCTCGAATCTGAGACCCTGCTCGGATACTGTGAGTGCGGGATAACCGCCAATGTTCATTACATGGTTCCAGCCCTCGCTGTCCCATACCCAGCCCCAAACGTGAACAGCGATTTCTTTGCTGTTAGCGTCGTATCCGGGGAAGGAGCTGAAGGGTGCGAAGAACTCGAATCTGGTGTGGTAAATATCACCCTCGTTACCAAGAGCCTTGATAGCCGAGAGAGGAATGCCGCCGGTGGTCTTAACTGCGTTGAAGCCTGCGCCGTCAACGTAGAAATACTGCTGTGCATCAAGATTGTTACCGAAACGGAACTCGATGTTTGCGTTGTCCCACCAGTTAGCACCGGTGCGGGTATTATTAAATGTGAATGTGTCTACAAGGAAGTATACGCCGTCGGAGCCCTTAACTGCTGCAACGGTGAAGTATCTGCCGTCGCCCTTGTCACCGAACTTAATGGTATTGGCAAGAACACCCTCGGTCCAGATAGCATCGTTTGCTTCGCCGTCGATCTCAGCGTCTGCGCAAGCAAGACCGAGCTTTCTCTCAACAACGCTTCTGTCGGTGGAGGAAACTACGTTGGAAATAGTAACCTCAAGGTTGAAGCTCTCGAAGCCGACTACAACGTCGCCCTCGAAGGGAGCTGTTGCGTAAACAACATCATTTACAAGGAAGTATACTGTGTTATTGATCTTTGCGATAGCGAGCTTGGTGTTGCCGAAATCACATCCGGTAGCACCGCCCCAAATTGCAGAGCCCCAATCCCAGTTAGCCTGAGCATTGTTAACAACGCCACGGTGAACAAGACCTGCGCCTGTATTAGCCTGGTTGAAGCCAACTGCATCGATGAAGCCCCAACGGGACTCGTGACCGTTTCTGACAAGGAGACCGTACTTGGGATAAGCATCACCATTATTAAGCTTGGTTGCACTGATGATAGCCTCTAAGTATACGATGTCGCCGGAAACGCCCTTGAACCAAAGAGAGGTATCGAAGTTACCTGCACTATGTGCATAACCGTCGCCGAACTCCCACTCGCCTGTATGAGCGAATCTGTCGATATCACCCATTGTTGCGCCGTCGTTTCTCTCATAACCCATAGCGATGAGCATATTTCTTGCCCAAATGGGATAACCTATATCGTCGCTGAGATGCAAGCCATCGTACAATACGTCAGGTCTTGCAGCGCCGTTAAGATCGAAGGATGTTGTCTGGTCGATGTATACGAGCCAATCCTTTTCAGCCGCATATTCCATCACGCCGGCGTTAATAACCTTATAATCCTCATACTTGTTTGCAAACATGGTGTTAGGAATAAGGCTATTCCAATAAATAGTTGTATCAGCGAACAACTCGTGATACTTCTCAAAGAGTGCCTTGAGATTTTTAAGTACCTCTGCAGGATCAGCGCCTGCATCGTCAATATCGTTAACTCCGATGTGGAAGGCGATCTTTGCAGGGTTGTAAAGGAACTGTACCTCAGATGCCTTATCGAGCCAGTACTGAACTCTGGTTCCGCCAACGCCAAGATTTGCGTAGGTCAGACCTGTATGGGAGAGGTTGTTGTCCATAACGCCTCTAGTTCCCTTCCAGAATTCCATGTAGCTGTCGCCTGCGAAGAGAATATCAACCTCCTGTGCTTCGGGAGGAGTAATCTTCTTGTCTGCCCAGCCGTCAGCCTCAGAATCTGCAGATGCAAGATAATCGGTAACCTTGAGGTCTATACCGAAGCTCTTTATACCGAAGTGGAGGTTCTCATTGTAGGAGCCGTAGTAAAGGGTCTTGATAAGCTGACCGTTTGCGTACATATGTAACCAGCCGTTCTGGTATACCATTTCCATAACGATGGACTTTGTAGCAAGATCGAATACACCGCCCTTTGCGGTAACCCAAGCGCCGTAGTCAACGCCGCCTGCAACGTTGTAGCCAACGTCTGTACCAATGATGTTATCAATGGTATTATTGCTGCCGCCGCTCATAATAGCGTCAACGTAGAAGTATACGCCCTTCTTATTTGCGCCGTCAAAGAGCATAAGACCAAACTTGGGCCACTGGTCGTTCGTATTGCTTACACCGGTAACGGTAAGAGTAGCTCTTACGTACATTTCGTTTGCGCTTACACGGTAGAACAGAATGTTGTTATCATTTCCGTCATGACCTGTAAGAAGAGCCTCTCTGTTAGGATAGTTTTCTGTGTCGTCAGCATAGTAATCCTTGGAAGTATCCCAGTGAATACCCTGGTTTAAGGTACCAAAGGAACCAAGCTGTGCAGAAATCATATTGTACTTGTTGTCACGAACCATGTTGTCGTCAACAAGAACTGCAAAGGTGTTCTGAGCCTCCTCGATCACACCGGGAAGAGAGGTAGCCTGTGCAAGAAGAGATCCGTACGCACTGTAAACAACGGGACATACTGTAATCGCACCCTTTGCGGTATCAGCTGTTACGCCAAGAACCTCGTAGGGTACGAAAATCTCTGCGTAATATCCGTCAAGCTTCTCGCCCTTCTTGGACCAGGTGCCGTTTTCGGTTGTTACGCCCTCAAGAGCTGTTGCCTGAAGTACGCCGTTTGCATCGGTTGCAAGAATTTCTGCCTTGCCCTCTGCGCTTACCGCAACCTTAACGGTCTTGCCGTCTTTAAGCAGACCTGCGATAACGGGAAGCTCACGGCTGAAGAGAATAGCAACGCCATCTCTTTCAACGAGAGAGGAATCCTCTACAAGTGCCTTGAAGGAAATTCCATTTTCACCGAACACAAGGGTGATGTAACCTGTTGCAGATGCACCGCCCGCACTCTGGGATTTGATCACTATCGCATCCGCAGAAGCCTCCTCAACGAGGTCGGCCTTGAGCTGGAATGTTGCGCTAAGAACAACATCCTCTTCGGGCATTACGAAGCTATCACCACTGATAGCCTCACCGTTTACGGTAATACTAACGAGCATATAGTTCTCGTCAGCAGTTGCCGTTACTGCGACAGTATCGCCAGCCTTGGCGGATGCCAGTTCACACTGAACACTACCGTGCTCAATGCCCTCATCGATCGTGATATTGTACTCAACGGGATCTTTATTCTGGTCGATATTACCGAACAGAAGGCTGCATCCTGTCAAAAGTGCAACGCACAACGAACAGATGAGAATTAAAGAAAATACTCTGTTTCTTTGCTTCATGGTTCTTCTCCTTTGCAAAAAATTTTTATTTTTTTTGGTGCAAAAAAACGTCAAATCAAATGTTGCCGATTTATCGGCCGTTTTTATTAAGGATAGTTCTGATTCTTTCCCTGTCAAACTTCGACTTATGGTCAAAGTCGAGAAGTCCGTTGACCTCCTGCTGAACGTCGGTAACCTGCGTGTAGCAGTAACCGCAGTTATACGGCAGGCTATCAATGGCATCGATGAGAGAGGCGAAGCGCTGGTAGAACTCCTCAAGATTCTTTACTCCAATACCGTATCCCCAATTATCGCCCACGGTATCGCTGACAAATGCAGTACCGCCGAACTCCGAAATTATGATAGGCTGACCGTTGTAGCCATACCCTTCTGCAAAAGCGCCTCTGTCGTGGTTAGTCCACTTCGACGCATGGCACTTATCAATGCTGTCAAAATAGCTGTGAAGCTTCTCACCGTCCTGCTCATAATGGTGAATGGTGAGAATATCGCTTACGGTATGCTCCCAGCCATCGTTGGTAATCACGGGACGACTGCCATCGATTTTCTTCGTTTTATGATAAATATCGTTTACAAACGCCTGAACTACTTTGTCGGTACGTATTTCCTCAACGCCCCAGCTTTCATTGAAGGGAACCCAGGTCAGCACCGAGGGATGATTTCTCTGTTGGTCAACCGCCAGGAGCCATTCACGCTCAAAGGTCCTTCTGCTCTTCTCGGTGTTGAGGTACATCGAGGGCATCTCTGCCCAGACGATGAAGCCCATAATATCTGCATAATAAAGGTAGCGTTCGTCCTCCACCTTCTGATGCTTTCTTACACCGTTGAAGCCCATGGCAGACATATCAAGTATATCGTTGATCAAAGCCTGCTCATCGGGAGGAGTAAGCAAGCTCTCTCTCCAATATCCTTGGTCGAGGGCAAGCTTCTGATAAAGCTCCTTGCCGTTAAGATATATTTTGCCGTTCTTAATTTCTATACTGCGGACGCCAAAGTAGCTGTGAACCCTGTCAACCGCCTCGCCGCCAACCGAAAGCGTAAGCTCTAATTCATAAAGTTCAGGATCGCCAAGCTCCCACTTATGAATAGGCTCGTCGGCAGTAAGGTCAATGTCTAATACAGCTCTGCCTTCAGCAGTCTGCCCGGAGAGGGAGGCTACCCGTTTGCCACCAAAGGAGATTTCAGCGTTTATACCGCACTCACTCTCTCCCTCAATGCAGCAGCTAAGAGAAACTCTGCCCGTCGCTAAGCATGGCTCAATAATCAGGCTCTTTACATATACATTGGAAAGGAACTCCATCCACACGGTTTTGTATATACCCGTCGTATCGGTGTACCAGCATCCGTAGTTGGTATCCTTGGATCTCTGCTTACCACGAGGCTTTTCCACGCTGTAATCATCGCATGCCTTTACGGTAAGAGTATTCTCACCCGCTCTGAGCGCAGAGGTACAGTCAAAGCTCAAACGGTGATAACCTCCCGTGTCCTTTCCGACAAATATGCCATTCACCCAAAGGGAGGTTTCGTAATCGCATCCCTCAAAATGAAGGAGCACCCTGCCCTTCAGCTGTTCCTCGGTGACAGAGATTTTTCTACTGTACCATACAACGTCGTGTCTCTCCTCGGTTCCAATTCCAGAGAGAGCTGTCTGATATGTATAAGGAACAATTATTTCAAGCTTGTCAGAAAAACCATTTCTCATTTCTTCGTCGTTCAATCCATCGCCGAATGAAAAATCCCACTTTCCGTTAAGCAATTGATAGCTATCTCTGAAAAGCTGAGGTCTGGGATATTCTCTGATATAATAACTTACATTTGTCATTTTCACTATTCCTTGTTGTTGTTGTTTGTATATTTTGCACATAGTATTGTTACTTCTTGATGATTGTTTTGTTAAAAATCGCCTATTCACCTACATTATAACACATGGATTCAGTTTTGTAAATAGATTTTTATAAAATCTTTTTTATTATTAAGGTAGAAAAAAGCCTCTTGCGACAGAATAATACATTCCACCGTAAGAGGCTTATCGTTTATTTGTTTTTTTAATTAATCCATAAGGAGAGCTGCGGCGCCGAGAAGACCTGCGCTGTTGCCAAGCTTTGCAATAAGAACGGGAACGGAGGGTCCCTTATCTCCTGCGAAGATCTCTGCGTTTATTTTCTCCTGAAGAGGCTTTGTAAGTCTGTCACCCTGAGCGCAAACTCCACCGCCGAGAAGAATGACCTCGGGACGGAAAATATTAGCGAAGTTGGTGAGAGTACAAGCGAGACTGTCGATATAGCTCTCAACGACCTCTCTTGCATATACGTCGGTTTCAAGGTAATCAAAGGCGGTCTTGCCGTTTACCTCGTTAATATCGCCAACACCCCACATTTTGCTATCGGGATGTGCTTCCATCATGCGCTTAGTATCTTTGATAAGAGCAGTTGCGGAGCAATATGCCTCACAGCATCCACGTCTACCGCAGGTACACTGCTCACCGCCACGGACAATGACAGAGTGACCAAGCTCAGCACCGGCACCCTTGTTACCCTCAACGAGCTTGCCGTCAACGACGATACCGCCGCCAACGCCCGTTCCGAGAGTGATCATGATAGCATTATCATAGTCACTTGCCGCACCGAACTTAACCTCGCCGAGAGCGGCAACGTTAGCGTCGTTTGCAGCCTTGACCTTGATATTTCCGAGCTTTTGCGAAACAGAGTTGCAGATATTGAAATCAACCCAGCCAAGATTGTTGGAGTATATTACGTTTCCGCTGCCGCTGTCGATCATACCGGGGCAGCCTATTCCAAGGCCCTCTACGTCAGATGGTGTAAGGCCTGTGCGCTGAAGAAGAGAGGATGCGAGAGAAACGATATTGTTAGCTACTCCGTCGTCCCCCTTCTCACACTCTGTGGGAACCTTGTCAGAGATGATGATCTCACCCAGATCATTTACGATACCACCCTTGATGAACGTACCACCAAGGTCAATTCCTATGTAATATTTGCGAACCATTGTTATAATTGTAGCGATGTTACCGCACAGATCCACCTTTCCGTAGCCTGCGGGAACAAAAACGCTATCTCCTTTCTTAAATATAATGTCACAATACTTTCCCAACCCGATAGGCAGGTAAAGCATCGTAAGTTTCTTTCATCATTAACAAATTACAGACTGGAAGCAATTTCTCATTTTCCGTTTCAATCCATTCCTTAATAGAATGTATATAACGCCGCAGCAACCGCCGCCGCAAAGAGTGTGCCAAGGAGGTTTACCAGGTCGTTTGAAACAAAGGTCAAACCGCTGACCTTTTCCGTGGAAGATGCGCAATGCTCCTCCCTTTCGACGATCTCACCGCATACGGTACATCTGTACTTCACCTGGAAGATCGATCCCAGGAAGCTGTCAAATACTCCGCCAAGGAAAGCTGAAGCAGTGATAAGCAAGAATTCTCCGCCATCAATAAGGCCGAACAGACAGGCGAGTCCTGCCATCAGCATAGCGGCAAGAAGGGATGACGCCGTTCCGAGAACCGACATTCCTCCGCTGATACCCGGCTTACAGGGCTTCATACGGAAGAGATCGAATGCCTTGGGATTAAGCACTCCGATGCCCGATGCGACCGTGTCGGCAAGAGCCTCGGCAAGGGATGCAACGAAGGCTATAACGAACACTCGCTTAAAGGTTACGGCATACAATACAGCGCATACAGAGGCTACAAGGGAGTTTGCCAGAACCTGAACCTCATCACGGCAATCTTCACGCTTTTCGGCAGGTTCTTTTTCTTTCTGCCTTGATTTTTTGTACTTTTTCTTAATTTTATCGACTGCAACGCCAAGGGCGAAGAATGCGAGCAAAAGACCAAATCCCGCGTTGCCGAGAGATACCGAGATAAAGATATCCACCGCGACGGCGGCAAGTATTCCGCCGAGAGTAAGCGCCCTCTTGAGGCGAGAAAATGCGATGATAAAGGGTGTCAGAAGAATAGGCACAAGATAGCTCGCTGTTGCTTCAAAATTAAGAAAGGCATAGGAGAGAAACGCTGCACCGAGGGTGATAACGATATTATCAAGTCCGTGCCCTGTAAATAGCTCCAGCTCTGTAACGAAGAAGGCTAAGGCAAGGATATGCCATACCGAAAATCCAAGGGAAAAGCTGATATTAAAGACAACAACGACGAGGAGGGATATAAGGAAATTGTATAATGAGCCGAAAATGGTCTTGTTGCCGTAGATCTTAGGATTGTGACGAGTAGTAAGCTGGCCCAAAAGACCTGCAAATCCGTCGCCAAAGGACGTGCAGAACACACCGATGCCAAAAGGAACTATCATCGAAGGAACAAAAAGAGTGATCGTCGCCATAATAGTCATTGCCACACCGTAGTAGACCGTACCCGGAGCGTTATCTCCGTCGGAGGAGATCATGGGCATCAGGTTCTTTCGGTGTGAAAGAAGAAGCAAAAGTGTGAACAGAATGCAAACGATCAGGAAATGTACCGAGGGACCCATAAAGTGATGCAATATCACCCACTCAAATCCAACCAATATATGAACGACCTTACGCGTTATTTTTTTCTCAACGCCAAGCTTGTACAGTAACAATGCCAATGCAAGGCAAACCAGACCGTACAGTGCGCCAAAAAGATAACCCTTTAAAATCATATATGCATCTCTTTCGATTATTATTTTTCGCCACTCTTAATTATACTATTATTTTTCGCAATTGTCAACACAAAAAAATAAACAACCACCCGTGTGGGTGGTTGTTTATTCAGGCTTCCTCGTTATCGTTGCTTCTGCCCCTGCCCTCTTCCTCATCGGAATCAGGGGAGAGGTTTTCCTTGCCGGGGATAACGATGCCCCTGGTCATTGCGCGAAGGTTCTCCTCATTCTTTTTGTCAAGCTCCTTCTGCTTTGCGGCCTTGGTGCAGTTAATATCGGCGAGGATCTCGTCGCTTACACTGCCGTCCGCGAGTGTGAGAAACTTCTCAAAAATGTCGGGATAAACGAAGGTCTTGCTGGCAGACTCAAATTTTACGGTGATATATTTACCGTTGACTGCTACGATAACGCCCTTACCAAAGGCCTTATGCAACACCTCAAGATTTTCTAAAATCATACGGTCCCTCCGATTTTTTATTCTTCCGTCATTCGTCCTTTTTATCCATATATATTAGAATAAAGGAAAAATGGTTCTCAACTAGAAACGGCGACTATTATAGCAGATAATTATGTCTAAAGTATGAACAAAACACAACTTTTAGAATTATTTTCAAAAAGATATAAAAATGTTAAGGATTATTATGATTTTCGCCATTTTTTCCATGATTATGAAGCTCCGAGAGCTTTTTCTGATAGATAGCCTCGGTGGCAAATGCAAGCTTTGTCACCACGTTTTTTGCATTATCAAAATAGCAGTAGAATGAGTCGGTCTCGGTGGATACGTCGATGCAGTCGTCACGGCGTATGCGGAACCAATCGTATTCCACGTGAAGGCTGTTTGTCTGAAGGGGCGCACGGTGAATTAGGTAGTCCTGACTGTTGTAGTGACCACGAATAACGAATCCGTTTTCGGGATCGTGAGTCAGGGTCGCCTTGCCGAGATTTTCAAATTTCCAACATCGGGGCATAGAATAGATATCGGCAGTATCTGTGAAGGAGTATCTTCCCTCCTCTACCTCACGGGTAACGTTATCAAACTCCCAGCGGAACCAATCTGGAACGTGGGAGAACTCTGTCTCGCCCTCGTTTGCCTGAAGGCTGCCATCCTCGTTAAGCGTCCAACGCTTACCGCATTTCGTACAGTATAGCTCGGATCCCTCCGTCGCCATCTGATGCTCTGCAAGACAATGAGGACACTGGTAGAGGATCTTGTGCATTCCCTCGGCTCTAAAGGGCTCCTTGATGAGAATGCTGTTTTCCTTCTGGTACATATATTCATCATAAGTCAAGGCTTCCCTGATACATTGGTTGATCTCATCAACCGACATTCTCTCGATATCCTCCACGGTGAGGATCTGCGTGAGAGTGGTGTGGAGGGGGACCTTACGCTTTCTGCGGAAATCCCAGGCAGGAGAATGAAGGTAATTACCACGGTGAAGCACCGCAACAACAGGAACCTTATTTCGCTTTACGAGCATACCTACCGAGTCGGGGATATAGGAGGTTATACCGCAGGGCGAATATCTAGCCTCGGGATACATACCGAGAACGTCGCCTCTGGAAAACACCTTTCGGATAGACTTTACAAGGTGAAAATCTGTGGTGAATTTTCTTGTGCAAATAGCGCCGATCCACTCCATGAGCCAGGGGCGCTGATAGTAACCATCGATATTTACAACGTTATTGATGCGGTGAGGATAGGTGCCCAGGGCAACCAGTTCAAAATCAACGAAGGACATGTGATTTGAGAGGATCATATAGGGAGGCTTCAGCCCGTCCATATTAATTCTCTCCACCCTGTGCTTTTTTAATATAGTAGCAAAAAAGGACAAAACCCAGATAAGCCATGTCAGGTAAATGGGCTGACGAATGGGATATTTGGCGGTTTTGTACTTTTTGGGATTTTTATAGTTGACGTCAATAGCTGCAATTTTGCTCATAGTCTGTCTCCTAATGTTTTCAAATTTCCTAAACATTATACAACAAAAAGTATATAAATGCAACCTTTTTCTTGTTTTTCTACACTTCGGTATTGAATTGTTCATAAAATGGTGCTAGAATATACTTAAAATAATAAACAAGAGGCAATTATGAAAATCTTTGGGACGCTACTAATATGCGTTTTGGCGATTGCCGCCATCGTTTTAATAACGGCGGCGATCTGTTTCTTTAAAGTGTTTTATAATCCCAACAGGAAGCCACGCGCCGAGGACGATTTCGACCTCCCCCCCGGCGAGGAATACAAGCCATTCTACGACGATATGATCGAATGGACAAAGCGTGCTCGTGCTCTGCCCCACAAAAAGGTTGAGATACAGACCTTTGACGGTCTGACGCTCCGCGGCAGATACTACGAGCATTCCCCGAACGCTCCCATTGAGATCATGATGCACGGATATCACGGCAATCTCGAGAGAGATCTCAGCGGCGGTATTTTCCGTGCCCTGGAGATCGGTCACAGCGTTTTGCTCTTCGACCACAGGGCAAGTGGACTTTCGGACGGAAACGTTATCACCTTCGGTATCAATGAGAGCCGTGACTGCAGGCAATGGATAGACTACGTTCTTACTAACATAAACCCCGATGTCAAGATCATATTATCAGGTGTGTCTATGGGTGCCGCAACGGCTATGATAACCTCGGGTCGTGACGATCTGCCCGAAAATATCGTTGGAATTATCGCAGATTGCGGCTACACATCGGCAGAGGATATCATCAAGCTTGTTATTAAGGATATGAAGCTTCCGCCCAACATTCTCTACCCCTTTGTAAGGCTCGGCGCAAGGCTTTTCGGCAAATTTAATATTGACGAATTCTCTCCCCACGAGCAGGTGAAAAAATCGAAAATCCCAACCATTTTTGTTCATGGCGACAAGGATAACTTCGTCCCGATGTGGATGAGCGAAAAAAATAGTGAGGCATGCTCCGCGGAACACAAAAGATTCACCGTAATCAAAGGCGCAGCCCACGGTCTCGCCTTCCCCGTCGGCAGAGACGGTTACCTTGAAGAGCTCCGTGACTTCTTCGATCCAATTACAAACGAAAAATAAACACAAAATAAAGGAGACATTACTATGATTTCTAACTCTGAAATTCGTGCAAGAGCACGAGACACCCTTGGAAAAGGTATTTTAAGTGTAGGATGGCTTTATCCCGTTCTCATTCTTCTATGCGCAAGCGTTATTACCACTGCTCTCACAGGCACGTTCGTAGGTCCTTTTATTGTTTCAGGCCTTATTGGAATTGCATGCGCAGCATACTTTATCGCCCGTGTCAGAGGTAGTGCACGCCCCCAAGATCTCGGCGCGGCAGTCAGAGGTGTTTCGGGATCATTCCTAAACTCTATTCTCGCCACCTTGCTCTATGAGCTTTTCGTATTCATCGGAACTCTGCTTTTCATTGTTCCCGGCATTCTCTTCAGCTACTCCTTCTCAATGCTCTACTTCGTTATGAACGACCACCCCGAATACGGTCCTCTTGAGGTTTTGAGAGAGAGTCACAGGCTTATGAAGGGTCACAGATTCCAGTATTTCTGTCTTAATCTTTCCTTCATTGGTTGGGCCATTCTTGGCGCGCTGTGCCTCGGTGTCGGAACGCTGTGGGTGTCTGCCTACTCTCAAACTGCGAGTGCAGTATTCTATGAGGAGCTTATCAATAACGACCGTGGATACTTCACCGTGAACGAGCCCACAGAAGAATCCAACTAAGAAGCAAATTGCCAAAATTCAATAGAAAAAGCCGAGCAGACGCTCGGCTTTTCTTTTATTTTAACGTTGTTTTAATGTAAATCGATGCGTGGTCGGAGGAGTACAATCCTTCGTGGCAGTTGTCTACAACGTGGTATTCGCTGACAGTTGCATCGCCCTTACTGATCATAATATAATCAATGCGCTTTGCCTTTTCCGCATTGCCCCAGTTATGGTAGGTTGGCGTCTCCTCGGTCACGGGAGAGATGCGCATAGCGTCGTCAAAGGACTCTTTAGTAGACTGAATGGTCTTGCTGTTCTCCTTAGCATTAAGATCGCCCATAAGGTAGGCAGGAAGATCACCAAACTCGCTGATCTTATCAAGAACTACCTGTATACCGTTGATACGCGCCTCATCGCTGGTGTGGTCAAGGTGGGTATTGAAAACGGCAAACTCCTTACCGGTGTTAATGTCACGGAGAATAACGTAAACGCAGATGCGGTAATGCTCACTGCCCCAATCCTTACTCATAACCTCGGGAGTCTCGGATAGCCAGAAGGAACCGCTATCAATCTTCTCGTATCTATCAGCGCGCCAGAATATGGGACAGCCCTCGCTGAGAACGAACTTGTCTCTATACGCCATTTCATTATCATAGCCTACCATGATTTTCTTGAGGTAGCTATAATGAACGGGAGTCGCCTCCTGGAAGCCGATGATGTCAGGCTTTACGGAATCAATATCCTCGGCAATAAGATCCGCACGGTAAAACCAAGAACGCTTGAAGAAGTCCTCATAAGCGATATATCTTACGTTGGTGCTCATAATGGTCATCTCATCGCCATACCCCTCTGTGAGGGTCACCTTGGCATCCGAGGCTATGTACTTCGGAAGATAGAAGGTTACCATAAAGAGGAAGGTGATAACGGCTACGAGGATAATCGAAATCAGAATTTTCAGAATTTTTTTCATATTACTCTCCTTTTTTGTTTACGTACTCCGGGCGAGTTCCCTCTGCTCCGGGACCATAGCTATCTTTTTCAAAAAATCTTATTGTTTCATGGGCATCGAGCTTTCCCCAATCGTCAAAGCCCTGTGGATTAATATGCTCACCAAGGTAGCAGTTTTCAAGTCTTACGTAGCCGTGGTTTCGCCAAGGACGGGCAATAAAGCAGCTTTCCTTTTCAACGTCAGGCGTAGCAGTAAATCTGCAATTTTGAGCAACAAATCCAACCTTAACGTCCTCTGGCGTTGAGGTTGCAAAAACATAACCCTGCTCCACGCTTACGAATTCGCAATTGTCAAAGTAGGCGGTAGCTCCGCCGAAAATAAAGTCGACTCCGCCCTCAATCACACAATTTTTAAAGTAAACCGTGCGTCTTTTACGCTCGGTAAACTGCTTCGGACCTGTAAATCCTCCGGGGATTATCTCCCTCTCTGGCAAGGGCGCAAGAAAGAGCGTGTCCTGATGTCCCTTCAAAACGCAGTTTTCGAGGGTTATTCCGTCGCCGTCAAGATAAAGGGCTATTGCCTGCCCTACGTCACAGCCCTTTCCTGCGGTATTTTCAAAAAGGCAGTTTTTGAAGGTTACGTTGTCACCGTCAACCAGAACGGTGTAGCTTCTGAATGTGCCTCGCTTCGTACCGTCGGGCATCTCCTCCCTCGCATAAAAGGAGGCAGAATAGCTTTTATTTTCAATCACAATATTGCTCTCGCTGATATGTATCTGTTCCATATAACTACTCCTTTTTTACATTATATCATTGATGTAAGAAAAAAGCAAGAATTTTGTTTTTTCTATTTACAAAAGCGAAATATTGTGTTATAATGTCTTGGTTTTTTAATTTTGCTAAAAATAAAGGAGAAAAATATGCCACAGTGGGGACTTTTCGGACCTGTTCATATAGGTACGCTTATAGCAGGTGTTTTCATTGATCTTATTCTGTATTTCTCGCTCAAGAGAGCTTCAGAGAAAACTCAGCACAGAGTTCTTGGAGTTCTTTCCTTTGCAGGTTGGGCGACCATCATATATAATCTTGTATCCTGGGGCAGGCCTCTCGAGTATCTCCCCCTTCACCTTTGCTCGCTCAACGGAATGACCCTTCCCTTTGCGGTATGGACAAAGAACAAGACCGCCTGCAACCTTTTGCTCCTCTGGTCCTTTGGCGCACTCTTCGCACTCGTTGCGCTTCCCTACAGCTCACAGCAGATGGTGCTCCTCGACTGGCCCTTCAACTTCTTCTATTTCCCCCACGTACTTGAGGTAGGTATTCCGATCATGATGTTCAAGCTTGGCCTTGTAAAGCTCGATCCCAAGTGTATCAAGTCCACCCTCGGCATTACATTCAGCGCATATACAATTATTTACTTCATCAACCTTGCGATCAATAACGCAAATCTCCTCGATTTCAACGGCGAGGTTATCAGGGTCAGCTATATGTTCTCGATCTATTCCCCCGATTTTGCTAACCCCGTTCTCGATTTCTTCTACTCCATACTCCCCTATGACTACTGGTACTTCTTCCTTTCCGTGCCCGTGATCATCCTGTATCTTATGTGCTGGTATCTGCCGGTTATTATTAAGGAGAGAAGAAAGAAAGCTTAATATAGAAGGCGAGCCACACACGGCTCGCTTTTCCTTTTGCGCACACGTTGAGATGATGGGTCTCATTTGCACAGAGAAAGCCGCGATCCGAGGATCGCGGCTTTAATTGTTTGTTTATTGTGTTTTTGGGAGTAACCGTTCCGGTAACTCCCCAACCATGGGGTATCTTACTTAAAAGCTTCCTCAATGGCTACAGCCACTGCAACAGTCATACCAACCATGGGGTTGTCACCTGCGCCGATGAGACTATGAAGATTATTTGATCTCTTGCTCCAAATTTTCAAAAAGAGAAGAGGTAAAAAAATCAAGAATGGAAATCTCCAATCCATCGCATATTTTTTTGATTGTAGAGATCGTGGTGGTGGCATTGTGTCTACTTATAATATTGTTCAGTGTCGATTGTGTAATGCCACAAATTGTGGATAACTTGTTTAATGTAATATGATTTTCTTGACATAACTCCATAATTCGCAGTTTGACCGCTTCGTTAACTCTCATTGTATTCTCCTAACTCAAATGGGTTAATTATATTTTAGCCTATAAAAATCAGAAAAATTTACCTCTTTAGGGTTGACATTGTCAAAAAAGCGTGATATAATGTCACTATAACTCAAAAGAGTTAACAACTGAAGTCTTAGTTTTTCGGTGCGCTGACTTCGGTTGTCGCACCTTTTGTTTTTGCCGAAAAATAATAATGATATTAAAGTTTTATTGAGAAGAGGAGATTGTATGAATGTTAATAGAAATCTTTTAGTGTCATTTTCTAATGGAGTAAATTGGAATGGCGTGATGACACTTGAATTTGTTCAAAGACGTGCTGATGAAGAATATCCTGATAGTAATATCGAAATTTTAATTTCGGAATTTCATGCTGCGGAAAACGAGTCAAACACTATGAATTATATTTGTCAGCGTATTCGCGGTGACTGGGTTGTAGTTGATCCTAACAAACAATAAAAATTTATAAGGAGATTTTTACAGATGAAAAGAATAATTTTTTGGATTGTTTTAACAATTATGGTATTAAGTGTGGTATTAAGTTTAGTTTCGTGTAATACTCAAGAAACTCAAGAACCTCAAGAACCTCAAGAAGAAATCTGTACTCTTTGCTATGGTGATACTAAAATTCGTTGTACGTCGTGTAACGGCAAAGGAAAAGAGCTTTGTGTGCTCTGTGATGGAAGTGGCGAATGTTGTCGTTGCGGCGGAGATGGCACATCGAACTACTCTACAGATTGTAATGCTTGTGAAAAAGGATTTATTCTAACAAATGGTTATCCAACACATGTCTGTCCGAAATGCAACGGGTGGGGAAGAATGTATCCTAAATGTACGGATTGCCAGCGTGATGGTAATGGAATTTGTGATTATTGTGATGGGAAGGGCGTCAAAGACACTACGTGTTCAACTTGTAAAGGAAAAAAAGAAATTGATTGCACCAATTGCAACCAATGAGTATGTCGTATAGCAGTTAATAATATTCTCATAAAAACATGAGACACATCATAGACAAAAAGTCCAAAATGATGTGTCTCATTCTTTATATATTGATTCTTGTCAAAAAGATGTCAAAAAGATGTAATTAACTTCTCAAAAACTTCTTTTTTAGATGTATCAAAGATGTCAAAATTTCTTGATTTATCAAGGTTTTTGGCTCGAATTATTTACTTGCCTCTTCGATTGCTACTGCAACAGCAACAGTCATACCAACCATGGGGTTGTTACCTGCGCCGATGAGACCCATCATCTCTACGTGAGCGGGAACGGAGGAGGAGCCTGCGAACTGTGCGTCGCCGTGCATACGGCCCATGGTGTCGGTCATACCGTAGGAAGCAGGACCTGCTGCCATGTTATCGGGGTGAAGGGTTCTACCTGTGCCACCGCCGGATGCTACGGAGAAGTACTTCTTGCCGTTCTCGTTACACCACTTCTTGTAGGTGCCTGCAACGGGATGCTGGAATCTGGTGGGGTTGGTGGAGTTACCGGTGATGGAAACGCCAACGTTCTCAAGTCTCATGATAGCAACGCCCTCGGGAACGGAGTCGGAGCCGTAGCACTTAACCTTAGCTCTGTCGCCGGTGGAGTATGCGGTCTCGGAGATAACGTTTACTTCCTCGGTATAGGGATCGAACTCGGTCTGAACGTAGGTGAAGCCGTTGATTCTGGAAATGATCATAGCAGCGTCCTTGCCAAGACCGTTAAGGATAACGCGGAGGGGGTTAGTTCTAACCTTGTTAGCGTTAAGAGCGATCTTAATTGCGCCCTCAGCAGCCGCGAAGGACTCGTGACCTGCGAGGAAGCAGAAGCACTCGGTCTCCTCAGAGAGGAGCATAGAGCCGAGGTTACCGTGGCCAAGACCAACCTTACGGTTCTCTGCTACGGAGCCGGGGATACAGAAGGACTGAAGACCGATACCGATTGCGGCAGCGGCGTCAGCAGCCTTGGTGCAGCCCTTCTTGATTGCGATTGCAGCGCCAACGGTGTACGCCCACTTTGCGTTCTCGAACGCGATAGGCTGGGTCTCTTCTACAATCTTATAGGGATCGATGCCCTTTGCATCGCATATAGCCTTACACTCGTCAATAGAGGAAATGCCATATTCATTAAGAGTAGCGAGGATCTTCGCTTCTCTTCTTTCATAACCTTCAAAATGTGCCATTTATATTTCCTCCTTCTTATTCCTTACGAGGGTCGATGTACTTAGCGGCGTCAGCAAATCTGCCGTATGTACCCTTAGACTTCTCGTATGCTTCGTTAGGCTCCATACCCTTCTTGATGAAGTCGGTCATCTTGCCAAGAGAAACGAACTCGTAGCCGATAACCTGGTTGTTCTCGTCAAGAGCCATTCTGGTGCAGTAGCCCTCGGTCATCTCAAGGTAACGAACACCCTTTGCCTTAGTACCGTACATAGTACCAACCATGGATCTCTCACCCTTACCAAGGTCCTCCATACCAGCGCCGATTACAAGACCGCCCTCAGAGAATGCAGACTGAGAACGACCGTAAACGATCTGAAGGAAGAGCTCACGCATTGCGGTATTAATAGCGTCGCAAACAAGGTCGGTGTTAAGAGCCTCAAGGAGGGTCTTACCGGGAAGGATCTCAGCAGCCATAGCTGCGGAGTGGGTCATACCCGAGCAACCGATGGTCTCAACGAGAGCTTCCTCGATGATACCGTCCTTAACGTTAAGCGAAAGCTTACAAGCACCCTGCTGAGGTGCGCACCAGCCCACACCGTGAGTGTAAGCCGAGATATCTGCGATGTCCTTTGCCTTAACCCACTTGCCCTCTTCGGGAATGGGAGCGGGACCGTGGTTAGGACCCTTGGCAACAACGCACATGTTTTCCACTTCTTTGGAATAAACAAGTTCTGCCATAATTTATGTTCTCCTTTTGAATTAAATATCTTACTTTACGATTTCGCCGTAGATCTCGCCGAATGCGCATGCAGCATTTGCCTCGTCGGTGTCAATGTGCATTGCGGGAGCGAAGCTGGGGCTAACTCTTACAACAACGTCGCCGAGGATAGCGGTACGCTCGGACTCGATCTTAACAGAAACGATCTCCTTATCGGTAACACCCATCTCCTCTGCAGCTGCAGGAGTAAGGTGAATATGACGCTTTGCAGCGATAACGCCCTCGGTAAGCTCAAGCTCTGCACCGTTCTCGGGGTTAACAAGCTTGCAAGCACCGCTGCCTGCGATGTCGCCCGACTCACGAATGGGAGCGGAAACGCCGATTGCACGAGCATCTGTAAGAGAAATCTCAACCTGGCTGGCATTTCTGGTAGGACCAAGGATAGAAGCCTTCAGGCTGCCCTTAGGACCAACAACGGTAAGCTTTTCAGCACAAGCATACTGACCGGGCTGGCTGAGCTCCTTCTTATTTGTGAGCTGATATCCCTCGCCGAAGAGTACGTCAACTGCTTCACGGCTAAGATGAATGTGTCTTGCGGAGGTTTCAACGATAACCTTTTTCATTTTAAGAATTCTCCTTGAATAGTTATTTTAGGGCGAAGACGCGCCCACGGTAATCCAAATTACATTATAGCACATCGATTTTTAAAAATCAATGCATAAATCAAAAAGATTGTGAAAAAAATAATAAAATAATGGAAAAAGGAGTGTTTTTGTCATGGGTGATGAGCGTGAAGGGACATTGGAGGCAAGGGGCGAGATGATAAAGGAGGGCGGCACCGTTCTGGAGGGTGAGGAGGGCGAGATCTTCTGCCTATCCATAATCGGTCAGGTCGAGGGGCACTACGCCATGGAGGGCGGTCAGAAGGCGACGAAGTACGACCACGTTATCCCTACCCTTGTGGCTGTTGAGGAGAGTCGACGAATAAGCGGTGTGCTTATTCTAATAAACACCCTTGGCGGTGACGTTGAGGCAGGACTTGCGATGGCGGAGCTTATAGCCAGCATGTCGAAGCCTACGGCTTCCATAGTTCTCGGCGGTGGGCATTCCATCGGAGTGCCTTTGGCTGTAAGTGCTGACAGGTCCTTTATCGTACCCAGTGCGACCATGACCATTCATCCAGTAAGGACGAGCGGTGTGACCCTTGGCGTTCCGCAGGCATTCGATTACCTCATAAAAATGCAGGACAGAATTATCAATTTTATAGTCGGACATTCGAGGGTTGACGAGGCAAAATTCAAGCAGATGATGACCAGGACCGACCAGCTCGTAAACGATATCGGCTCTATTCTCTGCGGTCGTGAGGCGGTGGAATGCGGTCTCATTGACGAGATCGGCGGAATAAGAGAGGCACTCGAATATCTGAAAAAACAAAATTGACAAATTTCCAAAATCAGGTTGTTTTTGCCGGGCTTTTGTGCTAAAATATAAGAAAAGACTTTTGGAGGATGAAAATGGGATTCTGGCAGAAATTGTTTGGTAAAAAAAGCAAGGGACTCGGTGAGGACGACGGTCAGGCGCAATACTTCAAGGAGGATTTTCAGCCTGTGAAAAAGGCGACGAAGTCCGAAAAGGCGACCGAAGCAAAGAAGGCGGAGTTCGAGAACAAATCTAATATCAACGTCGAGCCTAAAAAGGAAGAAGCTGTAAAAAAGTCGGCTTCCAAAAAAGCCGAGGAGGAAATCAACGAGAATTCCCCTGAGGTCAAGAGTGCAGACAAGGTGAAGGAAGGAAAGCAAACAAAAAACGGAAGGTTTGATATTCAAAAAGCGAAGGACGGCAGATTCTTCTTCAGCCTTTATTCCTCAAACGGTGCGGTTGTCGCTTACTCTCAGATATACTCCTCTATCGGCTCGGTAAATACCGGTATAGCCAGCGTTATAAATAACGCAAACAGGGCGGAAATTGAGGACACCACGCTGAAAAAGCCCGTATCCCTCCCCTGCCCCAAGTGGGAGATCTACATAGATAAGGCAGGCGAATATCGCTTCAGACTCTATGCGATCAACGGTCTTTGCGTTTGCCACTCTGCACATGGATACTCCACAAAACCCGGCTGCAAGGGCGGAATCGAAAGCATCAGAAGATATGCCGAGGAGGCAACGGTGGGTAAAAGCTATTTAAAATAAAAAACATTTGGCGCCCGAAACCATCGGGCGCCATTTCTTTTGCCGAAAAACCGGTGTTTTTTACCGAAAAATCAAAAACTTACATTTCTTCCTTTCAGCGTGATATAATGAGATTGTCAACAAACGGAGGAAACAGAAAATGCAAGCTATTAAAACGACCAACCTCATAAAGCGGTATAAAAACATAACCGCTGTAGACGGACTCAATTTAGAAATCCGCCAAGGCGAGCTTTTTTCTCTCCTTGGCATAAACGGAGCAGGAAAAACTACGACCATAAAGATCCTTTCCTGTTTGATAAATCCTGATAACGGAGATGCTATCGTAGGCGGTTATAGCGTAACGAGCGAATCCGAGAAGGTAAAAAGGCTGATCGGCGTATCTCCTCAGGAAACCGCGATTGCCCCGGGACTGTCCGTGAAGGAGAATTTAGAGTTAATCTGTGGTATTCACAGCTTTTCAAAAGAAAAAACCGCCATTAAAATCAAGGAACTATCAAGGCAATTTGATCTTGGTGACATTCTCAATCGAAAGGCAGGCAAGCTGTCGGGTGGTTGGCAACGACGTGTAAGTATCGCAATGTCGCTGATCAGCGAGCCGCAAATCCTGTTTCTGGACGAACCCACGCTCGGTCTTGACGTTATAGCAAGACGCGAGTTATGGGATACCATCAGATCCTTGAAAGGGAGAGTAACCATCGTTCTGACAACCCACTATATGGAAGAGGCGGAGGCTCTTTCGGACCGTATCGGCATTATGAAAAACGGCAAACTTCTTGCGGTGGGCACGGTGGAAGAATTAAAGGTTAGAGCAAACGCAAAGGACTTTGAATCAGCTTTTGTTTCCATCGTAAAGGAGGTGTCGCAATGCGAATGATAACTTTTGCCAAGCGTTGCGCGAAGGAGATTTTACGTGATCCTATCAATCTCGGCTTCGGACTGGGTTTTCCATTAGTTTTACTGATGCTTCTCAGCGCAATACAAGCCAACATTCCCGTAAGCCTCTTTGAAATTGACGCTTTGACCCCGGGAATTAGCGTATTCGGGTTGTCATTCATGACGCTGTTTTCCGCAACTCTGATTGCAAAGGACCGAGAAAGTGCATTGATACAAAGACTATACACAACACCCCTGAATGCGCTTGATTTTATCCTTGGTTATGCACTTCCCCTTATCCCAATTGCGCTCGGCCAGACGGTAATCTGCTACGTTGCCGCAATTCCCTTGGGGCTTACAGTAAGTATAAATGCCGTTTATGCAATTATCGGTATACTACCTATGGCTGTTTTCAACATTTCTCTCGGCCTTTTGTGCGGCAGTCTCCTTAGCGTCAAGTCGGTCGGCGGTATTTGCGGAGCACTGCTGACCAACCTATCTGCATATCTTTCGGGAGTATGGTTTGATTTAAAGCAGGTAGGCGGATTTTTTGAAAAAATTGCAAATCTTCTCCCCTTCTATCACGCGGCGGAAATGGAAAAAGCATTGTTTATCGGAGATTTTCAGCTCGCGGCAACGCATCTTTTCCCAATTATGTTTTACAGCATAACTATAACGGTGATCGCTGTTCTCTGCTTCCTAAAACAAATGAAAAATCAATAAAAAGAAAAACGGCTGTCGTTTGACAGCCGTTTTTTTACCAAATGGATCCGAAGGTAAGATTTGAGGTAGAAGCGTGGAATGCGACCCGAAGGTGTAGATACCTACTCCGAGTGGGAGCAATCTGCGCTTGTACCCAAATATTACCGAGGATTAGTTGTTAGCGATCCACTCGTCTGCTACCTTCTTAGACATTCTCTTGATGTCCTCGGTAGGATACTTGGACTCTGCGCCGCCCTGAGTGTAGAGGAAGTAGTTGCCACTCTCGGTAACGAAGAGGCACTCCTCGTAGCCTGCGGGATCACCGTAGGTACCAACGGTAACCTTCTTGATGAAGGTAGAGGTCTCGGTATTATATTCCTTCTTGCAGATAATCTTAGTCATTTCATAACTCCTTTCCCACGAATTATTTTTTAACTTGTATAGTATATCATAATCTTTTTGTTTAATCAATACATTTTTTAAACAAATTTTTGTGAAATTTGACTATAAATTTTGTGGATTTTCGAGCGATTCGACCAAATCATGTGTGACAGAAATGCTATGATGTCATAAGATGCTAAAAAAGGGTTAGGAGAGGAAATGAACATACATATTCTGAGCCCCGAAGGGGGCATAAATGAGGTCTGCAAAAGGCTTGAAATCGATGAGAAAATCATCAGAAAAATAAATCGAATTGAAAGAAGTGAGCCTGCAAGAGGCGAGGAGCTGCTCGCCCTTGTTCCCACAAGGAGCTATCGGGTGGGTTATGGCGATACCCTGGAGAAGATCGGCCTACGCTTCGGGTTAACAAAACGTGATCTGATGCTGAGCAATCCCTGGCTTACCTCGGAGGAGCCTCAGGTAGGCGACAGGATCGCTTTGCGATACGGAGAGAGACTTCACGGAATGAGGGTTGCAAACGGATACTATCACGAGGGCTGTGACGATAAAAAGCTCAGCCTGGTGCTTCCATATCTCACCTACGTGACATTCGCATCGGCTGTGGCTGATCGCCACGGTATAAGGCGAATTATGAACGACCGTGACCCCCTGAAGGTTGTAACCGATGCAGGCAAAATCCCCCTCGTACGCATTCACGACAATTACAAAGAACGGTTCACGTCGGACCAAGACGTCGATGGCTTTGCCGAGGGGCTGACAAGATTCGCGGCAGAGGGAGGTTACCGTGGAATAGTTCTCAATTCATCTGCGTTCTCGCATTCTGCCAAGGAATATTTGGCATTTATAATGAAAATGCGAAAGCTTATGATTGGACTTGACCTTATACTGATAACCGAGATAGACGAAAATTCGCCCATGGAATTCAGCGAATTTGCCGACGGCAGCGTTCTTTACTATCCGAAGTATGCTATGGAAAATCCCCCGACATTCGCCGAGGGGGAAAGAAAGGTTATATCGGATTTTGCCTGCCGTGGGGAGAGCTCAAAGGCATTTATTGATCTTCCATGCCTTGCAAAAGCACCCCGTGGATATTGTACTGTTGACGATGTCCTGGACATGGCGAGGCGACGGGGACTTGAGGTAACAAAAAACAAAGACACCCTGCTCTCGCACGTAAACGATAAAAAGCAGGGTGAATATTCCTTCGAGTCGCTTGAGGGACTGAAGGCCATATTTGATCTGATACAGGAATTTGACTATATGGGCGTTTGCTTTGACATTATGCGTGTGCCAACCAACTATCTTATGATGTATAACGCCATGTTTAAAACCTGCTACCAAACGAGCGTCAGGTCTCGGGAGGGATGTAGTCGCGCAGGCGGAGAGACACGCCAAGCTCAGAGCTGATCCTCTGGCAGAGGGAGATTTCCTCAGGCGTGAGAGTTTCCTTGACTGCAGAAAGCTGAACCGTAGGAACAAAGTCCTTTACCCTGCCCGCGAAGGTCAGGAGCGCATCAAAAGCCGCCTCGCCATATACTGAGTGGCATATTTTTTGATACTTTTCTGCGGTGGGAGTATTAAGGCTGATCGACACGATATCGAATGCGCCCTCGTAATCGGGGGCGGTATTTCTGCCCAAAATAAGATCAGACTGACCGTTAGTATTTATCCTAATCCTCGTCTCGGGGTGCTCTGCCTTGACAGCCTTGGCAACCCAGACCGCATCGTCGAGGCGGTAGGTGGGCTCACCGTAGCCACAGAAAACAAGCTCGGAAAACGCCTTTAAATCGTGAGACAAAACGGACGTCAAAATCTCCTCACGGCTTGGCTCTCGCTCAAGCCAGAGGGGGTCGGATCCGTACGCTCCGTCACCGTTATTGCGAATGCAGAACTCACAGCGGTTGGAGCATTTATTGGTCATATTAACGTAGAGATTATTCTCCACGATATAGGTTATGCACATTGATTTTCTCATAAGCCGAAGAACCTCTTGGCGTTATTCTCGGTTATCTCTGCGCACTCCTCGGGTGTTATCCCCTTTATACCTGCCAGAACGGCATTGGTGTATTCGAGGTTACCCGAATGGTTAAGCGTGCCACGCTTGGGGTGAGGGGCAAGATAGGGGCAGTCGGTCTCGATCATAATGTGCTCCATAGGAATTGCGGCGGCAACCTCCTTGGGGCGTCTGGCGTTTGTGAAGGTCAGAGTACCCGAGAAGGATATCATCCAGCCAAGGCGTACAAGCTCCTCAGCCATCTCAACCGAGCCCGAGAAGGAATGAAGAACGCCCTTAACCTCGGGGAATTTACGAATAACCTCCATAACGTCGGCGTGTGATTCCCTGTCGTGAATGCAGACGTTTATGCCGAGCTCACGTGCAAGCTCCATTTGTGCCACGAAGTAGCTCATCTGCTTTTCCTTATCGGTGTCGGGATAATGATAATCAAGTCCGATTTCACCGAGACAAACGACCTTATTATCCTTATTCAGTATCATTTCACGGATCTCGGCAAGGTCGCTATCCATATCGGTTAAGAAACGGGTGTCCGAGGGGTGAATACCCACGGCACAGTACATATTTTCGTGTTTTTTTGCCTGCTCGATCACAAGGCGTGAGGTGGCAGGACTTGCACCGATATCAACGATATAAGAAACCTTTTCGGAAAGAAGGGTGTCGATAAAGCTATCGACACCCACCTGGAGTTCCTCCGAAAATCTCTCGTCATAATAATGGGCGTGAGAATCGAAATATTTCATCAGTGAATTCTGTCTCCGTTCTTTGCTGTGGGGTCAAGGAATACTACCTTAACGTCCTCCTCGCCCGAGGCAAGGATCATACCAAAGCTGTCAACGCCGCAAAGCTTGGCGGGCTTCAGGTTGGTAACAAGGCAAACCTTCTTACCTACGAGCTGATCGGGTGTGTAGAACTTAGCAATACCCGAAACCACCTGGCGCTTCTCATATCCGAGGTCAACCTGGAGCTTCAGAAGCTTCTTTGCCTTGGGAATAGGCTCAGCAGAGAGGATCTCGGCTACGCGAAGCTCAACTGCGCCAAAGGACTCAATGCCGATCTCGGCCTCGTGCTCGGGCTCCTCTACAGGCTTATTTGCCTCGATTGCAGCAGCGATCTTAGCCTCCATCTCTGCGAGGAATGCCTTCTCGTCGATTCTCTGGAAGAGAGTATGTGCTTCGCCAAGAGCCTTGCCACTCTCAAGAGCACCGAAGGATGCTACGGTAGCAAACTCCTTCTTATCGGTGCCGAGCTGTGCGAAGATATCCTCTGCGGTAGCAGGAATATAAGGTGTAAGGAGAACAGCCGCAGTGCGGATGGTCTCGAGAAGATTGTAAATTACGGTTGCAAGTCTTCCCTTCTGACTCTCATCCTTTGCAAGTGCCCAGGGCATAGTCTCGTCGATGTACTTGTTAGCACGGCGAAGCATGGAGAAAATCTCGTCAAGAGAGTCTGCCACGTGATAAGCGTTCATAAGCTCAACCGACTTGGTGATTGCAGACGCAACGGTGGACTTCAGGTCGTCGTCGAGTGCATCGGTCACGTCGGGAGTGGGAATTACGCCGTCAAAGTACTTCTTTGTCATAGCGTGGGTACGGCTCACAAGGTTACCGAGGTTGTTAGCAAGGTCGTTGTTATAGCGTGCAACGACGCTCTCGTATGTTACCGAGCCGTCGGAGTTATAGGGCATCTCGGAGAGAGCGTAATAACGTACGGCGTCAACACCGAATCTCTCGGCGAGCTCGTCTGCGTATACTACGTTACCCTTGGACTTGGACATCTTATCGTTGCCGAAGTTGAACCAGGGGTGGCCGAATACCTTCTTGGGAAGAGGAAGGTCAAGCGCCATAAGGAAGATAGGCCAATAAATGGTGTGGAAACGAAGAATATCCTTACCGATAATATGAACGTCGGCAGGCCAATACTTCTTAAACTTCTCGCTCTGCTCCTCGTAGGACTTGTCGGGGTCGTAGCCGAGGGCGGTGATATAGTTGGTAAGAGCGTCAAGCCAAACGTATGTTACGTGCTTGGGATCGAAGGTTACGGGAATACCCCAGGTGAAGGAGGTTCTGGAAACGCAAAGGTCCTGAAGTCCTGCCTTGAGGAAGTTGTTTACCATCTCACGCTTACGGCTCTCGGGCTCGATGAAGCCGGGGTTGTCCTCGATGTGCTTGATAAGTCTGTCAGCGTACTTGGACATTTTGAAGAAGTATGCCTCCTCCTTAGCCTGGCTGACGGGTCTGCCGCAGTCGGGGCAAATGCCGTTTACAGCCTGGGTTGCGGTGAAGAAGGACTCGCAGGGAGTGCAATACCAGCCCTCGTAGTGGCCCTTATAAATATCGCCCTGCTCGTAGAATTTCTTGAATATCTTAGCAACTACCTCTTCGTGGTAGTCGTCGGTTGTACGGATAAAGTGATCATAGTCGGCGTTCATATAGTCCCAAAGGTTCTTGATCTCCCCTGCTACGTTATCAACGTATGCCTTGGGAGTGATGCCTGCCGCCTTTGCAAGATCCTCGATCTTCTGACCGTGCTCGTCAGTACCGGTGCAAAGGAAAACGTCCTTGCCCTGTGTCTTCTGGAAACGGGCAAATGCGTCTGCCATAATGATTTCATAGGTGTTGCC
>JBGVPG010000002.1:0-49519 GCA_045126855.1 Eubacteriales bacterium | reverse complement strand
TAGTTGTTGAAAACAACGTAGCTCCTACATGTACTGCACCTGGATCTTACGACAACGTAGTTTACTGTACCGTATGTAATGTAGAGCTCAGCCGCGAGACAATTGTAGCTGACGCGCTCGGACATACCGAAGTAATTGATGCAGCGGTAGCTCCTACTTGCACTGCAACTGGTCTTACCGAGGGTAAGCATTGTGACGTTTGTGGTGAGGTTCTCGTAGCACAGACAGTAGTTGATGCACTTGGTCATACCGAGGTAATCGACGTGGCAGTAGCACCTACTTGTACCGCAACCGGTCTTACCGAGGGTAAGCACTGTTCCGTATGTAACGAGATTCTCGTAGCACAGACAGTAGTTGATGCACTTGGTCATACCGAGGTAATTGATAAGGCAGTAGCACCTACTTGTACCGCAACCGGTCTTACCGAGGGTAAGCATTGTGAAGTTTGTGGCGAGGTTCTCGTAGCACAGGAAGTTGTAGATGCACTCGGTCACGCCGTAGTTATCGATCCCGCAATCGCTCCTACTTGTACAGAGGTTGGATACACGGAAGCTAAGTACTGCTCTGTATGTCACGAAACACTTGTAGAAGCAGAGTTTATTCCTGCACTCGGTCATACCGAGGGTAGCATAGTTGTTGAAAACAACGTGGCTCCCACATGTACTGCAAACGGATCTTACGACAACGTAGTTTACTGTACCGTATGTGATGCAGAGCTCAGCCGCCAGACGATCGTAGTTAATGCACTCGGTCATACCGATGGTAGCATAGTTGTTGAAAACAACGTAGCTCCTACATGTACTGCAAACGGTTCTTATGATAACGTAGTTTACTGTACCGTATGTGATGCAGAGCTCAGCCGCCAGACGATCGTAGTTAATGCACTCGGTCACACCGAGGGTAGTGTAGTTGTTGAAAACAACGTAGCTCCTACATGTACCGCAACCGGTTCTTACGACAATGTAGTTTACTGTACCGTATGTGATGCAGAGCTTAGTCGCGAGACAATCGTAGTTGATGCACTCGGTCATACCGAAGTAATTGATGATGCGGTAGCACCTACATGTACCGCAACCGGTCTTACAGAGGGTAAGCACTGCTCCGTATGTAACGAGATTCTTGTTGCACAGAATGTAGTTGACGCACTTGGTCATACCGAGGGTAGCATTGTTGTTGAAAACAACGTAGCTCCTACATGCACAACAACCGGTTCTTACGACAACGTAGTTTACTGTACCGTATGTGATGCAGAACTTAGTCGCGTGACAATCGTAGTTGATGCACTCGGTCACACCGAAGTAATCGACGCAGCCGTAGCTCCCACCGAGCTCAAGACAGGTCTTACCGAAGGTAATCACTGCTCCGTATGCGGAGAGATCCTCGTGGCACAGGAAGAAATTCCTGCACTTGGAATCAGAGCAGACTTCAAGATCAGAGGCGCAAGACTTAGTCTTGATAGCGACATCAACATCGCATATATTGCTCTTATCCCCGGTGAGTACACCGATTACTATATGATCTTTACTTTCAACGGTAATGATTACAGAGTTGAAGGAACTCTTCAGAGCGATGGAACATATTACTTCCGCTTCGAAGAGATAGTTCCTCAGATGGTTGGTGATAACATCAAGGCAACGCTCTACGCAACAAACACATACGGTGAGGTTGTTACTCATTGCATTGAGAAGTATAGCATTCGTCAGTACTGCGTAAATCAGCTGACTAAGTCCAGCGATGCAAAACTTAAGACAATGCTCTCCGACCTCCTTGTATATGCTGAGCAGGCACAGCTTTATATAGGCTATAAGACTGATGAGCTTGTAACCGAGGGTCTTGAGGATATTATGACTCCCAGCACCTTCACATCTGTTGATGAGTCTGCAAATAAGCTTGAACTCAGTGGAACAGCGGATGAAAACTTTAAATGGCGTGGAGCAGGTCTCCGTTACGAAAACACAATGGTAATTAACGCTAGGTTCTACGCAACCGATGTTGAAAGCCTTGAGATCAGAGTAACGAAGAACGGATTCACCACCACATATAGCTCTGCCGACTTTAAGGATAACGGAGATGGAAGCTATAGCCTCTATATACGCGGCATTTGCTTCACACAGTTCGATGATGCAATAGTTGCAAGCTTCTATAGTAACGGTGAGCAGGTTGGCCAGACTCTGACCTATTCTGTAAATACTTATGTTTATAGAAATCAGAACACCTCTAACGAGGCTCTTCGCGATCTTCTTCGTGCAACCTATCTGTACGGCGAGTCTGCAAAGGCTTATAAGAATAAATAATCAGGAGTCGTTGACTCAGAAAGGAAAAAGTATGAAAAAATACGAATCTCCCAATGCGGAATACATCAAATTTTATTCAGAGGAAGAGATTAGCAACACCTCTGATGTAGACTCCTGGGATATTCTCAGCACTCCTGAGGATTTCTTCGGGTAATAATAGTTAATGTAGTCATTAACTAAACCCTTTCTGGCATCCCGCCCTTGCGGGTGGGATGCCGGAATTAAGAATGCCCCGACCGGGGTCGGAGCATTCTTAATTCCAGGATAATGGATATACACTAAAGGGGCAAATATGCGAGTATTAGTTATTAGCCACAACGTTTTTTGCAATAGCTCTTCTATGGGGAAAACCTTGTCAGGCTATTTTAAGGATTTTGAAATCGACGAATTAGCACAGCTTTACATTCATTCTGAGATTCCAACATCAGACATATGCAAAAATTATTATAGAATTACTGATAAAGAAATAATCAAATCTGTTTTTACGCGTAAGAGTGGAAAAGTATTTGGAGAATTTGATGTGCAGTTGAATTCTAACATCGTTCGTACGGACAAGGGAATTACTGCCAAGCTGTATCAGAAAGCAAGAAGACGCACTCCTCTTGTGTATATTCTAAGGAATTCATGGTGGACCCTAGGCGCATGGAATACTAAAAGGCTCAATCGGTGGATTGATGATTTCAACCCGGAATGCGTTTTCTTTGCTTCGGGCGATTACGCTTTTATGTATAATATAGCACTAAAGATTGCAACCAAAAGAAATATCCCTCTGATTGTTTCCTGTATGGACGATTATTATTTCAACAATCGAAACGAGGGACGTTTTTTAGGGCAGCTAACGCATCGCTTGTTTATGAAACAGGTCCGCAAAACTATGAATTATGCTTCTGCAATTTTGACAATTTGCGATAAAATGGCGGAGGATTATCAGAAATTCTTCACGAAACCTTGCCATGTTATTCACACATCGACGTCCATTAAGGAGCCTCTTGCTTTCCCTAAGAAAAAAAAGATATCTTATATCGGAAATCTCGGACTTTTAAGGGACAAGCAGCTTTTGGATATTGCGAGTGTATTGCGAGAACTTAATTTGGATGGGTGTCCGAAGTATATTGATGTGTATTCTCCGGAATCAAGACCCGAGGTGTTGTGTAATCTGACTGAGGAGAACGGAATCCGTTTCCACGGTAAGGTTTCTGCGGATGAAGTGTTGCGGATCATGGGTGAAAGTCTGGCAGTTATACATACTGAGAGTTTTGATCCAATAATTCGTAAACTGGTCAGATACTCCGTATCTACCAAAATTGCAGATTCTCTTGCCAGCGGAACACCTATTGTTGCGTATGGTCCTGCCGAGGTTGCCTCAATGAGATATTTAATGGATAACGAGGCCGCTTTTTGCGCAACAGACCTGTTGGAATTAAGGGACGCGCTTACTGATTTTCTTTCCAATGAGGAAAATCGAGAAGAGATTGCACGCAATGCTATCGATTTGGCTAAAACAAACCATATGATTAATGAAGTACGAAAAATATTTGATAGAATTACTCAAACAACAAGATGACAAATATATTTTTTATGTCAAACAAGCGATTGGAAATTGATCAGTATAGAAGTCTTTATTTTTAGGTGGTGATATAATGAATACAGTGAATTTTATACCAAGGAAATCTGATAATACTATTTCAATTGTCACAAAAATGATTGCTGCTTTTTGTTTTTTAGGAGCAGTTAATTTTGTTAATGGAAGTTATTATTGGTTTTTTATTTCTATCATCTTGCTTTTTTTATTTGAAAAAATTACTATCCCAGCGAATTTATCAATGGCACTTTTGATGTTATTTGCTGTTGAAATTGTTGCTTTTAAAAACCACTCGGCATTCTCGCTGACAGAAATAGCGAAGCCATTTTTGTTCCTAATATGTTATGTGCTTGGATATAACTTATTAGGATTTGCATCAAACAATAAGGCGCGATCCAATAGCGTGTTTGTGCAGTGGATAATCGGGATCCTCTCTATGGGGTGCTTTATACATTACATATTAAACTGGATAACGAATTTAAATGCACTATCAAGAAATACCGTAGACTTTTGGACAGGGAGTATACTAAGTGCTACGGGTCAAATAACCTTTGCTTGTTTTCCTTTGGCCGTTGCTAGTACATATTTGCTGTCAGATAGCAAAGCAACAAAAAAATGTATTGCTTTACTAATTATGGCGTGTTTGCTTGGATATAATATGATACTCGCAGGCCGCACTTTATTGGCCATGACTCTTTTAGTTTTTTTTGCGGCATATGTATTTTACGCAGTAACGAATCAGTCAGGTCATAAGTTGCAATTATCATTTTTAGTGATGATATTGCTATTTGTTCTAATCATTTTGTATGATATTGATTTTTTAAACATAAAAACTATAATTGAAGATTCTATTTTGTACAGAAGGTTTTTTGATAAAAATACTTTTAATGAAATATTCGATGACGGAAGACTTGCATTTAAAGGTCAATATATTAAATTAATATTTAAGTATCCATTCGGTGGAAATAAAATACATGCCATTGTTGGAAATTATGCACATGATCTATATTTGGATACGTGTGATGAAATAGGTGTTTTAGGATTAATAACGATAATGATGGTCGTTATTACTTCTATTAGAAACATGATAAGATTTGTTTTAGATAAAACTATAGAATTTGAATTAAGACAGTTGGTTTTTTGTACATATTTAGTATCAAATCTTGAGTTTTGGATTGAGCCAATTTTAGCAGGCGTGCCATGGTTCCTAGCTATGTACTGTATGATAGATGGCGCAGTTGCACGGTGCCTGTCAACTAATGGAGGTCAAAATTTTGAAAATAGCGGAAATTAACATGACTCATTGCGGGAGTACGGGAAATATCATGTTTTCAATAGCCGAAGAGGCCCAAAAAAAAGGCATAGAAGTAGTTACTTATTCTGCTAAACCATTCTCGTATAAATATAAGAAAAAGAAATCAATAAAAGGACATAAATATTTTGGTTTTTATTTAGATCAATTGTTCCATCAAATTGCTGGAAAAACCGTTGGATATAATGGTTGTTTTTCATGGTTATCTACGCTACAATTGATTAGGTCTTTAAAAAAAGAAAAAGTAGATATTATTCATTTACACAATCTTCATGGATACTGTTTTAATTTTCCACTTTTCTTTAGGTATATCAAGAAAAATAATATACCTATCGTGTGGACATTTCATGATTGCTGGAGTTTTACAGGACACTGTCCCCATTTTGATATGATAGGTTGTGATAAGTGGAAAACAAAATGTGGCAATTGCTATGCGCACAATTCGTATCCCAAAAGTCTCAGAGATGACTCGGAGGAAATGTTCCAGTTGAAGAAAAAATGGTTTGTGGGGTTAAATAATATGACCATTGTTACACCGTCACGGTGGTTAGCAGAACGCGTTAAAATGTCATTTCTAAAAGATTATCCTGTAGTTGTGATTAATAACGGCGTTGACTTAGAGACGTTTCATCCGATTGAAAGTAGTTTTCGCACTAAGTATAACTGTGAGGGTAAAAAGATTATTTTGGGCGTGGCAGCAGGGTGGAACAAGCGTAAGGGGGTGGATGTTTTTATATCACTTGCTAACAGGTTGAACGACAACTATCAAATAGTTTTAGTTGGCACTAATGAAAGCGTAGAAAAAGTTCTTCCGTCAAATATCATTTCTATACGAAGAACAGATAGTCCTAAGAAGTTGGCGGAAGTTTATACGGCGGCGGATGTATTTGTTAATCCTACTAGGGAGGATACGTTTCCAACAGTTAATATCGAGGCGCTAGCATGTAGTACTCCGATTATAACATTTAATACAGGCGGAAGTCCTGAGATTATAGATGATTCTTGTGGAATTGTGGTGGATAAAGACGATATAGATGCTTTGGAAACGGCGATTATTCGAGTTTGTCAGGATCCGTTCACCGGAGAACGGTGTGTTTCTCGGGCGGCAAGGTTCAATAAAAACCATTGCTTTGCTAAATACATAGAATTGTTTGATGCTATTTATATGATGGCTCGAAATGATAGATAATAGCAAAAAATGTATCTAAAGAGGGAAAAATGAAAATCGTATTTGTATCCAATTTTTTCAACCATCACCAAAAACCTTTGTCTGATAGCCTTTCAGCTTCCGAAGGTGTTGACTATCATTTTATTGAAACTGCAGAAATCGATGATGAAAGATTAAATCTTGGATGGGGTGGTGGCAATAAACCTTCGTATGTAATGAACAATTATAACAGTGAGCAATCGAAAAAGAAATGCCAAGAGCTTATAGATTCTGCTGATATTGCAATTATTGGAAGTGCACCCCTGGACTTGATGAAAAAACGGTTGAAAGAAAAGAAACTCACCTTTTTGTATACTGAACGAATATATAAAAAAGGGTATGAGAACTATAAGTGGCCACTTCGCTTGATAAGGCACTTCTTTAAATATTCACGATATAAATCTTTTTATTTGCTTTGTGCCAGCGCTTATGCGTCATCAGATTTTGCAAGAACTTGTTCTTTTGTGAATAAAGCATATAAATGGGGATATTTTACTGAGTTGATACGATATAAAGATATTGATTTATTGATTGAGGAAAAGGAAACAAATTCAATATTATGGACGGCTCGCTTTATTCCTTTGAAACATCCAGAGATTCCTGTGGAAATAGCAAGAAGATTGAAGGCAGATGGATATAAGTTTCAAATGAGGCTTATTGGAAATGGTGCTGAGATTGAAAAGATAGAACACATGGTTTCAGAATATGGATTGGAGGATGAAGTTCATTTTCTTGGAGCAATGTCCCCGGGAGAAGTACGAAGTTATATGGAAAAAAGTGAGATATTTCTATTCACTTCAGATAGAAATGAAGGATGGGGCGCTGTAGTTAACGAGGCGATGAACAGTGGGTGCGCCGTTATTGCTAGTCATACAATTGGATCGGTTCCTTTTTTGATAAACCATATGGATAATGGACTAGTATTTAAATCCGAGGATATCGATAGCCTATATAAAGAGGTCATATATCTCATTGAAAATTCAAAAGACAGAAAGCGCATTTCCAGAAATGCGTACAAAACTATACAAGAGGAATGGAACGCTGAGGAGGCGGCAAAGCGATTACTACGTGTAACAGAGGCACTACTAAAAGGAGAAACGACACCAAAGTTATTTCTTCGTGGTCCATGTAGCATAGCGCAAAAAGTAAATGAACATTGGTTTGGAGATTAATTATGCGTGGAATCAGTGGCTTGAAATATAGATTAGGAATATTTTGTGTTAATCACCTGTATGCAGGAACTAATCCTAGACATTTTGAAAAAAAACGTAACATACTTAATTCTATTGGTTATACAATTGGAGAGGGAACCAAAATCGTTGGTCCCATTTATTGTACAGCCAATCTTGTTATTGGTAATAATTGTTGGGTTGGGAAGAATCTAATCGTTAATGGGAATGGCATTGTCAATATAGGAAACAACTGTGACATAGCTCCAGAGGTCGCTTTTCAAACAGGAGGACATGAAATAGGTTCGTTCCAAAGAAGAGCGGGGTTAGGATTGGTTTATAACATTTCTGTTGGAGATGGATGCTGGATTGGAGCAAGAAGCACGATTTTAGGAGGAGTAACCGTGGGAAATGGATGCGTTGTTGCCGCATGTGCGTGTGTCTGCTCTGACACGGGCGACAATACATTGGTAGGTGGCGTTCCTGCCAAACCAATTAAGAAGTTGAAATATGATACGAAAGATATTTAGTAGCATTATAGCAAAAAATGCCGGATGGTTGATCGGTGGAAGAATAGCTCAAATGATAATTAATTTTTTTGTAGGCATTCTTACAGCGCGATATTTAGGACCATCTAATTATGGAGTAATTAATTATGTCTCCGCATACGCAGCGTTCTTTACGGCGATTTGCACTCTGGGAATAAACTCTATTCTCGTGAAAGAGTTGCTTGACCATCCAGATGAGGAGGGCAAGATAATAGGATCGACATTAACTCTGCGAGCTGTTTCCAGCTTTTTATCTGCATGTGTCATAGTATGCCTTGTAAGTATTGTGGATAATGATGAGCCAGTAACTATTCAGGTAGCCATTCTTTATAGCATAGGTTTATTATTCCAAATATTTGATACATTTAATTATTGGTTTCAATCCAAGCTTAAATCTAAGGTAACAGCGATCGTGTCTTTTGTCGCATATGTGCTTGTTGCTTTATATAAGATTGCTCTATTGATTTTAGAGAAATCTGTCGTGTGGTTTGCGCTTTCAACAGCGCTAGACTATTTTTGCATAGGTGTGTTGCTTGTTTTAAGTTATTTCCGAAACCGTGGACAGAAACTGCTCTTTTCGAAAGCGGTAAGCAGAAGGATTTTAGGCGAAAGCATTCACTTTATACTTCCCGCACTGATGGTTTCAATTTACGGCTACACCGACAAGCTTATGTTAAAGCATATGCTTGGTGAGTTGGAGGTTGGCTACTATGCAACAGCAACTTCTTTGTCTAGCGTGTGGAGCTTTGTTTTGGCAGCCATTATAGATGCTTTTTATCCTATAATAATGGAGTCGCACAACATCAACTACGAAACATATAAAAAAAGGAATCGCCAGCTTTATGCGATAGTTTTTTATTTATCAGTCGTTGTATCTTTAGGTTTTTGTGTTTTTGGGAAAATAATAGTTAATATTTTATACGGCGAACAATATCTTCCTGCTGTGGGGCCGTTGCGCGTAATTGCGTGGTATACGGCATTCTCTTATTTGGGAGTTGCACGAAATGCATGGATAGTTTCCGAGGGAAAGCAACGATATTTAAAGTATGTCTACGCATCGTCTGCTTTGATAAACGTATTTTTAAATTTATTGTTTATTCCGATTTGTGGTACGGTTGGAGCAGCACTTGCATCGTTAATCACACAAATTGCAACAGTGATAGCTGTTCCTTTGGTAGTAAAGCCATTGAGAGAAAACACCAAACTAATTTGTGATGCTATTCTATTAAGAGGAATACGATAGGAGAACAAAATGATTGAAAACAAAACACTAATGATCACCGGTGGTACCGGTTCGTTTGGAAATACTGTATTAAAGCACTTTTTGACTTCGGATATTGGCGAGATCCGCATTTTCTCGCGTGATGAGAAAAAGCAGGATGATATGCGCCATGAGCTGCAGGCGAAGCATCCGGAATTCGCTAATAAGGTGAAATTCTACATAGGAGACGTGCGCAATGCGCAGAGCATTCGTGATGCTATGTATGGCGTGGATTACGTGTTCCACGCAGCTGCGCTTAAGCAGGTGCCTTCTTGCGAATTTTTCCCGATGGAGGCTGTGCGTACAAATATTATTGGAACAGATAATATGCTTCATGCCGCGATAGAAACTGGTGTTAAACGCGTTGTTTGTCTTTCGACTGACAAGGCAGCTTATCCTATCAATGCGATGGGCATTTCCAAAGCAATGATGGAGCACGTTATTTATGCAAACGCTCGTGTTGCTGCTGAACGTGGCAATACTGTTATTTGTTGCACCCGTTACGGAAACGTAATGTGCTCTCGCGGTTCGGTTATTCCACTGTTTATTGATCAGATTAAGTCGGGCAATCCAATCACTATTACAGACCCCAATATGACAAGATTCCTTATGAATCTTGATGAGGCGGTTGATCTTGTAAAATTTGCATTTGAAAATGCAAATCCCGGTGATCTGTTCATCCAAAAGGCTGATGCGTCTACTATTGGCGACCTTGCCAAGGCGGTGCAGTCGTTGTTCGGCGATACCGGAACAAATATTATTGGAACAAGACACGGCGAAAAGCTTTATGAAACATTAATGACTCGTGAGGAGAGACTCCGTAGCGAGGATATGGGACAGTACTATCGTGTTGCTGCTGATAGCAGAGATTTGAATTATGATAAATTTGTGGTAAATGGACAAGTTCAGACTATGGCAGATGAGTCCTACACCAGCCATAATACGAATCGACTTGACGTAGAGGGCACAGTTAAGAAAATCCTTACAACAGACTATGTAAAAGATGCTCTTGCCGCTTGGGAGAACGAGAAAAAATGAACATTCTCATAACCGGTGCAAAGGGATTTGTTGGAAAAAATCTCGTTTGTGCGCTGAAGAATTTACGAGACGGTAAGGACAGAACGCACCCAGAGCTTCAGATCGGTGAGATATTTGAATACGATATCGATACCGACGCGGCGCTTCTTGACGAATACTGTGCCAAGGCGGACTTCGTTTTCAACCTGGCGGGCGTTAATCGACCCGAGAATCTCGATGAATTTATGCAGGGCAATTTTGGCTTTGCATCAGAGTTGCTTGAGCATTTGAAGTCACATAAAAATTGCTGTCCTGTTATGCTGTCGAGCTCGATCCAGGCAACACTGATCGGTAGATACGATGGCGTTTACGGTCGTAGCAAGAGGGCGGGAGAGGATCTCTTCTTCTCCTATGCCAAGGAAACCGGCGCAAAGGTGCTGGTGTATCGCTTCCCGAATCTCTTCGGTAAGTGGTGCAGACCGAATTATAACTCTGCTGTTGCAACCTTCTGTAACAATATTGCAAACGATCTGCCAATAACGGTAAACGATCCTGCTGTTGAGCTGGAGCTACTTTATATCGACGATCTTGTTGATGAAATGCTTCTCGCTCTGTCGGGCAGGGAGCACCGCTGCGAGTTCGACGGAATTAACACTGTTTTATGTGAAAACGGAAGGTACTGCGCAGCACCCGTGACCCACAAGGTCACTCTTGGTGAAATCGTTCAGCTGCTTGAAGGCTTCAAGGCTCAGAGCAGTAACCTTGTTATGCCCGAAATTCCCTTTGGAAGCTTTGCAAAAAAGCTTTACTCGACGTATCTTTCCTATCTCCCAAGAGAGAAGGCGGCTTTTCCTTTGAAGATGAACGAGGATGCGCGCGGTAGCTTTACCGAGCTTTTAAAGACCGAAAAGTGTGGTCAGTTCTCGGTGAACATCTCAAAACCCGGAATTACAAAGGGCCAGCATTGGCATAACACCAAGTGGGAGTTCTTCATCGTCGTCAGCGGTAGGGGACTTATTCAGCAGAGAAAGATCGGCTCCGACGAGGTGCTGAATTTTGAGGTTTCCGGAGATAAGATCGAGGCTGTGCACATGCTTCCCGGATACACTCACAACATAATCAACCTTTCGGACAGCGAAAACCTTGTTACATTGATGTGGGCAAACGAGCAGTTTGATCCCACTCATCCCGACACGTTCTACGAGGAGGTATAAAATGGATTTCAGTAACGTAAAATTTAAGGATAACGGTAAGCTGAAGCTTCTGATCATCGTTGGCACACGTCCCGAGATCATTCGTCTTTCGGCTGTAATTACCAAGTGCCGTCAGTATTTTGATACCATCCTTGCGCACACGGGCCAGAACTATGATTATAACCTTAACGGCGTGTTCTTCAAGGATCTGAAGCTTGCCGATCCCGAGGTTTATCTCAATGCCGTTGGTGCAGATCTTGGCGAAACTATGGGCAATATTATCGCTTCGTCTTACCAGCTTATGGTAGCAATCAAGCCCGATGCTGTGCTTGTTCTCGGTGATACCAACTCCTGCCTTTCAGTTATCGGTGCAAAGCGCCTGCACATTCCTATTTTCCATATGGAGGCAGGAAACAGATGCAAGGACGAGTGCCTTCCCGAGGAGACAAACCGCCGTATCGTCGACATCATTTCCGACGTTAATATGGCTTACTCCGAGCATGCTCGACGTTATCTTGCCGACACCGGTCTTCCCAAGGAGCGTACCTACGTAACCGGCTCTCCTATGGCAGAGGTGCTTCACAATAACCTTGCCGAAATTGAGGCAAGCGACGTTCACGCTCGCCTTGGCCTTGAAAAGGGCAGGTACATTCTTCTCTCGGCACACCGTGAGGAGAATATCGACACAGAAAAAAACTTCACCAGCCTCTTTACTGCAATCAATAAGATGGCTGAGAAGTATGATATGCCCATCCTGTATTCCTGTCATCCCAGAAGCAGAAATCGTCTTGAAGCAAGCGGCTTCGAGCTTGATAAGAGGGTAATCAGACACGAGCCTTTAGGCTTCCATGACTACAATTGTTTGCAAATGAACGCATTTGCAGTGGTTTCTGACAGTGGAACGCTGCCTGAGGAGTCTAGCTTCTTCACCAGCATTGGTAAGCCCTTCCCAGCGGTCTGCATCAGAACCTCTACCGAGCGCCCCGAGGCGCTTGACAAGGCCTGCTTCATTCTCTCGGGAATTGATGAAAAGGGACTTCTCCAGTCGGTTGACACCGCCGTTGAAATGACGAAAAACGGCGACCACGGCATCCCCGTTCCAGACTACATTGAGGAAAATGTTTCAACCAAGGTCGTAAAGATCATCCAGTCCTACACAGGCGTTGTGGATAAAATGGTTTGGAGAAAGTTTTAAAGGAAAATGAAAAAAGAGGACACGTGAGTGTCCTCTTTCCTATTAAATAAGCATAATAATGTCACGAGCGTCCTTTGAGAAAACGATCGCTTTCGACCTTAGGTAGATTTACTTATAAAACGATTTTCTTGGGTAATGATTATTTTTATAGCTATCTGACCTTTTTTCAGCCTCTTTGATGACGTCATCAAGGCGGGGCTTCTTTTTCTTTTTTTCTTCCGGGGGATCATTGTCAAAATGGATCGTAGTTTGAACAAAGATCTCGGGGCGCTCCGAGGTCAAAGTGTCATCGTAATTATCGGTTTGGGCATTTGTCACGCCTGGCACATTGCTTGGAACGTCCATCATACGATCATCGTCGTTGCTAGATACTTCGCGGAAATTTTTCATCTGCTGTGAATATATGTACTGATCTTTTGTCAGGTCTTTATTACGACCCTTTTTCTTCTCGTTGAAGCACCAGCCAAACGCGTCATAGACAAGGCGCTCAGCTTCGTTCCTAACAATATCCTGAAGGGCACCCAGAGTTTCCTTGTTGATAGATGCACATTTACTAATCCTTCTTGCTAATCGCTCAGGATTATCATGCTCTTCAACAAAGCTAATTGCAGTCCAATGTAGATGTGGGCTCTCTTCGTCTAGGTGAATCACTACGGAAATAGGCCTAAGGCAATTTCCGCAAATTCGATTGATTGTGTTAATGGATAGGTGGAAGATTTCTATAAGCACATCTGCAGCCTTGCAGAAGTCGTCCATATCTCTATCCCGCCAATCATTCACCCCTGCAAATTGGATAATTCCATTTAACAGGATATCCATTCTTCCATCTTTTGACACTGCGTCGAGATAGCTGGAACGAATGCACTTGTTGGGATTTCCTGCATTGATCATTCGCTCGTTATAATTAGCAACAGCGTCATCAAACAGGTCGTGATACTGTTGCTCGACTAAATCAACGAGAGGTAAATAGTCGGTTTGAATCAACTCCCCATCCTTATAGATGTACAGTTGATTATAATGGGTATCTTCAAGATTGATATTTGAAGATAAAAGTGCAACCTCAGACTCAGTATACATGTGGTTGAGGTGTTGCTCACAATGCGCGAGTTGAGCAGAGGTTCCAATGTTGGTACTACGTCCACCATTGGATTTGTCGGACCGCCGTCCGACATGATTGCTGTAAGATACAGCTTTAGAGTGGGACATAATTTTTTCTCCTTTGTTTTTTTGAGTAGAGAGAAGAGTGGAAATTCTCTCTATATGTAATATGCCCCACGAAATAACCCGTTTCGACATTGTTTTTAAATTTTTTAAAAAAATTGCAAAAATTTTTGAAAAAACTGCTATTTCTAGTCTATATAATGATTTTTTGACCCCGAAGCGCATATAACTTTATAGTTTTTAGGGCGGTTTGGAGAAAGTTTTAATATAATCAAAAGAAAAAGAGGACTACGGATGTAGTCCTCTTTTGTCGTGAGTAAATGTTATGCTAGCATCAGATTGCAGGGAAAAATTATCTGAATTTCCTTTGCTGCTTCATGCGTGAAATTGTATCTACTGCTTCCAGTGGATAAAAGGCATTTCTTATCTTATGCACCCTACCGGATTTCAGCTGAATGAAAATGATTCCGCTGTAAGTATCCTTATAATAGGGGCCTCTCCGCCCCTTTTTGTGTATGTAATTCTTGAAATAGACTCGCTCTATTTCGGTGTATTCGATCTTTTTGTTGCGTTCAATAATTATTCCGGTTTCACATTGATAAATCAATACGTTTGGTTGGGAAATCCAATATATAGAGTCTATCAAAAAGTATATTAAAAGCAGTGTGAAGGGGATAATAAATAGCAATTTTAAATATTCACCTTGTATATCCTTTATGATAAGTACGTCAAGCAACGTTCCAATAACCAATGCAATAATTTCAATTATTTTGTCTATATAAACTTTCTTACATAAAGGCCTCATTTTGTATATCCCTTTGTATGGTTTTTGTTTTTTATATTATAGCATAATGTTAAAAGTATTTCAATAGAAATTGTGATATAAAAACACCGACATAAAGTCGGCAGGGAAGCTGGGTATTCCTACGGAATATACCCACGTCCTGCGCCTGAAGAGCAAGCTCTTCGATCTTCGGACGGGGTATGCGAACCAGCGCACTTGCGAAGCAAGTGCCTGGTCGAATCAGCGAACCTCACCAAAAGAAAAAACCGACCAAATGGTCGGTTTTCTTTTGGTGGGGGAAGCTGGATTCGGACCAGCGAAGTCTGTGACAACAGATTTACAGTCTGCCCCCTTTGGCCGCTCGGGAATTCCCCCATAGAATATGGAGCTGGTGAACGGAGTCGAACCATCAACCTGCTGATTACAAATCAGCTGCTCTGCCATTGAGCCACACCAGCATCTGTCACGGTCTATATTATAGCAGAAAGGTGACCTTTTGTCAACCCCTTTTTTAAAAATTTTTTATCTTTTTTATTTTAAAATAAAAATAAGGAAAAACCTTGATTTTTCTTGACTTTTAGGGTAGGGAAGAAAAGGAACGGTGCCGTCTGACACCGTTCCTTTTGCTTGCAAAATTACTTTGCAGCTGCCTCACCCTTAGCGATGATCTCCTCGCCCTTGTAGAAGCCGCAAGCCTTGCAAACACGGTATGCAAGGATAGGCTCGCCACACTGGGGACACTTAACGATGTTGTTAGCGGGGCTCTCGAGCTTCCAAACGCTGGAAGGTCTCTTCATCTTTCTCGCGTGAGATACTTTTCTCTTCGGTACTGCCATTGTTGTTTACCTCCTAAGTTGAGCATGCTATGAACCCTGTCGACCGAGTTCCACGCATTCTCTGTATATTATTTTTTATTTTCTTCGTTTTTCATTTGCTCAAGAAGCTTGCGAAGGGGCTCCATTCTCGGATCAATCTCGGTGTGATCGCAATCACACTCACCCTCGTTAAGGTTCTTGCCGCACTTGGGACAAAGTCCCTTGCAGTCCTCCCTGCACAAGAAACGCATGGGGAACTCCATTTCAAGCTGCTCTAGCAGCTGCTCGTCCATATCAAGGAACCCGTCCTCGATAATCGCGAACTCATCAAGCTTATATTCGTCAAGATCGCCAAGTAAATCTCTAGGTGCAACGGTTTTCTCAAGGTCAAGGGTGAACACGCCGCTAACGGGTGAAAGACATCTGGCGCACTGCGCGACGTATTCCACAGACGTGGTAAGGGTCATTCGCATATAGCCGGCGGTATTTGTAATCTGTCCTTTAACCTTCATGGGAGAAGGAAAACCGACGCCCGAAAGATAACTTCCGGCGTCCTCGGAGGTCTCAAGCGAAAGCTCGTAATCAAACTCGAGAAGTCTGTCCCCTGCAAGCAAGGGTCTAAGGTCAAGTTTCATCCGAATTACCTCCTTTTGCCGTCATTTGGGCGCAGTTTAGGCTACGATCCCAAAATCGTACAATATATTATAAACTAAGCGTACCGAAAAGTCAATACCTTTTTTAAACTTTCGGACAAATATTTTATTTATTTTTTAAAAGCCTATATTACTACTTGATTTTCTCTTATATTTATGCTACAATTAATCTGTATGTAAAAATGATGCCAGAGAAAGAGGAGAAGAACAATGAAATATGACGTTATAATCGTAGGAGCAGGCCCCGGAGGTATATTCTCTGCATACGAGCTCGCCATCAAAAATCCTGATCTGAAGGTAGCTGTTATTGAGGCAGGCACCGAGCTTAAAAAGCGCCGCTGTCCCATTGACGGCGACAAGATCAAGTCCTGCGTTAAGTGCAAGAGCTGTGCTATAATGAGCGGCTTTGGCGGTGCAGGCGCATTCTCCGACGGTAAGTACAACATTACCAACGATTTTGGCGGCTCGCTTTACGAGTACATTGGCAGAAAGCCTGCTATTGAGCTTATGAAGTACGTTGACGAGATCAACCTTGCATACGGCGGAGAGGGTACAAAAATGTATTCCACTGCAGGTACTGCATTCAAGACCATTTGCGTACAGAACAAGCTTAAGCTCCTGGATGCATCCGTTCGTCATCTTGGCACCGATATTAACTACATAGTTCTTGAGAACATCTATAAGAAGCTCTCAAAATCCGTTGACTTCTATTTCAATACTCCTGCCATCTCTATTGAGAAGACCGAGGGCGGCTACCTTGTGCACACCAAGAAGGGTGAGTTCGAGGGTAAGAACTGCATCGTTTCCGTAGGCCGTAGCGGTAGCAAGTGGATGGAGACAGTATGTCGTGATCTTGATATACCCACTCAGTCCAACCGTGTTGACATTGGTGTGCGTGTTGAGATCCCTGCGGTTATTTTTGAGCATATTACAAGCGAGCTTTACGAGGGTAAGATCGTATACCGTACCGAGAAGTTTGAGGACAGAGTTCGTACCTTCTGTATGAACCCCAACGGCATCGTTGTAACCGAGAACACCAACGGTATCGTAACCGTTAACGGTCACAGCTTTGAGGATCCCAAGAAGAAGACCGAGAACACCAACTTCGCACTCCTCGTTTCCAAGCATTTCTCCGAGCCCTTCAAGGATTCCAACGGATATGCAGAGAATATCGTTAAGCTTTCCAACATGCTTGGCGGCGGCGTAATCGTGCAGAGATTCGGCGACCTTGAGAGAGGCCGTAGATCCACCCACAGCCGTATTGAGGAGAATACCGTAATTCCCACACTTTCCGCTACCCCCGGTGACCTTAGCCTTGTTCTGCCCAAGAGAATTCTCGACGGAATTATCGAGATGATCTATGCTCTTGACAAGATCGCTCCCGGTATGGCAAACGACGACACCCTCCTTTACGGTGTTGAGGTTAAGTTCTACAATATGGAGGTTGAGCTTAACGAGCATCTTGAGACCAAGCACAAGGGTCTTTACGTTATTGGTGACGGTAGCGGTGTGACCCACTCGCTTTCCCACGCATCTGCATCGGGTGTATACGTTGCAAGAAGGATCGCCGGCGAAGAATAAGCATATATAATTAATGTAAGGATTTTTACAAGTGAAGCTTATTATTGCATCAAATAATGCACATAAGGTTGAGGAGATTAAGCATATCCTTGGCTCGCATTTTGACGAGATTTTGTCGCTCAAAGAGGCAGGCGTTGACCACGAGACGGTGGAGGACGGTCTGACCTTTATGGAAAACGCCCTGAAAAAGGCGAGGGAAATAGCCGCTCTTACGGGAGAGGTTGCTCTCGCTGACGACAGCGGTCTTTGCGTAGACGCCCTGGGAGGAGCTCCCGGCATTTACAGCGCAAGATATGCAGGGGAGGACGACGCCACTCGCCGTGACAGAGCGAACTGTGATCTTTTGCTCGCAAATTTAGATGGAAAAGGCGATAGATCTGCACACTTCACCTGCGCTATGGCACTGGTATATCCCGACGGACGAGAGGTCCTTGCCGAGGGGTATATGAATGGCAGGATCATCGATCAGCCAAGAGGTGACAAGGGCTTTGGCTACGACCCCTTATTTATGGCGGAGGGGGAGAGCAGAACGGTTGCCGAGATGAGCGAAGGCGAGAAAAATGCCATCAGCCATAGAGCAAACGCCCTTAAAAATCTTCTTACAAAGATATAAGGATAGGTTATGGAAACCATACTTGAAATTATTAATATAATAGGTATAATTTCCTTTGCAGCGGCAGGTGCAATGGTCGCAATTGATAAGGAAACCGACCTTTTTGGCGTCATAACTCTCTCGCTTATCACCTGTTTTGGCGGTGGATTAATACGAGATATGATAGCCGGTGACACCATTGGAAGAGAGCTTCCTGCGGTGTTTACCGATATGAAAATGGAAATAATTATTTGCATTTTGACAGCTCTTGCCGTATTTTTGATAGCTACGATCACCAAGGAAAAGTACGTCAAGGAGGAGACGAAGGTTGAGTTTATCAACAACTTTCTCGACGCTCTTGGTATCGGCGTTTTCACCGCTGCGGGAACGGGCGCATATATGGGTCTCGGTTTCTTTATTGCAATGTTTATGGGGTTACTTTCCTCGGTTGGCGGAAGCATAACACGTGATATTATCCTGAATACCATTCCAATGGTTTTGCGTAAGAGAATTTACGCCATCGCATGTATGGCAGGCTCTGCGGTTTATTACTTAATCGCTGCATTTCTGATGCAGGGAATGCCGTCTGCCCACGTTGTGGCGACCATTTGTTGCATCGGCGTGATATTCGTTATAAGAATGTGCGCTACCTTCTTCCGTTGGAATATGCCCGTGGCAATAAGGTTTTCCGAGATAAAGACTGCTGAGGATTGTGAGCCCTCGAAAAAATAACGTTTTTTATTCGACCCGAGACTCGGGTCGATTTTTTTGTTGACAAACGATTTAAAATATTATATAATAATGGCGAAAACTATGAAAGGAGTCTGCCTTATGAATAGAAAAAGTGCGTTTTTCAGATCGCAGCTTAACCTCTTGAAGCCTTTTGCCGCCAAGTGCTCGCTCGGTGTGGTGCGTAAGACCCAGGACAGCGTTGGCGTTCTTATGGCAAACTCCTATAAAAACCAGGTAAGGCAGAGTAGGGTGAAGGTCGGCGAAATAAACTGCGCCATGCTTACACCTAGAGAGCTTAGCTTCAGCGGTGTGATACTTTATCTTCACGGCGGCGGATACGCTTGCGGAAATCTCAGCTATGCCACGGGCGCAGGCAGTATGCTTGCGGCAAAATGCGGTATGAAGGTCTTTACGGTAGAATACCGTCTTGCTCCCGAGCATCCCTATCCTGCGGCTCTCGACGATGCCATGGACGCCTACGGTCATCTTTTGTCCAGCGGATACGACCCGTCTAGGATCGTGCTTTGCGGTGACAGTGCAGGCGGAGGCCTTTGCTACGCCCTCTGTCAGAAGCTTCGTGACAAGGGAAGGACTATTCCTGCAGGAATTATCGCTATCTCTCCCTGGACAGACCTGACGATGAGCCTTGAGTCTCACGTCATCAATCACAAGGAGGATCCTTCTCTCACCAAGGAGCGACTTGAATATTTTGCGAATTGCTACGTCTACGGTGCAGACGAGGAGAAGACGGGATTGTATCCAAAGACCAATCCCGATCCCGAAAAGGATAGAGAGATCAAGCGTGACCCCAGAATATCTCCGCTGTTCGACAGTCAGGAGGGAATGCCCGAGTCGTTGATCTTCGTCGGTGGCGACGAGATCCTTTACGACGATGCAGTGATGATGCACCGTTCGCTCCTTGACGGCGGCTGCAAGAGTGAGATCGTTATTGCTCCCGGTCTTTGGCATGGGTATGTTCTGTACGATCTTCCCGAAAGGGAAGGGGACTTTGATAAAATAAACAAGTTTCTGCGCAGGCTTCTGCCTCAGCGCCAAAGCCTTGGCTGGATGGCGCTTGATAACGCAGCAAAGATATTCCCTGCGTCGAGAAGCCGTACTTGGAGTAATATATTCCGTATTTCCGCAACTCTCGACGAGGATATCGACCGTGAGGCGTTAAGGGTTGCCCTGGAGGTGACCGTTCGACGCTTCCCATCTGTTGCGGTCGCTCTCAGGGAAGGATTTTTCTGGTACTACCTTGAGCAGATCAGGGAATTGCCCGAGATACTCGATGAAAAGCCATATCCGCTCGCAAGAATGACAATGAAGGATCTGCGCAAGTGCGCCTTCCGTGTTTTGGTATATAAAAACCGCCTGGCGGTGGAGTTCTTCCACGCATTGACAGACGGAAACGGCGGTCTTATTTTTGTCAAGACCCTCACCGCAGAGTACCTTTATCAGAAGTATGGTACCAGAGTGCCCGTGGGAGACGGTATTTTCGACAGACTTGAGGCGCCGACCCCTGCGGAGCTTGAGGACTCATTCGTTAAGCACTCGGGTAAGTATTCTACCTCGAGAAAGGATACCGACGCATTTATTATTGAAGGAAAGCGAGAGCCAGACGGCTTCCGCACCAATACCACCTTTGTTATCGACCCCGAATTTGTACGGACCGAGGCAAAGAAGCGTGGCGTCACCGTCACCGCATATATGAGCGCAATTCTTATTCTGGCGGCAGGCAGGGTACAGCAGGACAGAGTTAAGAATCCTGCAAGGTACAAGCCGATCAAGGTGTTCGTTCCCGTGAATCTCAGAAAAATGTTCGATTCCCAGACTATGCGTAATTTCATTCTCTACGCCATGGTCGGAATAGATCCCCGTCTCGGAGAGTACAGCCTTGACGACCTTTGCCAGATCGTTGCGGCACAGATGAAGCAGCAGATGACGAAGCGTAATATGCAGGCGATTATCCGCACCAACGTGGCAAGCGAGCTGAATCCGTTGATCCAAATCGTACCTCTGTTTTTGAAGAATGTTATTATGAAGGCGATATTCAATGCCGTTGGCGAGAAGAAGAGCTGCTTCTCCTTCTCAAATCTCGGACTTGTGAAAGCTCCCGAGGAGTATGCCGAGCACGTTAAGCGAATGGACTTTGTCCTTGGCTCTCAGGCGGCGGCACCATATAACGTTTCTGCGCTGACCTACGGCGGAAAAATGTATCTTAACGTAACCAGAAATGCCAGAGAGCCTGCTCTCGAGGAAAAGATCTATCAGCTTCTTCGTGAAATGGGCGTACCTCACAGCATTGAGAGCAATACCAGAGAAAGGAAGGAATAGGTATGTACTGTATTAAATGCGGAGCAAAGCTCTCCGACGGACAGACGGTCTGTCCCATATGCGAAACAAAGGTATACCACCCCGATATCGATATCAAGGACGAGCCTACATATCCGAAAATTCCCTTTGAATCCGAGGAGTTTAACCGTAGGGGACTGATGCTTGTGCTCTCGGTGGCATTCTTCATTTGCCTTATCGTACCCATCATTCTTGAACTGGATTGGCACAGAGACGTGAGCTGGTCGGGATATTCTGCAGGCGGCGTGCTTATTTTCTACACCGCATTCATTTTCCCCTATTGGTTCAAGAAGCCTAACCCCGTGGTTTTCGTGCCCGTGGTATTCTCCGAGGTGCTCGGACTTCTGCTGTTCATTTGCCTGAAAACAGGCGGAAATTGGTTTATGACATTCGTCTTTCCTACCATCGGTGCGCTGGGAATTATAGTTTCTGCAGCCACCGCAGTGCTGTATTATGTAAAGAAAGGTTGTCTTTATACCGTGGGTGGAACGCTTATCGCCCTTGGACTCTGGACGGTTTTACTGGAGTATGATATACATACCACCTTTGACGTGAACTGTCTGTTTTATTGGTCTCTTGCACCCCTTACGGTGCTGTCGATCACAGGCATGTTGCTTATCGTAATTGCCATCGTCAAGCCCTTAAAGGAAAGCCTGAGACGCATCTTTTTCATAGGCAAAGTGTAGAATTATACAATTTTAACAAAAATTTTTTCAAAAAACCCTTTACAAACCCGAAAATATATGTTATAATAACCAACGGCCTTTAACTGAGGGACGTGTATGGCCTAGCTCCGTTTGGATGCAAAATCCTTGCGTGGCATGCGCTTTTCACCCGCACTCTACTCGGTTTTTGGAAATAAATTTTATGAAAGGTGAAGAAAAATGATCGCTAAGGAAACTAAGGCTGCCCTTATTGAGCAGTACAAGATCAACGAGCAGGACACAGGTTCTCCCGAGGTTCAGGTTGCTATTCTTACAACCAGAATCAATGAGCTCACCGAGCACATGAAGAAGAACCCCAAGGACTTCCACTCTCAGAGAGGTCTCTCCAAGATGGTTGGTCACAGAAAGCAGCTTCTTGCATACCTTGCAAAGAAGGATATCGAAAGATACAGAGCGCTCATCAAGAGCCTCGGTCTCAGAAAGTAATCTTACTTCCCGAGATATTGAGAATAAGCGGGAACGATTTACTTCGTTCCCGTTTGTTACATCTATTAAAAAAACAAAATAAAGGGCTGCGAAAGTAGCAGTTAAATATGTGCTGACGTCGCTTCAGCGGATATTTAAGTGCTATGTTCGCTCCCAAAATAAAAAGGAGAAAAACAATGGTAGAAAGAATTAAGACTTTTGACAACTACAAAGAGTATCGCTACGAGCTCGCCGGCAGACCTCTCGTAGTTAAGACCGGCAAGGTAGCAGGCCTTGCAAACGGCGCAGCAATGGTTCAGTATGGTGAGACCACCGTTCTCGCAACCGCAACCGCATCCGCCGCACCCCGTGAGGGAATTGATTTCCTTCCCCTTTCCGTAGATTACGACGAGAAGATGTACGCCGTAGGTAAGATCCCCGGCGGCTTCCTCAAGCGTGAGGGCAAGCCCTCCGAGAAGGCTGTTCTTGCAGGACGAGTTATCGACCGTCCCGTACGTCCCCTTTTCCCCAAGGATCTTAGAAACGACATCTCCCTTCTTCTCACTATTATGTCGGTTGACCCCGATTGCTCCCCCGAGATCACCGCTATGATCGGTGCATCCATCGCACTTTCCATCTCCGACATTCCCTGGAACGGTCCTATTGCAGGTGTATTCATGGGTCTCGTTGACGGCAAGATCGTTGTAAACCCCACCGCAGAGCAGAGAAAGGTATCCGATCTTGAGCTTACCGTTGCTGCTTCAGAGGGCAAGGTTGTTATGATCGAGGCTGGTGCTAATGAAGTATCCGACGAGGTTATGTTCGAGGCTATTATGCAGGCTCACGAGGAGTGTAAGGGCGTAGTTAAGTTCATTAACGAGATCGTTGCCGAAATCGGTAAGCCCAAGTTCGCTTACGCATCCGGCGAGCTCGACCACGATATGTTCGACGAGATCTTTAACTACTGCGAAGCAGCAGTTATGGAGGCTCTTGACACCGATGATAAGAACGTAAGAGACGCAAAGATGCAGCCCATTATGGAGGACATCGTTGCTACCTTCGAGGAGAAGTATGAGGACATCAAGACCGTTCTTCCCGAGCTTATCTACAAGATTCAGAAGAAGATCGTTCGTCGTTGGCTTCTTGTTGACAAGAAGAGAGTTGACGGCAGACGTATGGACGAGATCCGTCCCCTCGCATCCGAGGTTGGACTTATTCCCAGAGTACACGGCTCGGGCCTCTTCACCAGAGGTCAGACTCAGGTACTTACTATTGCAACTCTCGGCACTCTTTCCGAGGGCCAGAAGCTTGAGGGTCTTGACGACGAGACCGGCAAGAGATATATGCATCACTACAACATGCCCGGTTACTCCACAGGTGAGGCTAAGGCACTTCGTTCTCCCGGCCGTCGTGAGATCGGTCACGGTGCTCTTGCAGAGCGTTCTCTCGTTCCCGTTCTTCCTTCGGAAGAAGAATTCCCCTATGCTATCCGTCTCGTATCCGAGGTTGTTTCCTCTAACGGTTCTACCTCCCAGGGTTCCGTATGCGGTTCCACCCTTGCTCTTATGGACGCAGGTGTTCCGATCAAGGCTCCCGTTGCAGGTATTTCCTGCGGTCTTATCACCGCTGAGGACGGCTCTTGGGACACTATGATCGATATCCAGGGTCTCGAGGACTTCTATGGCGACATGGACTTCAAGGTTGCAGGTACCAAGAAGGGTATTACCTCCATTCAGATGGACCTCAAGGTAGACGGTCTTACTCCCGAGATCATTAAGCAGGCTCTTGAGACTACTCACCAGGGTAGAAACGAGATCATTGACAAGGTTATCCTTCCTGCTATCGCTGAGCCCAGAGCTGAGGTTTCCGCTTACGCTCCCAAGATGATCTCCATGACCATCAACCCCGATAAGATCCGTGAGGTTATCGGTAAGGGCGGCTCTGTAATTCAGAAGATCGTTGCTGACACCGGCGCAAAGGTTGACATCAACGATGACGGTACAGTATTCATCGCAGCAGTTAACCGTGACAGCGCAGATATGGCAAAGGCTATTATCGATGCTATCGTATTCGAGCCCGAGGTAGGCGAGACCTACGAGGGTACCGTTACCAGAATCATTCCTATCGGCGCATTCGTTGAGTTTGCTCCCGGTAAGGAGGGCATGGTACACATCTCCAAGCTTCAGCAGCAGAGAACCGAGAAGGTTGAGGACGTTGTTGCAGTTGGCGATACCGTTCGCGTTAAGTATCTCGGCACCGACGAGAAGGGCAGACAGAACCTTTCCATGAAGGATGCTGCTCCCAAGGCAGAGTAATTTTTACAAAAAGCGTAAATTTGTAAATATTTGAAGGCTCGCACACCCGTGCGAGCCTTTCTCTTTTGCCCGTGCTTTTATATATATAAATAATTATTGAAAATTTTTCAAAAAAGTATTGACTTATTTGACAATAAGTAGTATAATCATTAACGAGAAAGTACATAAGTTTGTCCGCATGGATAAAAGCTATGCGAAAGACCGTTTTTGAGGCTCTCGCCCAGTCTCATAGCACTATCGCGACCCTTTGTTCTTCGGCAAATATGTGTTTTCACAAAAGAAAAACAAAAAAACAAAGAATTTAAGGAGAAATTTTACTATGAACAAGAACATTGTTAAATTGTTTGCAATTGTAATGATGATCTTCATGATTGGTGCAGTTCTCGTAGCTTGCGGCGCTCAGGGCGAGCAGGGCGAGCAGGGCATTCAGGGTCCCGCTGGTGCTACCGGTGAGCAGGGACCTCAGGGTGTTCCCGGTCTTACCCCCTACATCGGTGAGAACGGCAACTGGTGGATCGGCGACAAGGATCTTGGCGTTGCTCCCAAGGGTGAGGATCTCAGAGATTGTGAGAACCATGACTATTGGAACGCAGAGGTTGAGGAGTACAACAAGATTGTTGTTTCTGTTCACACCCAGGATTCCCTTGGTCTTACCGTTTGGAACTGTGTAGATTGTGGCGACACTTACTTCGAGTGGGTTGACCACGAGTACAACATTGTTAACCATACCGTAGCTCCCACCTGTACCGAGGGTGGTTACACCGTATACGAGTGTGCATGTGGTCTTGTTGAGGACGCTAAGAGAGATCTTACCGACGCTCTCGGCCACGTAAAGGGCGAGAAGGAGTATGCAAAGAACGAGGCTGGCATCTGTGCATGTGAGTGGACCAACCCTTGGTTCGTAAACTGTACTGTTTGTGGCGTTCAGCTTGAGGCTGGCGAAGACGGCGCTAAGGGCCACGTTTGGGGCGAGTACAATCCTATGAAGCCTGAGACCAACACTAACCCCTGCACTTGGGTTGGCGGTACTGTTGCTGAGTGTGAGAACTGCGATTGCGTAGATCACATCGACGTTATCCCCGGCACTAACCCCAAGGGTCACGAGTGGGGCGATTGGACCTTCGTTTCCGCTGCTAATGGCGAGTACACCTACAAGCGCGTATGTGCTGACTGTGGTGCATCCTTCGCTGAGGGCACTGAGACCAAGACCATCACTCTTGCAGATTGCGGCGAGCCTGCAGTTACTGCTCCCACCTGTACCGTAGACGGCAAGAAGGTTTACACCATCGTGCTTGACGGTCAGACCATCACTGTTGACACTGTAGTAATTCCTGCTACCGGTCACACCGTTTCCGAGAACAGCGCTTACACCGTAGCTTCTGACTACAGCAAGATCACCACTAAGTGTGATACTTGTGGCGCAGAGCTTACCATGGAGCTTCCCGCACTTGAGCTCAAGCGTGCATACATCATCAAGAACGGTGATTGCGATGAGCCTGTTGACGTTTACACCATCACTCTTACCGATAAGAACGAGAAGATCAACGGTGCTATCGTTGTTTCCTTCGAGGTTCCCGCTGAGTACGGCCACAACAATGGCAACCTTGGCGTAGGCGCTAAGGAGATCGTTATCGAGATCAACGGCACTGAGTACGATGCATACTGGTGCGAGACTTGCCAGCACTGGATCGCATACCAGATTCACGTAGCATAATTTGAGTAATCTTTCTCCAACGGTTACTTTTTAACGGCAGGGCGGCCGCAAGTCGGCCGCCTTGTTAAAAACTTCTGGAGACATATACTGTTCATAGGTGCAGTATTTTATTAAATTTTAGTGGAGGATGAAATGAGACGCTCTATATACAATGATTATCGTCCCTTGAGGATTGCACTACTCCTTTTAATAGTAGTCCTCGGACTGTTAATTTACATGAGATGCACGGCACCCTGTGAACATACAGGCAATGCTTGGGAGGTTACCAAGGAAGCTACCTGTACCGAAAACGGACTTCGCCATAAGGTATGCACCGAGTGCGGTACCCCCTTCGGTCATGAGGAAATTCCTGCTTTTGGACACACTCCTCTTGCTTCTGTTGATGAGAATAAGATTGCTTCTACTTGCACAAAGGGCGGATCTCACGACGAGGTTGTGTATTGCAAGACCTGCAATGCAGAGCTTTCGAGAGATACTGTGCAGGATGAGCTTCTTGCTCACAAGCCCGGTAAGGCAAAGGCGGAGGATACAGTTCCTTCTACCCACACCGTTCCCGGCTCTTACAATGACGTAATTCGTTGCACCGAGTGCGACTTCGTTATTAGTTCTGTTGAAAAGGTTATCGAACCCATCGGTCATAACTACACCGACTGGTCCTGCGAGTACGACGAAACCACCGGCGAGTTCGTATTCACCGGTTGCTGCGTAGGCTGCCAGGAGGCGGATAATACCATTACCGTTACCCAGGCTGATGCAAACGAGAACCTCAAAGTTACCATTACATACGATGCTAAGTATGCTCCCTGCTGCAAGAACCAGTATCTTGTAGAGCTTGTATACAAGTATGAGTATGATGGTAAGAACGTTACCAAGACCTTCACCGACACCATTGAGCTTGAGAAGGAAAATCATAAGCTCTATGCTGAAAGAGTTGAGGACGTTGACGGTAACACCGTTGTTGGTTACATTGACGTTACCCAGTTCGCTCTTTACGACGATCTTGGCGCATACTACGATGTAAACGACAAGTCCACCGAGGGCTACTTTAGATATGCTCAGGATGCAGAGTGGAATGACGATGGCTTCACCTACGGCTACTTCGTATGTGTTGCTTGTCAGGATGCACACTGCCAGGAATGCTGTGACCCCGAGGGTCGCACCTGGATCGTTGTCAGACTCTACTCCGCAGAGCATGACAAGAACCTCGTATAATTCAATTAAAAATTGTCAAAATATCGGATAATGATCTTCATTATCAATTGAATTGAAAAAGAAAAACCGCCTGGTAGTGCTCGGCGGTTTTTCTTTTTTGCTATAATAAGGAAAAAAGTTTGAAAGCTATTGCAATTTCACACAATTAATGATATAATATATATGTGGAAAAATGCATTTACGAAATATAATAAAATAAACAAATTCATATAAAAAGGAATGACAAAAATGGAAAGAACCTACATTAAAGACGTTCAGCCCGGCGTATGCCGTGTCCAGGGCTTCGTCGAGAATTTCCGTAACAAGAGAACAATGGCCTTCATCGTTGTGAAGGACATCACAGGCAAGCTCCAGATCACTATTGAGAAGGAGAAGCACCCAGAATTTTCCGAGATGCTTGACAAGCTCTCTATCCACTCCGTGGTAACCTTCGAGGGTGAGGTTGTTGCCAGCGAATACGTTAAAATGGGCGGCAAGGAGATGTATCCTACCTTTATGAGAGTAGAGTCCTATGCCGACGCCCTTCCTATTAAGGACGACTCCGATATTGACGTTCGTATGGACTTCAGATGGATCGACCTTCGCCGTGAGAAGAATCAGCTTATGTATCAGATGCAGACCACTCTCACCAACGCTATGCGTGAGTTCCTCGTAGAGCGTAACTTCGTTGAGATCCACACTCCCAAGCTTATTGCTGCGGCAAGTGAGTCGGGCTCCGACGTTTTCGAGGTTAAGTACTTCGACGGACTTGCATATCTTGCACAGTCTCCCCAGTTCTATAAGCAGATGGCTATGGCTTCGGGTCTTGAGAGAATCTTTGAGACAGGTCCTGTATTCAGAGCAGAGAAGTCCTATACCAACAAGCACGCTACCGAGTTCACAGGCTTTGACCTTGAGTTCTCCTACATCGATTCCTTCGATGACGTTATGAAGATGGAGGAGGAGCTCCTTACCTACGCCCTTGCGGCAGTTAAGGAGAAGCACGGCGACAAGATCGTAGAGCTTTACGGCCCCGAGTACGAGGTTATCGTACCCAGCCTTCCTTTCCCCAGAATGAAGCTTGCTGACGTTTATGCGGAGCTTGAGGCAAGATACGGCTACACCGTTCCCAATGAGTTGAAGGGCGACCTTACCACCGAGGCAGAGCGTATGACAAAGCAGCTTTGCAAGGATATGTTTGGTCACGAATTCCTCTTTATCACCGATTATAACGCTGCTGAGCGTGCCTTCTATCACATGAGAGACGAGCAGGGCGTTCCTCAGGGCTACGACCTTATCTGGCGTGGTGTTGAGATCACCACAGGCGCACAGCGTGAGCACAGATACGAGATCCTCAAGGCGCAGGCAGAGGAGAAGGGACTTGCAGAGGACGTTAAGTTCTACCTCGAGTTCTTCAAGTACGGCTGTCCTCCCCACGGTGGCTTCGGTCTCGGTATCGACCGTCTCACCATGCTCTTCCTTGGCCTTTCCATTAAAGAGGCTGAGTTCTTATTCAGAGGCCCCAACCGTTTAACGCCTTAATTTTCCGTGATACTTCGTTGTCGGTCGATGCGCTCAAATCGTCGTAGGTAACTACGCCTTCATTTCGCTTACTCCCTTACGCCTCGTCTGACGAAAAATTCAGCGCGTTAAATAATCGGAAAGGAAATAACACAATGAAAATTGCACTTATAAACGAAAACAGCCAGGCGGCGAAGAATGCTCTTATTGAGTCCACCCTTCGCTCGGTGGTTGAGCCCCTCGGTCACGAGGTATATAATTACGGTATGTATTCTGCCGAGGATAGCGAGCAGCTGACCTACGTGCAGGTTGGTATTCTGTCTGCGATCCTTCTTAATTCGGGCGCTTGTGACCTGGTTATTACAGGCTGTGGTACCGGTGAGGGCGCAATGCTGGCTTGTAACTCCTTCCCCGGAGTGCTTTGCGGCCACGTGGTAGACCCTACCGATGCATATCAGTTCACTCAGGTTAATAACGGCAACGCTATCTCTATGCCTTTCGCAAAGGGCTGGGGTTGGGGCTGTGAGCTTAACCTTCAGTACGTGTTCGAGAAGCTCTTTGTTTCCGAGTGGGGTCTTGGTTATCCCCGTGAGAGAGCAGTTCCCGAGCAGAGAAATAAGAAGATCCTTGACGAGGTTAAGAAGGTGACTCACAGAGATATGCTTTATATCCTTGAGAACCTCGATCGTGAGCTTCTTCTCGGTGCGATCGCCGGTAAGAATTTCAAGGAATACTTCTTCGCAAATTGCAAGGACGAGAAAATTGCCGATGCAATTCGCGCTCTTCTGAAGTAAAATCCAACATAAAATGAGCGCGTTTGGTGTTTGCAAGAACATTTTAAAACGCGCTCTTTTTAGCAATAATGAGAATATAAGTTTACAAAAATAGTTGTTTTATGACAAAAAACGAGATAAAAAGCAAATTCAAAAAAGAAAAAATGCGTGCAAAGGCGGAGTACCGTGCCCGTGTCAGAGCAGCGGAGGAGGAGTATCGAAACTCGCTGGATAAGTATTATTCCCAGCCCGGGGTCAAGCGACCTCAGAACCCACCTAAGCGACCCATTCTTGAGGAGATCGGCAATGCCATAACTCACGGACTCGGTGCGCTGTTCGCCATCGTCGCATTTATTCTTCTTATTATTCGTGCCGACACCCCGACAGAGATGATCGCCTCGGTAATCTATTTCTTCGGTATGTTCGTCATGTTTATGTCCAGCTGTCTTTACCACGCATTCGTATACGGCAGCGGAGTGAAGCGCTTGTTTCACAGATTTGATTATTCATCGATTTATCTTTTGATCGGCGCAACCTTCGCTCCTATTCTCCTATGCTTTTTCGGTGATATTTTCGGTATCGTCTTTTTCGCCATTCAGTGGGCGATTATCGCCGCAGGCATAAGTCTCGTTGGTGTATTCGGACCTACCAGGCTCAGCAAAATTCATATTCCTCTCTACGTTATCCTTGGCTGGAGCGCATTGATGCTTCTGCCCAAAATGTTTCTTTCCAATCTGCCACTTACCCTTTGGATCCTTGGCGGAGGAGTGCTCTACACTCTCGGTCTCATTCCGTTTGCTATGAGAAATCGGGTTTCCCATTTCATCTGGCATTTCTTCGTGCTTGGCGGTGCGGTAGTGCAGTGGATCGGCATATATCTATATCTTTTCTAAAGGAGAACGCTTATGACATTTATGCAAAATCTTGCAGAGGGCTGCATGCCCTTCCTTTACTTCCTTGAAAGTATTCGTAATCCCGTTCTGGACTTCATTTTCTCAACCGTGACCCACCTTGGCGAGGAGACCTTCTTCCTTGCTATTGCAATATTCTTCTTCTGGTGCGTAAACAAGCGTGAGGGATACTTCATTCTGATCACAGGTCTTGTTGGCACGGTTGTCAATCAGGTTGCAAAGCTTTTCTTCAGAATTCCGAGACCCTGGGTGCTTGATCCCGAGTTCAACATAATCGAGTCTGCCCGTGCTGAGGCGACGGGATATTCCTTCCCCTCGGGCCACACACAGAACGTGGCAGGAACCTTCGGTTCTATCGCCGCCTATAAGAAGGGTGCAGGCAGGAAAATCCTCTGCATCACAATAATCCTTCTCGTTGCTTTTTCCAGAATGTATCTTGGCGTGCACACACCTCTCGACGTCGTGGTATCGCTTCTTGTAGCATTCGGACTTATAATGCTTCTTCGCCCCGTATTCGCAACAGAGGAAAGCTTCCAAAAGTATATGCCCTGGGTTGTGGTTATCTCGGTAATCCTCTCGGTTGGCTTCCTCGCTTACGTTATCCCTCTTGGTGGTGTTTCTTTCCTTGATCCCCACAACTATCAGTCGGGTCTCAAGAATGCCTGCACACTCCTTGGCTGTACCGCAGGTCTGGTTGTCGTTTATTTTGTTGATTCCAAGTTCATCAACTTCGACACCAAGGCAAAGTGGTATGCTCAGCTTCTGAAGCTTGCTATCGGACTCGCAGGCGTTATGGCGATCAAGGCAGGACTTTCCGCACCTCTTACGGCGCTTTTCGGTAACGAATATATCGCACGTGCGGTCAGATACTTCCTCATCGTTATCTTTGCAGGAGCAATCTGGCCCCTTACCTTCAAGAAATTTTCTAAAATGTAATCTTAAAAGGCTGTCACGAGACAGCCTTTTTTTATTTAAACTATTTACTTTTTATTATTTTTATGTTATAATATACTGATTTAATATGTAATTACCTTAGAAAGGCGAAAAGATATGAAGTGTCCCCTTTGTAATTGTCAGGATTCCCGTGTGCTTGACTCCCGTCCCATTGACGACGGTGCAAGCATTAAGCGCCGCCGTGAGTGTCCCTCCTGCGGAAAGAGATTTACCACATACGAGGTGGTTGACACCGTGCCGATCGCCGTTGTAAAGCGTGATGGCAGACACGAGTTCTTTGACAAGCATAAGCTGGTTCGCGGAATTCAGATCTCCTGCCAGAAGCGCCCCGTAAACGCAGAGGGAATTGCCACCTCCATCGAGCAGGAGCTGATGAACTCTATCGTAACAGAGATCACCTCCACCGAGCTTGGCGAGATGGTGCTTGCACGCCTGAAGGAGTGCGACATCGTGGCGTACATTCGTTTCGCATCTATATACCGTGATTTCCAGGACATTGATTCCTTCACCGCAGAGCTGAAGAATCTTTCAAAGCGTCCGAGGAAAAAGCTTACTACTAAGGCATCGGAGGAAGAATAATGATTAAGTCAATGACAGCCTTTGGCCGTGCAAAGCGCCAGGGCGAGATCCGTGATATCACCATCGAGATCAAGAGCGTTAACTCCAGATTTTTCGATTGTAACGTAAAGCTTCCCAGGGCGTATATCTTCCTTGAGGAGCGTATTAAGGAGCACATCCGCACCAATGCGGTGGGCAGAGCAAAGGTTGACGTTTTCGTCACCGTGGATAACCACACCTCGGGCGTTGGCAACGTTGGTCTTGACTCCGCCTATCTTGAGAGCTACCTTTCGGCACTCCGCCGTCTCAGAGATGAGTTCGGTCTTGCCGATGACATCAGCGTTATGACGGTAGCGAGAAATCAGGAGATCTTCACGTTCGATAAGCCTGAGGAGGACCTTGAGGCAGAGTGGGAGATCTTTAAGTCGGTTCTTGATGAGGCTATTGCAGGCTACAACGAGATGAGATGTCGCGAGGGTGAGAAGCTGGAAAACGATCTCAAGGCAAAGCTTGAGCTTGTAAAGGGATATGCCGACGAGGTAGAGAGGATCTCCGCAGAGGACATCGTTGGCTACCGTGACAAGCTTGAGGCAAAGATTCGTTCCTTCCTCGAGGACGCCAAGATCACTCCCGACGAGAACAGACTGCTTACCGAGTGCGCTATCTGGGCTGACAAGATCGCCATTGACGAGGAGCTTGTGAGACTTCGCTCACACTTCGGCGCATTCAATGATATCTGCGACCAGAAGGAGCCCTCGGGCAGAAAGCTTGACTTCCTTATGCAGGAGCTGAACCGTGAGACGAACACCATCGGTTCCAAGTGTAACAACGCTCGCATTGCCCGTATCGTTGTTAATATGAAGGGCGAACTTGAAAAGATTAGAGAGCAAGTTCAGAATATCGAATAAATTTTGCATATCAAGTCCAAATAAGAAAGGACACTTAATATGAAATTCATAAATATCGGCTTTGGCAATATGGTCTCTGCAGGACGCATCGTTGCCATAGCATCACCCGACTCCGAGCCTATTAAAAGGCTTGTAAGAGACGCCAAGGAGGACGGCAGAGTAATCGACGTCTCCTGCGGCAGACGTACCAGGGCGGTTATCATCACCGATTCCGAGCACGTTATCCTCTCGGCGATCCAGACCGAGACTATCACCAACAGACTCACCGACGACTCCTCTGACGACGAGGACGAGGGCGAGGAAAACTAAGTTAATTTTTGAGGCCCAAAAGGGCAGAATGGAGATAAAAATGATTTACCCTACCGAAAAACAGTTGACAAATGGCGAGTTCAATCGCTACGAGCTTGTTATCGGCGTAGCAAAGTGCGCACGCATCGTAACCGACGAGTACATCGAGATGAGAGCTAAGGCTCAGAAGATGATCGACAACCACGAGACCGAGAAGCCTCTTGCAGCACTTATCGATCCCGAGTACAAGGATAAGAAGGCGGTTAAGATCGCTATCGGTAAGCTTGAGAGCGGCCGCTTCAAGCTTGCTCATCCCAAGGCAAACTAAAATTTAAAAATTAAGAGGAAAAGAGGTGGTCTAATGTATTGCGAAGTTTATCTTTTGGATGCTCCGTATCATATTGACCGCCCCTTTGACTATTTCACCGAGCTTGAGCTTCAGACGGGACAGCTCGTGCGTGTGCCCTTCGGCAGGGCAAATCACCTTAGGCTTGCCATCGTTGTGAAGCTGAAGGAGGAGAGCGAAAGCGCAGGAGTTAAGACGGTTGCATCGGCTCTCAGCCTGGTCCTTGAGCCCGAGCTGCTTTCAATGGCACTCTTTCTTAAAGGACACACCCTCTGTACCTTCGGCGAAGCGGTGAGGTGCATTATTCCTCCCGACGCTCTGTCGGACAGCGGCGGTGTGAAGCTCAGGAAAACCTGTGTTCTCACCCTTTCAAAGGAGGATGCCACAGCCCTTCTTGATGCCAAGGGTCGTGCAGGAATAAGAAGCGAGGGTCAGCGTGCCATAATTCAATTCCTGATGAATATTGATGCGGCGGACTACGAGGTTATCCGAGACCTGCCCGGTGTGACAAGCGCAAATATCAGCGCCCTTCGTGACAAGGGTATCATCAAGATTCTTGAATCCGAGGCGATCCGCAACCCCTATGCCGAATATGCAAGGCACAGAGAGGTGCGTGAGATCATACTGAGCGATGCACAGACAAGAGCCTACGGTACAATCGAGGCCGAGCTTCTTGCCGATGAGGCAAGGGCCGCCTTGCTATTCGGAATTACGGGCAGCGGCAAAACTCAGGTTATTATGAAAACCATTGACAGGACGCTCTCTCTTGGCAAAACGGCAATTATGCTTGTGCCTGAGATCGCCCTGACACCCCAGACCGTAAACATCTTCTGCCGTCGCTATGGCGAGAGGGTTGCGGTCATACATTCCTCTCTTTCCAAGGGAGAGAGGTACGATGCATGGCGCAGAATAAGGCGTGGCGACGTTGACCTTGTTATCGGCACACGCTCAGCTATCTTTGCGCCTATAAAAAATCTCGGGCTTATCGTTATCGACGAGGAGCACGAGCATACCTATAAGTCGGAGTCCGACCCCAAGTATCACGCAAAGGACGTTGCCGCCTTCAGATGCGGCAGAAATAACGCCCTGATGCTGCTCGCCTCGGCGACCCCAAGCCTCGAGAGCTATTACAAGGCGGAAAACGGCGTTTATAAGCTGGTTCCCCTCCGTGAAAGATACGGCGGAGCAAGTCTCCCTCAGGCGATCATCGTCGATATGCGTGAGGAGCTTCGTCTCGGCAACCTTTCGCCTATAAGCCAGAGACTCCACGACTGTATGAAGGAGGGCTTCGAGAGGGACAAGCAATCGATCATCTTCCTTAACCGTCGAGGCTATTCAACGCAAATAAGCTGTAAGGAGTGCGGTGAGGTGCTGTCCTGTCCAAGATGCTCGGTTTCGCTTACCCACCATACGGGTCGTGACGGAGGCAGACTCCTGTGCCATATGTGTGGCTATACCGAGAGAGTGCCTAAGAAATGTCCATCCTGCGATGCGGAGAGGCTTTCCTTCCTCGGCTACGGTACCCAAAAGCTTGAGAGCGAGATACAGAACTATCTGCCCGACCTCAGGGTGCTTCGTATGGATGCAGATACTACGACCGCCAAGATGTCCTACGACAGAATGCTTCAGGATTTCAGGGAGGGAAGGGCAGACGTCCTTCTCGGCACGCAGATGGTGGCAAAGGGACATGATTTCCCGAGAGTGACCCTGGTTGGCGTTGCTTTGGCAGATACCTCTCTGTTCGTCAGCGACTTCCGTGCGGCGGAGAGAACCTTCTCGCTGCTTACCCAGGTAATCGGCCGTGCAGGCAGAGCAGGTGACGGTGGCGTTGCGGTGATACAGACCTTCGTGCCGAAAAACGAGGTTATTCGCCTGGCGTGTCTTCAGGATTACGAGAGGTTTTACGAGGGCGAAATCGCTCTGAGACGTGAGCTTTCCTATCCGCCCTTCTGCGATATCGTAAACCTGACCCTGACCTCGGAGAACGAGGGCGAGCTAAGAGAAAAGGCGAAGCTTCTTTCGGACAAAATTATTGAGAAATTACAGGGCGAGCTTGGAAAACTGCCCTTTATCGTCTTCGGTCCATTTGAGGCCGCAGTATATAAAATAAACGAAAAATACAGAATGAGAATGGTCGTAAAGTGTAGGCTCAGCAAGGCCTCACGCTCGCTCTTCCATCAGCTGCTCTGCGAGTTTGCCGAGGAGAGGGCGGTTACCCTTTCGGTTGACTTCAACCCAATGACCATTTGATTTCGGGAGGAAAATATGGCAAAGTTAAAAATTGTAAAATTCGGTGATCCCATGCTTCGTAAGGTTGCAAGACCCGTAACCGAGATCACCCCCAGAATTACCACGCTTCTTGACGATATGATTGAGACTATGCGAGATGCACAGGGCTGCGGTCTTGCCGCACCTCAGGTAGGCGTTCTGCGCAGAATTGCGGTCATTGAGGTTGAGGACGGCAAGGTTATCGAGCTTATCAACCCCAAGATCATCGCATACGCAGGCGAGCAGAGGGAGCAGGAGGGCTGTCTCTCCAATCCCGGTGCATACGGAATTACCAAGCGTCCTGCTGCCGTTACCGTAAGAGCATTGAACCGCCACGGTGAGGAGTTTGAGGTAAGAGGCACAGAGCTTCTTGCACGTGCGCTCTGCCATGAGCTTGACCACCTGGACGGCAAGCTTTATATTGACGTGCAGATCGAAGAGCTTAAAGAGGACTAATTGATGAAAAATATAATGTTTATGGGCACGCCCGAGATCTCGGCAACCTGCCTTAAAGGGCTTATTGCCGACGGTCACGGCATCTGCTGTGTTATCACGGGTGAGGATAAGCCCCGTGGCAGGGGAAACGTTATGACCCCCACCGCCGTGAAGGCTGTTGCCCTTGAGAATAACATTCCCGTGCACACCCCTAAAACTCTCAGAGACGAGGCGTTTGCCGATCTTCTCGGTCAGTACAATCCCGATATTATCGTAGTCGTTGCCTACGGCAAAATTCTGCCAAAGAACGTTATCGATTACCCGAGGCTTGGCTGCGTTAATCTTCACGTATCCCTTCTTCCCAAGTACCGTGGCGCAGCACCTATGCAGCGTGCCATTATGGAGGGTGAGAGCGAGACTGGTGTTACCGTTATGTATATGGCTGAGGGGCTGGATACGGGTGACATTATCTCGGTTGAGAAATTCCCGATCCTTCCTACCGACGACTTTGAGGCGATCCACGACAGATCTGCCGAGGTCGGCGCAGTTCTTCTCTCGAAAACCATTGAGGAGATCTATAACGGCACAGCCACCCGTACGGTGCAGGACGACAGTCTCGCCTGCTATGCAAAGAAGGTGGAGAAGGAAGATTGTAAACTTGACTTTACATTAAGTTCAAAAAAGCTTGATTTTACCATTCGTGGCGTAACTCCTATTCCCGGTGCGTTCTGCTATCTTAACGGTAAAATGCTGAAGATAAACAAGGCAACTCCCATAGAGGGCAGGGGCACTCCCGGTAAGGTTATCGACATCTCCGACAAGGGCGAGGGCTACGTTACCGTTGCCTGCGGTGAGGGTGCGTTGAAAATCACCGCCTTGATTCCCGAGGGCAAGGGCAAAATGACTGCAGGCGACTTCGTCCGTGGCAGAAAGATATCCCTCGGCGATATTTTAGAATAAAGGAAAAGCTATGAATATAAGGCAGATTGCCCTCCGTATTCTTGACGAGTACGAGACGGGCGGAAAATATATTAATCTTGCGCTTTCGTCTCACCTGACCGACGGTCTTTCAAGGGAGGAGAAGGCGGCTTTAACTGCGCTTCTTTACACCACGGTGGAGAGAAAGCTCAGCTACGATTACTATATTTTGTCTCTCTCCAAGAGGTCGGAGGGGGATATTGATATCCACACGAAAAATATTCTCCGCCTTGGACTCTGCCAGCTTCTTGATATGCGCTCCATTCCCGACTACGCCGCCGTAAACGAGACGGTGAAGCTGACGAGGGGACAGGGCGAGCGTGCATTTGTAAACGGCGTTCTCCGTGCCGCATCAAGGCAAAAGGATAGCCTGCCTATGCCCGATGAAAAGAAAAAGGTGCTGAGATTTCTCTCGGTAAAGTACTCCTTCCCACTTGCAACCGTAAGGCATTTTGATAATCTCTACGGCAGGGAAGCCACTGAGGAGATCCTCAGGTTTTACAATGAGGAAAAGTATACCGATATTACGGTTAACACCACGAAGATCTCGGTGGTGGACTATCAGTCAAGTCTTGCTTCAGCAGGTATTTTTGCTGAGGAAAATGAGAGCGTTCAAGGCTCTCTCCGTATTTTTGGCTCGGTAAATCCCGAGGGTTTGCCCGGATTTGGCGAGGGTCATTTCTTCGTTCAGGACAGGGCATCGGCAATATCTGCCCAAGCTCTCTCACCGAGCGCAGGTGACCTGATTGTTGACGTATGTGCAGCCCCCGGTGGCAAGAGCCTTGCCGCCGCTATAAACACAGCTGACATGGCAGAGATACATTCCTTCGACCTTCACGACAGCAAGCTTTCGCTTATTGAATCGGGCAGAGACAGACTTGGCTTGAAGTCAATTTCGGTGGCACAGCGTGATGCTCTTACACCCGACCCCGACCTTCTCGGAAGGGCAGACAGGGTTATCTGCGACGCCCCCTGCTCGGGTCTCGGTGTTTTGGGTAAAAAGGCTGACCTCAGATACAAGGATATCTCGGTTCTCGAGGAGCTTCCGCCACTTCAGCTTGATATTCTGACAAAATCTGCCGCTTATCTCAAGGTGGGCGGAATACTCGTCTATTCCACCTGCACCCTGAACCCCTCAGAAAACGAGGGGGTGGTGGAGAGCTTTATTCGTGATAACGTGGGCTTTGAGCTTGTCCCCTTCACGGTTGGCGATCTTACTGCCGAGGGCGGTATGCTGACTCTCCGCCCCGATATACATCAGACAGACGGCTTCTTTATGGCTAAAATCATAAGAAAGGCATAAAATGACAACTAAAGTTGACCTTTTATCAATGCTTCCCGAGGAAATGGAGGAGTTCTTCCTTTCAATCGGTGAGCCTAAGTTCCGTGCAAAGCAGACCTTTCAGCGTCTGCACCGGGGCGAAAGAATAGAAAATATCTCAAACCTCTCAAAGGCACTGCGTGAAAGACTTGTGGCAGAGACCCTGGACAGCCTTCCCGTGGTTGAGGAAAAGCTGGTGTCAAAGCTTGACGGCACGGTAAAATACCTCTTCCGCCTTCACGACGGAGCTTGTATCGAGAGCGTTTTTATGAAATATAAACACGGCAACACCCTCTGCATTTCCAGTCAGGTCGGTTGCCGTATGGGATGCAAGTTCTGTGCCTCCACCATTGGCGGTAAGGCACGTGACCTTATGCCAAGCGAGCTTGTGGGGCAGATCATCGCCGCCGAGCTTGATTCGGGCGAGCGCATATCAAACGTGGTTATGATGGGAATTGGCGAACCCCTTGACAATTACGATAACGTCATAAAATTCCTTCGTCTGGTAAATCACCCCGACGGACTGAACATCGGTTATCGACACATTTCGCTCTCCACCTGCGGCGTTGTTAGCGGAATTGAGAGACTTGCCACCGAGAATTTCCCCATAACTCTGTCAATTTCACTTCACGCGGCAAATGACGAGGCACGCTCTGCCATTATGCCTATCAATAATAAGTGGAATATTGCCGCTCTGCTTTCCGCCTGCGTTTCTTACTATAAGACCACGGGCCGCCGCATCTCCTTTGAGTACACCCTGATCTCGGGTAAGAACGACTCGCTCGAGGCGGCAAGGGAGCTTGGCGAGCTTTTGAACTCCTACTTCCGTCCCATCGGTGCGCCAATTCACGTCAACCTTATCCGTGTCAACGAGGTAAAGGAGACCGGCTTTAAGAAGGGCACCGCCGAGAGCGTAAACGCCTTTGCCGCCGCCCTCGAAAAGCGTGGCATCACCGCCACCGTCAGGCGTAGGCTTGGCAGCGACGTTAACGCCGCCTGCGGTCAGCTGAGACGGTCTAATCTTAATAAGAAGGAAGAAAATTGATTTGATTACAGAAAAACACGGCAAGGTCACAAAGGGCCTTGGCGGACTATACGAGGTAAGAATTGAGGAAAACGGTATAGTTGAGCGACTTGCCTGCCGTGCCAAGGGAAATCTGAAGCGTGACGAGGAAAAGCTGCTCATCGGCGACAACGTCACCGTCCAGATCGACGACTCCACCCCCGACGGTGTGGTGATCGCATCCTTTGACGAGCGCAAAAACTCGCTGATCCGTCCCCCTCTTGCCAACCTTGACTACATATTTATCGTTTTTGCTGCGGCAAAGCCATCGCCCGTCATTGAGACGGTGGATAAGCTTATCGCAATAGCCGTGCATAACGATATAACCCCCGTCTGCGTTATCACAAAAACCGACATTGATTCCTCGGCAGCCGAGGAATACGCTGAAATATACCGTCTGGCAGGCATCAGAACCTTCGTCACCTCGTCTATGGCAGGCGAGGGCGTGGAGTCTCTCTCCGCCTATATAAGAGGGGAGCTGACTGGTGGCAAAACAGCCGCCTTTGCAGGTGCATCAGGCGTTGGAAAATCTACCCTGATGAACGCCCTTTTTCCGGGGCTCACCCTTGCCACCGCCGAGATCTCTCGTAAGATCGAGCGCGGCAGACACACCACCCGACACGTGGAGATCTTTGATATCGATCAGAGCCCCGATACAGGCTTCCTTGCAGATACGCCCGGTTTTTCGCTTATTGACTTTGCAAGATTCGATTTCTTCAGCCTTGAGGAGCTTCTGCCCACCTTCCCCGAGCTTCTGCCTTACCTTGGTAAGTGCCGTTACGCCGATTGCGCCCACGTTGGCGAGGGCGTGGACGAATGCGCCGTGGCAAGAGCCGCCGAGGAGGGCAAGATCGCAGCTTCAAGATTGGAAAGCTATCGCTCAATCTGGCGTGTTTTAAAGGATAAGACTTCATACTAAAAAATGCACTCGTCACCGAGTGCATTTTTTAATTAATTACTATAATTTCACAGTACCTGTTTATTTCCCGTATGCCATCACAATGCCTTTTGCGGCAGATAACAATATCTGAGCGCTGAATAAGAGCTCCACGCTTGTCGTTGTTTTCGTATGGCAGCGCATTGTTTGATAATAGTATAGTGAAAAAAACGTCAGGACGTTCGGTCGCCATCTCGCTGAGAAGTCGGTAAATCATTCCCTTGCCATCGCCTGAAGCGATTACCACTCCTACCTGTTCTTGATTCATAATGTCGGTAAGGGTATTTCTCATTATCGGATATAACTCCTCGCCGAAAATATCCGCCTCTAAGATAGAAACCACAAGCATATTTATTACCCTCTGCATAGTATTGTCATTTTATAGACAATATAATTATACTCGGTTTAACGACAATTGTCAAGAGATTGGGTATAATATATACTGTAACAGGGTGATGTAAAATGATTTCATATGAGCCACTTTATAGAACTATGAAGAAAAAAGGCTTTACAACATACAAGCTGATTATCGAATACGGAATGAGCAGAAGTCTCATCGACAGACTAAAGCATAACAGACCTATAACTACGGTTACTCTCAACGATCTTTGCACTATTTTGGATTGCAAGGTTGAGGACGTTATGGTCTATACGAAGGATGAATAGGGCAGGGGCAATTCTCCTGCCTGCTATCCATGAAAAAACTTTTTTAGAATTTTTCAAAAACCTATTGACAAATAGGAAGTAATGTTGTATAATAACTTAGTCCGAAGACAGCAGGTTCCGGTAAAAGCATTCGCTTTCCTGCCGAGGTGAAGAAACTTAAATATTTGATTATTTTTGTGTCCTTTTTCTCGGAGGTGGTCTGCCTTATCGGAAAAGGATATTTTTTTATTGATTTTTTATGGAGGTGAAACAATGCCAAGTAATAAGATTCTTGAAGAGAAGAAGCAGGTTGTTGCTGATCTTGCAGCTAAGATCCAGTCCGCATCTGCAGGCGTTCTCGTAAAGTATGAAGGCATTAAGGTGGCTGACGATACAGAGCTTCGTGCGGCTCTTCGTAAGGCTGGTGTAGAGTACACCGTTATGAAGAATACCCTCACCGGCAGAGCTTGCGACATCGCAGGTTACGGTGATATGAAGCAGTACCTTTCCGGTATGACCGCTATCGCAATCAGCCAGGACGATCCCATCGCACCCGCAAAGATCATGAAGCAGTACGCTGACAAGCTCAACGGCTTCGAGATCAAGGCTGGTTTTGTTGACGGTGGTGTTCTTGATCAGGCAGGCGTTATCGCTCTTGCAGAGACTCCCTCTAAGGAAGTTCTTATCGGCAGAATGATGGGCAGCCTTCAGTCGTCCCTTTACAGCTTTGCATACGTACTTCAGGCTATTATCGACAAAGACGGAGAGGCAGCTCCTGCAGAGGAAGCAGCTCCCGCAGAAGAAGCTCCTGCAGAGGCTTAATTATTCTGCAAGTTAATTAGTTTATAAATTATCTTAAATATTGGAGGATTTTAAAATGAACGAAAAGTCTACTCAGATCCTTGAAATCGTAAAGGGTCTTACCATTCTTGAACTCGCTGACCTTGTAAAGGCACTTGAGGAGGAGTTCGGTGTATCCGCAGCTCCCGTAGCAGTAGCAGCAGCTCCCGGCGCTGCAGCAGCAGCTCCCGTTGAGGAGAAGACCGAGTTTGACGTTGTACTTAAGGCAGCAGGCGCTTCCAAGCTCAACGTTATCAAGGTTGTTCGTGAGCTTACCGGCCTTGGCCTTAAGGACGCAAAGGACCTCGTTGAGGGCGCTCCTAAGACCATCAAGGAGGGTATCTCTAAGGAAGATGCTGAAAAGATCGCAGAGCAGCTCAAGGCTGCTGGCGCAGAGGTTGAGGTTAAGTAATTTCACCCCACAAAAAAGAGAGGACACCTGCTGTGTCCTCTCTTTTTGTTTGTCTTGAAATTTTGTTTATAGCGGCAGATTGCTCGGACTGTCGTAGGTCACTACGCCGACGCCTTCGCAATCCTTGCTCTAAATCAAAATTTCTGCGACCGAAAGTTTTGTCATATTATCAGTAAAGCGGATACTTCTCGCAGAGCGCCTTGACTCTTGCTTGAGTGCCTTCCCCAAGATAGGGGAAGGGGGACCGCCTAGGCGGTGGATGAGGATGATTAATAAAGGGGATACTTCTCGCAGAGTGCCTTCACTCTCATTTTTGCTTCATCCGCCTTGTTTTCGTAATCCTTCAGGGTGATCTCGATGATCTCGGCTACCTCGTGCATATCCTCCTCTGTGAAGCCACGGGTGGTAACCGCGGCAGTACCGAGACGGAGACCGCTGGTCACAAAGGGCTTCTGTGTGTCGAAGGGAATTGCGTTCTTGTTACAGGTAATGCCAACCTCGTCAAGGAGATGCTCGCCCTCCTTACCCGTGTCAACCTTCATACCCGTAAGGTCCAGGAGAAGAAGGTGATTGTCGGTGCCACCCGAAATTAGCTTGAAGCCACGGCTCGAAAGCTCGTCTGCAAGAACCTTACAGTTCTTAACGACCTGCTTTGCATACGCCTTGAATTCGGGCTTCAGCGCCTCGCCGAAGCAAACAGCCTTTGCAGCGATGGTGTGCATCAAGGGTCCACCCTGAGTGCCGGGGAAGATCGCCTTGTTGATCCTCTTAGCCAGCTCCTCGTCGTTGGTGAGAATAAGACCGCCACGGGGACCGCGGAGCGTCTTGTGTGTGGTTGTTGTGGTTACGTGGGCGTAGGGAATGGGCGAGGGATGCTCGCCTGCGGCAACAAGGCCTGCAATATGCGCCATATCAACCATCAGGTATGCGCCGACCTCGTCGGCGATCTCACGGAATTTCTTGAAATCGATGATTCTGGGGTATGCCGATGCGCCTGCGAGAATGAGCTTGGGCTTTGTCTCAAGAGCGAGACGTCTTACCTCATCATAGTCGATGACGCCACCCTCACGGGTAACGCCGTATGGCACGATGTCCCAGTATTTGCCCGAAATATTCACGGGCGAGCCGTGGCTCAGGTGACCGCCGTGGGCAAGATTCATGGAAAGCACCCTGTCACCCACCTCAAGGAGGGCAAAGAATACCGCCATATTTGCCTGTGCGCCCGAATGGGGCTGTACGTTAGCGTATCCGCAGCCGAAAAGCTCCTTTGCACGCTCGATAGCAAGGGTCTCAACCACGTCAACGTTCTCACATCCTCCGTAGTAACGCTTCTCAGGATATCCCTCGGCGTACTTGTTGGTGAGAATGGTGCTGTTGGCATCCATAACCGTCTCGGAAACGAAGTTCTCGGATGCAATAAGCTCTATTTTGTTTCTCTGCCTCTGCAGCTCGGCTGATACAGCCGCATAGAGGGCAGGGTCATTTTTCTTTAAAAGCTCGTAATCTCTCATTTGTTATCTCCTTTGGAAGGCTTAATCGCTAACGTTTCCGAGCATTTCTCTTACGTCGGAAACGATTGTTTCAAAGTTTTTCATGTAACCGCCGTCAAGTACGGTAACGATGTCCCAATAGCCGGTTCTCTTTATGTTTTCTGCCAGGATCTCGTACATCTCCTGCCTCTTTTCCTTGGTGGGGTTGAGCATAAATTTGGAGGTGTCTCCAACGAACTCACCCTTGGGGCAGAGCAGATATATTTTGTCCCATCGGCTCTTTCTTCCGTACTCGTCTGCCGCTGCGGCGATAACCTCAAACTCGTCGGGCTTCAGGGTGTAGCCATCGTCCTTAGCGTGCATTTCGGCATACATACGTGTGGTCATAGCATCGCTGTCGGCAAAGAAAATTCCGTTACTTACGGGGGAGTCAATGAGGCTCTTGTTCAGCTTGTACTGACCGTCAAGGAAGGACATAAAGTCGGTGCTGTCAAACTCCCATGGGCAAAGGCATCGCTCCTCAACGTAGTTTTGCGCCCACTCGTAGCTGTAAAGCGAGTTGAAATACTTGCCAAGGTCGGTTGTAAGGGTGCTCTTTCCCTCTGACACAGTACCGATAATAAGTATGTTAAGGCTGAAAATACGGCGGAACGTACCTGCAATCTTGTCCCAATGTTTCAGGGGATTTGATCTTATCATAGTTCCCGAGATAAGGTTTTCGCTCCTATCAAGGAGAACCGCCTTTTCGCCCCTGACAACAAGGCTGTCGTAATAATCGGGCTCGCCAACGTACCAGATGCGCTCGGCATCGCTGCCATCGGTTGCTATGTCAAGCAGGCGCTTGAACTCCACCAGCCACTCGTCCCATCCGTCGGGGTAGAGTGGGAAACCAAGCTCACTGTCGTTTATGGCGTAGACCGAAACCAGGTCGTCGTCTCTGAAGAACTCACGCACGTATCTGTAACGCTTCTCGTGGGGCATCTTGGGCTCGCCCTTGTCGCCCGAGTAACCGCAGACGACCACAACGCAACCGCCGTCGTTCTCCTTCTTCGCCCTCATTATCATATCCAGGTGACCCTGGTGCAGGGGACAGAAGGAGCCGAATACGATTCCGATACTTTTTCCTTTTAATGGCTTTTGATATGCAAGTAACATATTATCTCCATAATATAGACTATTTTTAGCCTTTTATCATTGTTTTATTACATTTTTTGCGCTGTTCGAGGTACTTTTTTCTCACCTTTGTGATGAAGGTCTGTACCCGTTCGGACTGGTAGTCACGGTAGGTCCAGGGGAATTTCTGCCATCCGCCCCTAGCCCAGAACAGCGTAAGCTCGGTGTAAATCCCGTCCGAGAGAGGAACTCTGAAGCCCGTTTCCTTGGTTGTGGGGAGCATCAGCCTGCCGTGATTGATGAAGCCGGGGTCAAGGTTGATCCTTCGATTTCCCTCAACCGAGAACTGCGCCTCGATCTCGTTGGTACGGGTCTTTATCTCTGCCTGGCGAGAGGGGTCAACCAGCTCGCGGAAGCTGTAAATACGTCGCATTCCCTCGCCGCCGATCTCCTCGTCGTAGTAGGTGGAAAACTCGCCCGAGAAGGAAAACTCCTCAGACATATCCTCGATCTCGCCAAATTCACCGACGAGTATCTCCATGGCGGCGTCAAGCACAGCCTTGTCGTGATATATAACGCCGAGAATCAGCTTTTCCTTTTCAAAATCGTAGGTCGCGCCCATTTTTCCACCGCCTTTCCTTATTTATTATTATAGTATATTTTGCCTGTTAAGTCAAGTGCCTTCCGTAGCAAAAATTGACGAAAAACGTATACTGTAAACAGCGACACAGTCGCAAAAATGAGAAGGAAACGAAAAATGGAAAAAAATGAAAACGGATATCCCGGTGGCTCGGTCGGTGGCGTGACCGATCAGCAAAGACCGGGCGGCTGCAATCCTCCCAACAGACCTAACAACGGTGGCACGGTCGGCGGTGTACAGAATAACCATAACTGCGGCGGCAATACCTGCCTTGACGATATGCCCTTAGCCTACGTCTATGCCCCCGATCAGCACTTCCGTATGCTCTATTCGGCGGTAGACGCCCTCCGCCACGGCACCCTCTTTGAGGAGCTTTATAAGCCTAAGGAGGTTTACGGTAATGAATAATAATGCAAATCACTCTCTTGCCGAGAGAATTCGTGAGCTGACCTTTGTTCTGAAGGAACTGGAGCTTTACCTTGACACTCATCCAAACTGCAAAACTGCGCTGGACTATCACTACCGAACAGTGACCGCTCTGAAGCCCCTTGTTGAGGAATACGAGAACACCGTAGGTCCTCTGAAGTCCTCGGGCGTGGTCAATACGGAGTATTGGACCTGGGTAAATACACCCTGGCCATGGCAGCGTGAGGGCGACTATATGCAGCCCCGAGAGGAGAGATAGTATGTGGATATATGAAAAGCAGCTTCAGTACCCCGTAAAGATCGCAAGGCCCAATCCCCGTCTTGCAGGCCTCATAATTACCGCCCTCGGCGGTCCCGATGGCGAGACAGGCGCCGCAATGCGCTATCTTAACCAGCGATACACAATGCCCGACGGCAGGGTAATCGGAATTTTAACCGACGTAGGATCGGAAGAACTAGGGCATCAGGAGATGGTAGCCAGCATCGTCTACCAGCTTACGAGAAATCTCACAACCGACGAGATTATCGCAGGCGGATTTGATAAATATTACGTTGACCACGGCGCAGGCATTTTCCCCGCCTCCGCCTCGGGCGTACCCTTCAACGCTATGTCGATCGCCTCGAAGGAAGACCCCTTGGCGTCTATCCACGAGGACCTTGCCGCCGAGCAGAAGGCGAGGGCTATGTACGATAATATCCTCCGCCTCTCCGATGACCCCGACGTCAACGACGCCATCAAGTTCCTCCGCCAGCGCGAGGTTGTCCACTTCCAGCGCTTCGGCGAAGCGATACAGTCAGGGTGAAGCACTCAAAAATTACATATTTTAAGCAGATGGAAACAAGTTTTTCTGTCTGCTTTTTCTTTTTGCGTACCCCTATTGTAGTGAAATCCGTAATTTGTGCAGACGATTGGCGTTCTACCACGTTGCTCGAACATTTTTCTTTGATATACGAAAAAAAGCTTACTATAATATTTTCAGGCGACAAGAATATCGAAACAACAAACGATGCGGAAATATAGACTATTCCAAAGAACGAAACTAAAGACAAGCATTTGAAACTGCACAGCAATATAGAGCGAGAGACCAGGAAGACAGAAAAGTTGGCTTTTCTGTGGGGCATACAGCTTAACAAGCTCTATTGATGTGCAAGTTCACCGCAAAGCAAGAAAAACAGTAACTCGAGATTCTATACGCAATCAAAACAATATAAAAGGAGACAGTTAATATGTCAGTACACACAATTAAAAAGAAAAACATTCAGCTCCCCGATAACAGCTTTGCAAGATGCAGACTTGCAGAAAACAAAATCAAAAAGCATTTCATCACAGAAGATGATAAATGTAATTGCAACCGTTGCGATATGCTTCATTTGTTAGTGTGGTGGAATGAATCACTCATTCAAAAGCAAAATGATCTTGTTGTTCTTAAGGATCAATCAAGCTGTTATGTTGTAAAGGAAGGTATCTTCAACATTGAAACTTGTGAATTAGCACCACCGTTTATTGCTCTGCAGAAGTATTTAGATTTCAATATGTTGCAAGCGTATTATATTTGCGATACATTCCTCAAGCACGCAGATAAAGATGTGGTTAGAGATTACGCTACGCTTCATTATGGCTTTGGTAGTATGCCAAACGTTGCTCCCAATGCACTTAATTACATTCTTGACGATAATATTCTCTATGTTGAAGATGTAGCACTCGCAACGATTTATGGCGTATTAAAAGATGTATTCCATATCTCCAAAAGCGTTATTTATGAAATGGTAGAACGTAAATACATAGTTGTAGACTCGCATTATAACATTTGCTTTCTGTCCTATGATGAAGATGGTAATGTAGCATCCGTTTATAAGATGAGCAGGTACAAGCACAGCGATAATACATATTCATTTAATCACTATGTCACCAAGTCTAATGTTGGCTTTATGTATTGCTCGGAAGAAGCAAAGCAAAATAATTCATTCGGCTCGGTTGTTGTATTTGACAGTCCTATTGAGCTTATGTCTTATCTTACTTTAGAGGAAAGCAACCATAATATTGTACCCTTGATGGATGAAAACTGTTGCTATATCGCTATGTTTAACAGCAATATATTGTCTATCAAAGAATGTCTTAAGAAGCACAATGATGTTAAAACGCTTTATATCGCTATTAGGTTAACTGCTCTCAATGGCAACTACATAAAGAAGCATTTGAGCGATTATGCTAAAAAACTTCGAGTTCCGGAAACGCAAGAGCTTAACGATATTATCTTGAAACATACGCAAAGAATGCCGACTCAATATATCAATAACTCGTTTCGTCTTGATGGTTGGAACGCTTTGCTTTGCCTTTATAGCAATCTGTTCTCTATTATGTTTTGATGAGTCAACGCTAAAAGAAAAATATTTTGTTTATTGTCATTTTTAGAGTTATATTAGCGATACAATAACAGTATCATAATAGTGGGCGGTGGAAAACCACCGCAGATGCAAGGCTTAAAGAAACTGTGAGGCTTTCCAAAAAGCAGAAAGGTGGTACGCTATGCTGATTTTTCCGTTAGTTTTTTGTTTCCTTTCTTCCTAACATACATATAGATAATCTTTTAGCGTGGCGTACCGCCCCGAAAGGGGCAACAGAGCCGTTAGGCTCGCAGAATAATGAAAGTTTACAGAATAGATAGGGCGGTTTAGGTAAAAAACCAAGCCGCCCTATTTACATTTGGCAGATTATGTGATATAATAAAGGTGATTAGGAAACTAATCGTTAAACTTGAATTTGTGAGGATGATAAGATGGTCAATATAACAGATGTAAGACAGATTCTTCAATTCGCAATAGATGCGGAGATTAAAGTCTTTCTTGATGGCGGCTGGGGTGTAGATGCACTTCTTGGACATCAGTCAAGA
>JBGVPG010000001.1:0-5707 GCA_045126855.1 Eubacteriales bacterium | reverse complement strand
TTATCGTACCAAGAAACTACCTGTACCTGATAGGTATCCTCGTCGATCTTAGCAACCATGGTCTGGGTAGCATCGAAGAGAGAACCGTAGGTGATACCGATTACGTCGGAGGAAACGATCTGATCCTCGTTGTAGCCGAAGGAAGCGGAAGAAGCTGCCTTCATAGCTGCGTTGATACCCTCAGCGGTGATGTCCTTGCCCTTAACAACTGCAACAAGGATAGTAGTAGAACCTGTGCAGGTGGGAACTCTCTGAGCAGAGCCGATAAGCTTGCCGTTAAGCTCGGGGATAACAAGACCGATTGCCTTTGCAGCGCCGGTGGAGTTGGGAACGATGTTCTGTGCGCCTGCGCGAGCACGTCTGAGGTCACCCTTTCTGTGAGGACCGTCAAGAATCATCTGGTCGCCGGTGTAAGCGTGAACGGTGGTCATGATACCGCTCTGGATAGGAGCGTAATCGTTAAGAGCCTTTGCCATGGGAGCAAGGCAGTTAGTGGTACAAGAAGCTGCGGAGATGATCTGGTCATCTGCAGTAAGAGTCTCGTGGTTAGTGCCGAAAACGATGGTCTTGAGGTCGTTGCCTGCGGGAGCAGAAATTACAACCTTCTTTGCACCTGCGTTGATGTGAGCCATGGACTTATCCTTAGAGCAGTAGAAGCCGGTGCACTCGAGAACAACGTCAACGCCAAGCTCGCCCCAAGGGCAGTTAGCAGCGTCCTTCTCAGCATAGATCTTGAGAACCTTGCCGTCAACAGTGATGGTGTTAGCCTCGTCATCAGCAACAACGGTGTGACCGTCGTAACGACCCTGAGCGGTGTCGTACTTGAGAAGATGAGCGAGCATAGAAGCCTTGGTGAGGTCGTTGATAGCTACGATCTCGTAGCCCTCTGCGCCGAACATCTGTCTGAAAGCGAGACGACCGATACGGCCAAAGCCGTTAATTGCAACCTTTACATTTGCCATTGGTGTATACCTCCAAAATATAAAAAATTTAATAAAATCTAAACTAAGTGTGAAAGTTCCCTTCCACTCCAAAGTACATTTTAGCACATTTTTAAATAATAATCAATAGGTTTGCTAAAATTTTATCAAGTTCGTCACTTTTTTTATTTTACGACTTGTAAATTCAGAAAATATGTGATATACTACTAACAACAGAGTAGGACTGCACGCGCAGAGTGCCGAGTGGACGGGGAGTTGTCACTCGGACGAATGAGGCCACGGCCGAAGCGGTGTGCTATCCGCATCCCACTGTATATAGGTGTATTGCGCCTTCACGATGGGAAAACTCTCTGTGGAGGTGTTTTTTTATGAAAAAAGGAAGAAATGAATTAAGAATAACCGTATTGCTCGCCCTTATGGTGGCGATCAGCATACTGCTGGGCAAATATCTTGCCATAAACGTTGGGGATACCCTCCGTTTCAGCCTTGAAAACACGCCTATCATCCTCAGCGGCATAGCCTTCGGCCCCGTGGCAGGAGCTGTGGTTGGCATTATGGCAGACCTTATCGGCTGCCTTATGGTTGGCTACACCATAAATCCTGCGGTCACCCTTGGTGCGGCGGTGATTGGCTTGCTGTCGGGTCTTAGCGCCGCTTTCTGCAGAAGGCTGAATATTGACGGTTGGCTGAAAACCATTACGGCGGTGAGCATTTCCCACGTCTTCGGCTCGATTATTATCAAGACCGCAGGTCTCGCCGCATATTACGCCATGCCCTTCCCTATCCTTATGCTGTGGCGTCTCTTAAACTATATCATTATCGCCGTCCTTGACGCAGTAATAATCAACCTTCTTCTTTCAAACCCCGAAATCCAAAAGAGAATCAAGGAGCTTAGAAGAAAATGATGACCTACGACGAGGCGCTCGGCTACATTCACTCGGTGTCAAACTTCTTCTGCAAGCCGGGGCTTGAACGAGTGAGAGAACTTTGCCGTGGCCTCGGTGACCCACAAAATGAGCTGAAATTCATACACGTGGCAGGCACCAACGGCAAGGGCTCTACCTCGGCAATGCTGGACTCGATTTTGCGTGCCGCAGGCTACAGGGTGGGCCTTTTCACCTCGCCCTACGTCCGTGAGTTCAACGAGCGAATGAGGGTGGACGGCAGGAATATACCGAACGATACCCTCGCCCGACTTACCGAAAGGGCGAAGGGGGTGGCAGAAAAAATGGCAGACAGCCCAACCGAGTTTGAGCTTATCACCGCCATAGCCTTTGACTATTTCCGTGAGAGCAAATGCGACCTTGTGGTGCTGGAAGTGGGAATGGGCGGCAGACTTGACGCCACCAATATTATCGACACTCCCCTGCTCTCAATTATTACGGGCATCGCCCTGGACCACACCGCATTCCTCGGCAGCACGACGGCAGAGATCGCCGCCGAAAAGGCAGGCATAATCAAGGCGAAATCTCCCACACTTTGGGGCGGCACAGACCCCGATGCAGAGGCGGTAATTATGGAAAATGCCGCCAAAATGGAAAGTGTACTTTACAAAACAGACTATTCCGAGCTGAAAATCAAGAGCTTTGACCTCAGTGGCACGGAAATAAATTACAAGGGCAAAGAGGTGAAAATACCTCTCCTCGGCGCATATCAGCCACGAAACACCGCAACCGTTCTCGAGGCGGTGGATATTCTCCGCAGGCAGGGTATTTCAATCGACGACGAAGCGGTGAAAAAGGGACTTCTCAGCACGAGGTGGCAGGCGAGATTTGAGATAATTTATGAGAATCCCACCGTAATTTTCGACGGCGCACACAATCACCAGGGCATACTCGCCGCCACAGAGAGCATCAAGGGTTATTTCAATAATAAAAAGGTAGTAATTCTCAGCGGTATTCTCGCCGACAAGGACTATAACGCCGTGGCACAGACCCTAGCCACCGTCGCAGATACCGTCTACACCATTACCCCGAGCAACCCCCGTGCCCTCTCAGCCGAGGAATATGCATCGGTAATTCGCTCCCACTCCTGCCCTGCCGTAGCCTGCGGCTCGGTTGCAGAAGCCCTCGCCCTCGGCATTAACAGGGCAAAGGAAAAAAACACGGCACTTTGCTGTCTCGGCTCGCTTTATACCTACGCTGAAGTAATGACCAACATAGAAAAAAGCGATGCCTGAGCATCGCTTTTTACTTAATATGCCTTAACGGTATATCCCTTCACGTTCTTGATAGTCTCGCCGTCGATCTGAAGTGCGCAGGGTACGTCAAACTCGACCGACACCTCTTTTGCCTCGATGATGGTGGTATACTTGGTATGCTTAACGTGCTCACCCTTAAAGAGCGAGGGGAAGATCATAAGCGTCTTCAGCGTACCCGAGGTGTGGAAGCACATAAAGGATACCTTGCCCGAAAATCTGTCCTGATCAGGTGTAGGCATCATTCCGCCGCCGTATAATCTGCCGTGCATGGTAGGTGCAATAGTCACCTTCTTAAACTCCAGCTTCTTGCCGTCAACGGTGACCTTGGCGTTTCTTCTCTTATATTTGAAGAGCAGACCGATAATTGCTATTGCGGTATAATTCACCGCCTCGCCCTTCTCCTTTTTCTCGTCGCCCACCTCACAGCAGTAGCCGTCGATACCGAAGCCGATGCCGTTGATGAAGCGATAATCCTTGCCGTTTACGGTAACTGTGGGAAGACCCTTGATGTACTTGTTAATTTTAACCGGCTTGTCGGAGAACTTGCCGTCGGTAATGTCGTGGAAAAAGTCGTTTCCGCTGCCCGAGCCGTAGTAATACACGTCGCAGGGAATATTGTCAATATCAACCGTGTTAATGAATTTGTTAAGAGTTCCGTCGCCGCCCGAAACGGTTACGACGTCGTCAGCCTGAAGATCCGCAAGATCCTTCGCATAACCATCCTCCTTGGTAACGTCAAGAAGGATGCACTCACCGCCGATATCAGACTTCAGAATCTTGATCTCATCATCTTCGTGTCCGTGACCTGCGGTAGGGTTGTAAAGAATAAAGTGTCTCATACCTTTTCTCCTTTTATATATACGAAAGGGATTTTAACATTTCAGCGTGCATTTTTCAACCTTTTTCGCCTTTTATTTACAGTTTGTTAACATTACCATAGTGATTGTAACGAATTTTTTAATCAAAAAAAGGACAAAATAACTAAAAAAGGATATAAAAAATTATGAAGAAAACTATCGTTAATATCACCGCCCGTGAGATTCTGGACTCCCGTGGCAACCCCACCGTGGAGGCAAAGGTCAGCCTTGAATGCGGAGCTCAGGGCGTAGCATCCGTGCCCTCGGGCGCATCTACGGGAATACACGAGGCACACGAGCTTCGTGACGGTGACAAGAGCCGTTACAACGGCAAGGGCGTGCAGAACGCCGTGAAAAACGTGAACGATATCATTCGCCCTGCCCTTCTGGGTATGGAGGCAGAGGACCTTAGAGCCGTGGACGAGAAGATGCTCCACCTTGACGGCAGTAAAAACAAGTCGAACCTCGGCGCAAACGCCATTCTCGCCGTCTCCATAGCAACGGCACGTGCCTCTGCCGCGGCAGATGGCAAGGAGGTCTTCGAGCTTCTCCGTGGCGATAAAATCGCCTTTCCGTCCCCAATGTTCAACCTGCTGAACGGAGGCGCACACGCAAAGAACAATATTGATATTCAGGAATTTATGGTCGTTCCCCACGGTCTTTCCCTGCCCGACGCCATTCGCTGCGGCAGCGAGATATACCACACCCTTGGCAAAATACTGAAGTCCGAGGGACTCTCCACGGGCGTTGGTGACGAGGGCGGATTTGCCCCCGACCTGCCAAGCGACGAGGAGGCTATTGCCCTGCTCGTCAGAGCTATCAAGGAGAGCGGCTACACCACCGACAAGGTTGGAATTGCCCTTGACGTGGCGTCAAGCGAATGGACGGAAAATGGAGTCTACCGCCTGCCCAAGCGTGGCACCACCATGACTCAGAGCGAGCTTGTGGCATACTACACCCGTCTGTGCGACAGCTATCCCATAATCTCCATTGAGGACGGTATGGGCGAGGACGACTTCGAGGGCTGGCGCATGCTCACCGACGCCCTTGGCGAGAGAATTATGCTCGTAGGCGACGACCTGTTCGTTACCAACCGTGAGAGGCTCTCTATGGGCATCTCAATGGGCATCGGCAACACAATTCTCATTAAGCCCAATCAGATCGGCAGTCTCACCGAGACCATGGACGTAATAAAGCTCGCAAAAGAGAAAGGCTACAAATATATTATATCCCACCGCTCGGGCGACACTCCCGACCCCTTCATCGCCGACCTGGCGGTCGCCACCGCCGCGCCATTCATCAAGACCGGCGCTCCCTGCCGCGGCGAAAGAGTTGCGAAATATAATAGGCTTCTCGAAATCAATGATGCCGTCGGCATCATTTCATGACGCAAAGCGTCATTTCACGTCGCCTGCAACGCAGTGCGACATTTCAAGCGCATAGCGCATTTCATAAGAAAAGGCGGACCTAAGTCCGCCTTTTGTATTGCTATAAATTAGTTCCAGGTGCCGATGTCATCGGTAGTACCGATAACAAGAGATGCGCCGCCTTCACCATTCATAGTGTCTTCGGAGTAGAAATTAATGTACTCTACTTCAGGACTTACGTATACCTTTTTCATTATTTTCTCCTCCTTTTTTATTCAGTAACGATTTCAGGAACTGTGATGGCTCCGTCTTTCATTGTGCAAAGAGTTGTCTCATAGTAAA